>NZ_JAOBSQ010000042.1:0-12824 GCF_025246485.1 Acidovorax sp. K2F
CTAGGCAAATGGTACTAGCGCTATCAGGCGTTTTTATCCAAAACCGGAGTCAAAGAGGTGTACAGGAATGCCTCACATGCTGCCAGCGGCTGGTCCACCAAGATGCAGGGCTTGCCCGTGCGACGGCACTGGTCCTGCACCCGCCAGTAGGCGTCATGGCTGATGCAGCCCGTCTGGCAAATCACCAGGTCAGCGGCGGCCAGGCTGGCGTCGAAGGCCGCACCCGCGTCTGCGTCCGGATGGGCCTCGACCACCACGGGCACGCGCACCCTGCGGGGGTGTGCCGAAGCATCCGGGGGCGCGGCGCTGGTTGCCCCACCCTGCTCCGGGTGGCTCACTGCCCTGGTGTCTGACTGCGCCGCCAGTCGCCAGCGCAGGCATTCCCGCGACAAGGTGGCAATGCGCTCCGCCAGCACAGCGATATGGCGTGCCATGGTCTGACGGCGGGAGAGTCCCGGCACAGCAGCCCGTAGTTGCGCCAGCTCGTCGTACGCCATGGCCAGCCGCGTATCGCGCACCACCAGCGCCCCACGCAGCCGCACCACCTCGGCCTGCAGCGCCTGGATCTCCGCGGCCTGCGCCGTCAGGGCCGCGCTGCAACGCCGCTGGGCTTCGCCCCACTGACGACAAAGCACCAGAAACTCCTGCGGAAATGAAGACATGCGCCATCCTGCAAATAAGAACTATTCGCATTTTATGGTACGATTCAGCCTGAGTTCACAGCAAGCCACCTGGTGGGGAGGGCTCCGGGAGCACAGCGCCTGGGGGTCTGGCTTGCCAAGAAAATCGTCGGCACGGATCTGCCCGCGCCGTCTGGACGAAAAAAAACCGCGCCCGATGGCGCGGTTTTTTTATGGGTGCGAGCCTGGGGCCCCGCCACGGTTTCAGGCCTCTGCCAGCGCCATCTTGCGGGCAGCCCAGCGGCGCAGCAGGCGCGGAACGATCAGCACGGCCAGCACGATGACGATCAGGGTCACCGAACCGGGGCGCTCCAGGAAAATCGTCCACTTGCCTTCACCAATCGACACCGCATTGCGCATCTGTGCCTCGGCCAACGGGCCCAGGATCATGCCCACCACCACCGGCGCGGCGGGGAAGTCAAAGCGGCGCATCACCACACCCAGCAGGCCGATCGCGTACAGCAGCACCAGGTCGAACGCGCTCTGGCGCATGCCATACACACCCAGGGTGGAGAAGACCAGAATACCCGCGTACAGGTACGACTTCGGGATGTTCAGCAGTTTCACCCACAGGCCCACCAGCGGCAGGTTCAGGATCAGCAGCATCACGTTGCCGATGTACATCGACGCGATCAGCGCCCACACCAGTGCGCCGTTGGTGTCGAACAGCTGCGGGCCGGGCTGGATGCCATAGTTCTGGAACGCGCCAAGCAAAATGGCCGTGGTGTTCGAAGTGGGGATGCCCAGCGTCAGCAGCGGGATCAGCGTGGCCGTGATGGCCGCGTTGTTGGCGGCCTCGGGGCCTGCCACGCCTTCGATGGCGCCCGTGGTGCCAAACTCTTCCTTGTGCTTGCTCAGTTTCTTCTCGGCGGCATAGCTCAGGAAGGTTGGAATCTCGCTGCCACCGGCAGGCACGGTGCCAAACGGAAACCCGATGGCCGTGGCGCGCAACCATGCGGGCCAGGAGCGCTTCCACTCTTCCTTGGTCATGTGGGTGCTGGTCAGGCGGTTCTGGGTTTCGTCGGACTTGCCTTCGTACATCACGTTGTACAGCGCCTCGCCCACCGCAAACAGGCCCACGGCGATCAGCACCACTTCGATGCCATCCATCAGCTCAGGCACCCCCCCGGTGTAGCGCGCCTGGCCCGTGATCTGGTCAATGCCGATCAAGCCCATGGCCAGGCCCACAAACAGCGCCACCATGCCACGCAGCGTGCTCTTGCCCAGCACCGCACTCACGGTGGTGAAGGCCAGCACCATCAGCATGAAATACTCAGGTGGGCCCAGGCGGATGGCGTATTCGGCCACCAGCGGCGCGCAGAAGGTCACCAGCACCGTGGCGATGGTGCCCGCCACAAACGAACCGATGGCGGCCGTGGCCAGGGCCGCACCGGCGCGGCCATGCTTGGCCATCTTGTTGCCCTCCATGGCCGTGACCATGGACCCGGCCTCACCCGGGGTGTTGAGCAGGATGGACGTGGTGGAACCGCCATACATGGCGCCGTAATAGATGCCCGCAAAGAAGATCATCGAGGCCGTGGCCTCGACCTTGACGGTGATGGGCAGCAGCATGGCCACAGCCACTGCGGGGCCGATGCCTGGCAACACGCCCACGGCGGTGCCGATCATGCAGCCCACAAAGGCCCACATCAGGTTGATGGGTGTTGCCGCGGTGGCAAAACCCTGCATCAAAAGGTTTAAGGTTTCCATGGCGTGCAGGCTTTACAGCCACCCCGTGTTGGTCAGGCCGGGCAGGTTGATGGCCAGCAGTTGCGTAAACATCCAGTACACCGGGGCCGCTACCGCGATACCGATGAAGGAATCCTTGATCCAGGCCTGCAGGCGCAGGTCGAGTTCACCTTCCGAGCTCTTGAAACCCCGTACCGACAGCACGAAGCACAACGCACAGCTCAGGATGAAGCCCAGCGTGGTGATGAGCAGGGCGTTGAGCAGCAGCCCTGCCGACACCCAGATGAAGCCCTTCCAGTGGGCGCGCTCGTCGCCGGAGCCCTCTTCCAGCTCCCGAAACCCCCCGCTCAGCGCATGTGCCACGCACAGCACGCCGCAGATCAGGATGGCAATGCTGACCACCCAGGGAAAGAAGTTGGGGCCCACGCCACCGTAGCCCGCTTCTGAACTGACCGAGCTGGCCCCCCAGGCCAGACCCAGCGCTAGCACCACCAGCCCGACCCCGATCAGGGTCTGCAAGGGCTTGGAGCGCGATGAATGTTGTTGTGTCATGTTTTTTCCTTCGCACCAACCAATGCACGGTCAGGCCGCCTGCCCAGAGGCAGAAATGACGGCTGCCGCGCCTTGCTTCGGGATCAGATCATTCCGGACTTGGCCATCGTGGCGCGCATGCTGGCGAACTCGGCATCCACGAAATTGCCGAACTCGTCGCCGGCCATCCATGCGGGGGTCCAGCCGTTCTTTTCCATCGCGTCCTGCCAGGCCTTGTGCTTGAAGGTCTTGGCCAGCGCATCGATCAAGGCCTTGCGCTGTTCGGGCGTGATGCCAGGCGCGCCGTACACGCCGCGCCAATTGCCGATTTCCACGTTGATGCCCTGCTCCTTGAGCGTGGGCACGTTCACGCCCTTGAGGCGGGTGCCCGAGGTCACGCCCACTGCGCGCATCTTGCCGGCAGAGATGTACTCGGAGAACTCGCTGTAGCCGCTGCCGCCCACGGTCACGTTGCCACCCAGGATGGCTGCAGTGGCCTCACCGCCCCCACGGAACGCCACGTAGTTGATCTTGGCGGGGTCCACGCCCACTTCACGGGCGATCATGGCGGCGGCAATGTGCTCGGTAGAGCCGCGCGAGCCGCCACCCCACTTCACGCTGCCGGGGTCCTTCTTGAGCTGTTCCACCACATCCTTCATGGTCTTGAAAGGCGAGTTGGCGGGCAGCACAAACACGTTGTATTCGCTGGTCAGGCGCGCCAGGGGCGTAACCTTGTCCAGGCCCACCGGTGGTTTGCCGGTGATGATGCCGCCCAGCATCACAGCGCCCATCACCATCAGCGCGTTCGGATCGCCCTTGCTGGCGTTGACGAACTGGGCCAGGCCAATCGCGCCCGCTGCGCCGCCCTTGTTGTCGTAGGACACCGACGATGCGGCGCCCGCATCCTGCATCGCCTTGCCCAGCGCGCGACCGGTGGAATCCCAACCGCCCCCAGGGTTGGCGGGAATCATCATCTTGAGGGCCGCTGCCGACTGGGCCGACACGGGCAACGCACCCGCAGCGGCCAGGGCGGCCAGTGATTTCAGAAAGGTATCGCGACGCATGGTGTCTGTCTCCTGATAAGGTTTGCGAACCGCCCGATGATGCGCGCGCTGCCTGTCAAACGGCTGTCCTCAGACTCAGGGAAAACACTCATGCACCCGGCCCAATGAGACGGTGCTATGGTGCCGCGCATGCAATTGCTCCTTGTAGAAGACGACCCCACCATGCAGGCCACGCTGCACCGCGCACTGACCCGGCGTGGCATGGAAGTGACCGCAGTGGGCGACGGACGCGCAGCGCTGAGCCAATGGACCGCCCTGCAGCCCGACGCCGTCATCCTGGACCTCACCCTGCCGGGTCTGGACGGCTTGCAGGTGCTGCAGCAGGCGCGATCACGTGGCCTGCGCACCCCCGTACTGATCCTGACGGCACGTGGCACCGTGGGCGACCGCGTGGTGGGGCTGAACGCTGGCGCCGACGACTACCTGCCCAAACCGTTCGATCTGGACGAGCTGGAGGCACGCCTGCGCGCACTGGTGCGCCGCAGCGCAGATCCCGCCGTAGCGCCGCTGGCACCCAGCACCGTGCAGATCGGAGCCATCCGCTACGACAAGGACAGTGGCGCGCTGTACCTGAACGGCGAGGTGATGGAGCTGACCCCACGCGAGCTGGCACTGATGCACGCCCTGCTCGCGCAGCCGGGGCATGCCGTGACCAAGGAGCGACTGTATGAGCTGGTGTTTCCGGGCCAGCTCGACGTGCAGTACGAAGCCATCGAGGTCGTGGTGTACCGGCTGCGCAAGAAGCTGGCGGGCACAGGCCTGACCCTGATGACACTGCGCGGCCTGGGCTACCTGCTGCGGGCCGACGCATGAGCGAGGATGGAGTGCGCCACCACTCGCTGCGGCGGCGCCTGCTGCTGGGCATCTTGCTGCCTGTAGCCCTGTTCATCGGTTTCAACACCTGGAGCCTGTACCACCAGACGCTGGCATCGCTCAACACCGCGTATGACCGCACCCTGCTGGCATCCGCCAAAAGCATCAGCGAACAGCTCGATGTGAAAGGCTTTGACGACGCAGCGCAGCTGCGCGCCATCGTTCCTTATTCAGCCCTGGAGGCCTTTGAGGCCGACAACCAGAGCCAGATGTTCTACCGCGTTTCGACCCTCAAGGGCGAGATCGTGTCGGGCTTTGAGGACCTGCCGGTGTGGCACGGCAGCATCCCTGCCCGCCCTCCCTATGCGGCTCTGGTGGACTTTTACGATGACCGATTTCGTGACCGCGATGTGCGCGTGGCGGTGCTGCTGCAACCGGTGGCCAGCTCCGAAGGCCGGGCGATGGCCGTGATCCAGGTGGCGGAGACGCTGGAGGTGCGCGAAACCCTGGCACTGCAGATCCTGTGGAACACCCTGTTGCGACAGGCGCTGTTGATCGCCGTGGTGGCCTTTACCGTGGTGTTGGTGGTGCAGCGCGCCACCCAGCCCGTGCGGCAGCTCAGCCAGCAGCTGCAGGCCCGGCGCGAGGGCGATCTGAGCCCCATCGCGGCCCCGCTCGCCCCACGCGAGCTGCAGCCGCTGGTGGACGCCACCAATGAGGTCATGCAGCGCCTGCGTCACCTGCTGCGGCACCAAAAGCGCTTTGTGCGCGATGCCTCCCACCAGCTGCGCACACCGCTGGCCGTGCTCAAGACCCAGGTGCAATCGGCCCTGCGCGGCGACGTGGAGCCGCAACAAGCCCTGCACGAGATCAGCGACACCGTGGACCGCGCCACCCAGCTCGCCAACCAGATGCTGGCCCTGGCCAAGGTGGAGCAGCTGCGCCAACAAAGCGCTCCACCAGCCACCCGCTTTGATGACATTCTGCGTGCCGTGGCGCTGGAGATTTCGCCACTGATTGCTCAGCGCGATCTGGACTTTGGCATCCACACCGAGCCAACCCTGGTGCAATCGCATGAATGGATGCTGCGCGAACTGAGCCGCAACCTGCTGCACAACGCCGTGCGCCACGCACCGCCCGGCAGTGAGTTGACCGTGGACTTGCGCAGCGACGGGCGGCATGCGGCGCTGACGATCAGCGACCACGGCCCTGGCATTGATGACGAGCTGGCGGCACGCCTGTTCCAGCCCTTTTCTGCAGGAGACGTGCGCACCGGCAGCGGCCTGGGCCTGGCCATTTGCCATGAGATCGTGCTGGCCCTGGAAGGCAACATCACACTGACAAACCAGGTGCAAGGTCACAAGGTGACAGGGCTGGACGCCGTGGTTCGCCTGCCACTGCCTGCGCCCTTGACCGACAGCACACCCATGGCCTAGACGGCACAATCTCGCCCATGAACACCTTGGAGACGATGCGCCTGGACAAGTGGCTCTGGTGCGCCCGCTTTTACAAGACCCGCAGCCTCGCCACCGAAGAGATCGGCAAGGGCCGGGTCACTGTCAATGGCCAGCTGGCCAAACCTGCACGCGACCTGCGCTGCGGCGACACCGTAGCGCTGCGCCAGGGCCCCGTGGCACGCACCGTGCTCGTACGGGGCCTGAGCGGTGCCCGGGGCCCAGCGCCAGTGGCCCAGCAACTGTACGAAGAAACCCCTGACAGCATCGCCGCCCGCGAAAAGGCCGCAGAACTGCGCCGCTTGGCCCCCGAGCCAGCGGCGACATTGCCAGAAGGTCGCCCAACCAAACGCGACCGCCGCAAGATCGACAAGGTGAGCAACAAGGGAAGCGATTGGGGCAGCCGGTGGAGTGCTTCGATCGACGAGTGAGTAACGAAGGTGCCGACCATTTCACGGCACCGAGATAGGTGCTTGCGCGTGTCCATGCTGGGCCACTCACGCCTGCGATTTACTGAATAGGGGGCCGTACTGGGTAGATGTATCCTGAATTTGAAACGGGACATCACCAGCGCAGCATGAGGCGCACTGCGTGGCAGCAATTCTTCCACGCAACCGGTGGCAACTGGAGGCACAAAGCCGGCAGCGATGCCTCCCATGGCGGCCTTGGAGCCGCCCCTCCAACTCCACCCCCACTCGGCCCCGTCAATGCCTCCAGCAAACAGCAAAGCGCCCTTTGCCGATTCACCCAAGCGGATCTCAACCCGCATGCTGTTCGCAAAAGCACCGCGCCGATAACCTGCGGTGATGCGCAGCGTAAACACCGGGTGTCGAACTGGATCGAAACCCGCGCCTACGGTATTGGCAATGACGGCCAATGCCGGCATGGCGGTACCGTTCCACCCCTCCGCCATCACCGCACCATCGCCAAAAATGATGAAACCACGCGCAGCCGACCACAGGTTCTTGCCGTACCGCAAGATGGCCCCGCAGTGGGGGTTGTAGCCGCCCTGCCCACCCTCGCAATCGAGCGCAAAAACGATGTGATGGCCTCCGTTGGAAAAAAACCTGGAAGCATCGACCGTGCACAAAAAATCGGCGCAATGAGAAGGCGCAGAGCCCGCAGCCCTGGGTAGATAACAAAAGTCCAGATCGTTGAATGCCAGGCTGAGCTCGCGAACTTGCACGTCACGATGGTGCGTCATGGGGGCACTTCTTCCCTGTAGGCATCAGTATCAGTGTCAGCATACAGGGCCACTGGCCAGCACTTGCGCGCTCCATGTCGGCTTTGGGCCGCTATCACGGGCCAGCGCCCTCGGCCTGAAGTACACAATAAAAAAAAGCCCGCACAGGGCGGGCTGAAACCTTGCCAGAGTTCACCAGGACACAGGCCCTCCGCAATCCAAACAGCGGGCGGAATCTGATCCATGTCCCCAAGAAAGCGAGCAAGGCTCTTAGGACCTTACGATTGGGCGCGAAACATGATCGGTTGGGTATTCGGGAATCACCTATGCGCAATGCAATTCCTCAACCGAACTGCGGCGAACAGACAGACTTGACAAAGAAAAAGCCCCAAGCGCGTTGAGCGCTTGGGGCTTATCTTGGCGGAAACGGAGGGATTCGAACCCGCGATAGGGGTATTTGATGCGTATTCCAGCGTATTCGACACTATGAACGTGTACGCTGAACTACGCCAGAAACCGCTGGTTTAGGTTCGCTTTTAGGTTCGCATGACCGACTTGATCACCACGCTCGTAGAAGCAATATACGCGGAGCCACGCGAGGGCCGCTCCATGCCAGCGCGCATCGAACTGGGGCCCGACCTGTTCCACAAGTTCCAGCGCGAGCACCGCGAGGCTTTGACCGCCATGCTGCCGGAGGCAGACAACGTGTACCCCGGCTCACTGGCAGGCGTGCCAGTGGTTGAGGCGGAGACACCAGGAGCGGTGCTGGTCCGGCTGGACGGTGCCCGGGTCGCCCTGGCCCTGCCGGAATAATTTTTGGAATATTTTGTCGCCGCTTCGGTCGTCGTGACGCAAGACTCCGTTGTGCCCAATGTCGGGCTCAAGGAGATTTTGATGACGAAGAAGACGAGAGCGGAGCTGGCCCGCCACCAGAATGATGCGGTCTACACACAATGGATCGGCCGCCCACTAGAGCGCCGGCACACCAGCGACACCGAGGATTTTGCAGATGACCTCTGGTCACAGGGCATTCGCATGGGCAGTAGCCAAGAACTGCACCGCCAGATGGTGATGAACGTCATCCGGAGCTATGTGGTGACTGGCTAAAACCGGCACAGCGCCGGTTTTGAAATACCAACCGACCAAAAGTCAGCTGGTAACGCGACTAACCGCGCACGGCCCCATGCAGCGCAATCAGACGCTGCGCGATGCCCTCGGGATCGATCCTCATGTTGCTCATCGTGGTGGTGCCGACGCAGACATGCTCGTACCAAATGTGAAACCCCGAAAGATCGGGCATCTTTGCCTGGCTGCACTGCCGGATCGCAGCGCCGATGTTCGGGGCGCCCCACTGGTCTAACTCTTCCCGCCCGTCGAGGATGACTACGCGATAATTTCCGGGTTCAATCTTGCTGATGTGCAGGGTCAGGAGCATGCTGGACGAGTTGAAAAGGGATGGTCCAAAACTGGACCACCTCCGCGAAGTTCAGGATGATGGCTCAGATGTGAGCCATGGTCGCCGCACTATTTCAGGCGGCTCTCCGGTGGCAGCGACAGCATAGCGATACCCGACGGCGGGCGCGGCGCCAGCCAGTGGACCCACAGCCCCTTGAGCCAGGCCAGCGCGCAAACCACAGCCACCACACCAACGCCCCATTGGCCGCTGCGCCACACCGACCAGAACCAGAAAGGCTGGCTGACCAGGCCGACGATGCAGGCCCAGCGCTGGAACTGCGGGCTGCGGCTCTGCGAAAGCCAAATGGCGGTCGGGCCAAGGATGGCCAGGGCGGTTTGAACGAACTGATCGGAGGGCATCCCTGAATTGTGCACCACTGTATAAACGATCAGTGAATTATTTTTTGTATCTACACAAAAGTAGCTTGCTGTTATATATTTTGTAGATACAATAAACCCATGTTCACAGTCATCGAAACACCCACCTTCCAGAAGCAAGTCGCTGACGTGTGGACCGAAGCGGACCGCCTGGACTTCATCAGTTTCATCGCCGCCAACCCCGAAGCTGGCGACGTGATCCCCGGTGCTGAAGGTGCCCGCAAGGTGCGCTGGTCGGTGGCTGGCAAAGGCAAGCGCGGTGGCGCCCGGGTGGTGTACTTCAATATCACCGCCGAGGAAATTGTCCTGCTGGTGGCTGTGTACACGAAGGCCGACAAGGCCAACATTCTTCCGAAGGAGATCAAGCGATGATCAAGGCGATGAAAGACCTGCGAGGTCTGGATGCCGACGCGGTGGCCCGAGCCATCGAAGCCGACGCAGGCCAGGCAATCCCCGGACTGCGCGATTCCCTTGCCGACCTGAAGGCTGGCAAGTTTGGTGCGGTGCACACTCCTGCGAGCATTGCTGCGCGTGCCAAGGGCGGACGCCCCAAGGGCTCCGTGAAGGAGAACCCGAAGGTAGCCACCAACATCCGGTTTGACCAAGACGTGCTTGCGGCGCTGAAGGCCACAGGACCGGGCTGGCAAACGCGGGCAAATGACTTGTTGCGCGCGGACATTGAGGCGGGAAGATTGATTAGGGCTGCGTCGTGAGAGCCCAACAACTGGCGGTTTGCCTCGTCTTGTGCTTCTCGGCTGCAACAGTCTCTGCAGCGGACGGGAATCAACTCCTAGATGCTTGTCAGCAGGCGGTGAAATACTTCGACGGCGACAAAACGGACGTTGACAGATTCAAGATGCCGTACTGTTTGGGCCTCGTTGAAGGGACGCGCAACACAATGGCTCTGCTTGATCAGCAGGACCCTGCTGCGTGCGTTCCTGCAAATATCACGAACACCCAGGCGGTTCGACTCGTAGTGAAGTACCTTCGTGCGAACCCTGAAAAGCTGCACCTCGATGCGAGTGCAACTATTCTGCTGTCCCTTATGGCGGCGTACCCCTGCCCTCCGCGTGACGCCGTGAAGTAGGGGCTGCCCATTCACTCGCGCATCGTGGTGCGTGCGGTGCAGATCGCCAGCGCGGCGCGCAACTGCACCTCGTACCCTTCGCGCCGCTCAATCTCGGCCTGGGCCGCCTGGGTGAACTGATCCACCGTGACTCCCGGCCGCAGTGCCTCGGTGGGCATCATTGGGCGGTTTGGGATGGGCTCTTTGCACTCCACGGGCACGGCCATATTCACGCGCTGGATTTCCACATGATTCCTGGCCGCACCGCACGCCGATAAAGCGCAAGCAGCTATCAAATGAATAGCGATTTTCATGGATTCACCCTCCCCTTGAGCCAGCCATCGACCCGAGCTTGCGCGCTGGCGCACACGTCGCCCGGAACTGGCGCTGGCGCGGCCAGGATTTCGTCGGCGCGCTGGTTGTGCACTCGGGCGGTACTGGCGGCGACGGCCCGGGCGGGTGCCGCCTCGCGGGTTCGCTTGTCGGCCAGTTCGCGCAGGTCGTCCACGCTGTCACTGCAGGCGCTGGCCGCCTGGCGTGCGCCGTCGCGCTGACCTTCCATGGCGCGCAGGTCAGCCTGTGCTGTAGCGGTTTCGTCGCGCTGGCCTAGGTAGGCCCAACCCAGGACGGCATTGGCTGCCACGCTGATGGCCAGGGCCACGATAAAGGGGTTGATCGCGGGCAGCATCAGTTGTCCTGCGCGGCGTACCGCAGATTGCCCGCCACTCGCCGCGCCCAGCCACGCCCAAAGGTGTCAAAGGTCTGCAGCTTGGCGTAGAACTCCAGGCGCTCTGCATTGAACTGCAGCACCAGGTCGGCCGGGTCGGCACGGCCCACGGCGGCCAGGGTCGCGGGACCGATGATCCCATCGTCGGCAACACCGGCTGCACGCTGCATCCAACGCACCGCGTTGCCAATGCCATGGTTCACGGCGGCATCAAGCGCCTGGAATGCCAGCGCGCGCGGCAGCTTGTCGCCCTGCACACGCTGCCAGAAGTCGCGCTCGTAGATCGCCACAGCGTCTTCACGGGTCAGGGCCTTGATGTCAACGGACGGGTAGCTGCGCTTTGCAATCCCGAACTTGGTTTCACCGCCCGGGTCGTTTGGGTGGTTAACGTAGCCGCCCTCATGGGACAAAACGCGGTCGATCAGGTCACGAAACAGCGTCATGTAGCGCTCCTTTGTTGAAACCCCCGGGAACGCCGCCCGACCAGTAATGCGATGTGACCCACTGCACCTGCACGATGGCCAGGGACAGCAGCACCCCGAACCACGGCAGCGGCCAACCCATCAAAGGCCAGGCCATGCCCAGGGCGGCCACGGTGCCCAGAGCCCAGAATGAAAGTCGGATCGCGGCGCGCGTGCGCCGGTTGGTCTTCTGCATTCGGCAGAACACCGTGAAGAACAGCAGCAGGCACGCCACCTCATGTGCGATCAGCAAGGTGCTCATGGCTTGGGCCCTCCACTGGCACGGGAAAGCACGGCCTGCAGGGCTGAGCCGATGGCCTCGAAGACCGGGCGCCAGCCGTTGCCCAGGGCGCCAATGGCGAACGCCACCGGGGCCAGCGCCTCATTGGCCGGGATCTGCCACCGGCTTTGCAGCAGCAGCGAAAGCGCAGAAGTGAGCGCTACGGCTGTGAGCGTGCAGCGCAGCATCAGCCAGAAGCCAGCGCTCCTGGTCATGGTGTCGGCCGCGCTCAGTGGCCACAGCGCCCCGGCCAGCGCGGCAAACACGATCAGGGCATACGGCCCGGCCATGGGCCCGAGCAGCGCAATGGACACTGCGGCCAGGCTGATGCCTGATGTAGAGGTTGGTTCTGGCATTTTCTCCCTCGGTTATCGTTGTTCGGAAGTTCGCTCGATGGCGGCTACCAACAGAGCCGCCAGCCGATCCGACGCCTCCTGTGTTCGGTGGATTCGGTCGGCAATCACATCTCCCTCGCCCCGGTAGTCTTCACCCCACCCTGCGTGCTGCAGCCCGTACTCCTTCGCTATACGCAAGGTGATGGCGTTGAATGCATCGCGCTTCGCCAATGCCTCGGCGGTGAAGAAATCAGGGCTGACGGGCATGTTCACCACACCAGTCAGAACCGGGCGTTTCCCGGCGCCAATGACCGATCCAATGGCTGCGCGTAGGTCTGACTCAAACATCTCTGCTGTGCGCGGGTACAGGGCGTCGTTGCCGCCCAGCTCGATCACCACGATGGACAACTGACCAAAAGCGAACGGCAGCGCCTGGAATAGGGCCAACCCAGAAACTGACCTGTCATCCACCATCCAGCCAGGACGAGCGGCCTTGATGTAACTGGCAGGGCTGCGCTCAATGCCAGGGGCGGAAAAGATGGAGTCGCCGCGGAGCTCGACGGAGACGGCGGACGGCTCCTGATCCCCCCCACCACCACAACCAAAAAGAGCGACGGCCATAAAAAAACCCGCCAGAAGCGGGTTTCGCAGGAGCTTTGAGAGGGTCATATGTGGTCCCCGCTGGGGTCGAAGGGGTCGAGCAGCGGC
>NZ_JAOBSQ010000043.1:0-30748 GCF_025246485.1 Acidovorax sp. K2F
TAAGGCAGGCGGCTGGTTTTACACCCCAGAGCAGGTGCGCGAAGTGGCCGCGTTGAGGCATGAATTGCTATCCCTTGTGAAGCGCAAAGTTTAGCCGCCCAAAAAAAGTTCTGCGCAAGTTATGCATATTGCTTGACGCAATAGTTATTCATATCGCATAATTCACTCCAACAGCCCAGCCAGGGCGACGGAGTGAAACATGCAGACCACCATCCCCGCCTTCATCGACGCCAGCAAGGCGCGAGCTGCCAGCGCTGACGCTGCCATGCTCGCCCAAGCTGCGCGCAAGGCCCAGGCAGCTCTGCAATGGGCCCTGGCCGCGAGCCTCTACACCCAGGCAGCCGACGCTCTGCAACCTGACCCGCACACCGGCAAGGAAACGATGCAGGCCCAGGCGCACCGCCGCAGCGCCCGCAACTGCCAGGCCCTGGTGGGCACCACTGCCCCACCGCGTGCCATCAAGGACGCCCCTGACTACGGCCACATGACCCGCCAAGCCATCGCCGAGCACGACGAGGAATGGCGCGGGCACGGCCTTTAAACCCGGTCGTGCCGTTTTACCCCCTTTTTCTGCACCAACGGTCCGCGAGACCATCAGCAATCGAAAGGATGCACATGAAACAGATCACCCTCTTCTGCCGCTTGGCTGGCATGCGTCGCACCGCTGGCGCTGGGCCGCTTGAGTCAGCCACCTGGGCAGCCGGCCTGTTGTGGCGCGCACGGCATTCCGCGTAACGCAAAAGTGACTTTTCAGTGAGTCGCAATTTTTTGGCAACCCACCTACGCTAACCCCATGCAACTCGAACTCACAGGCGCCGAGACCGC
This sequence comes from Acidovorax sp. K2F, assembly GCF_025246485.1. Classification (NCBI taxonomy): domain Bacteria; kingdom Pseudomonadati; phylum Pseudomonadota; class Betaproteobacteria; order Burkholderiales; family Comamonadaceae; genus Acidovorax; species Acidovorax sp. K2F. The sequence goes on from NZ_JAOBSQ010000043.1 coordinate 826, forward strand.
CGACCAACTCATCAAGCAGCTGGTGTACCTGCGCGGCATCGCGCGGAGCATCGTCAAGACCCTGGCTGAATCGAGGCATGAGATGCAAGAGAGCAAGCGCCTGCTTGAATGCCTCGGTCCGGGCACTCCAGAGGGTGCGAGGGCGGCCACCATCATTGCAAATCTTGGGGAGGTAGAGCTGCAAGCGCAGACGATGGAAATCGAGATCGGCAACTACCTGATGCCCCTGTGTGACGCACTCGACCGCGCCGCCACGCGCGAGCAAATATTCGAAGCGCTCAACATCAACACAGCCGACCGGGACACGGATAAGGTCCGCGAGTACGGCGACAAGGCGATCCACCTGATCCACGTCCTGTTTCTGGAGAACTCAGCATCGGCGCGCGGCGAAGACTGCGCCAATCGCGAGGTGCAGCCGCTCAATTGGTGTTACACGAGAGCCTTCATGAACGCGCTGACCACGAATGCGAAGCTGGACCGCGTCGTGCACGACGGCATGAACGAGTTCTTCGGCGGAGTGTTTGGCAAGTACCGCGAGCGCCCGCTGATGGAGCGCCTGGCTGGGAGGGTCGTGTGATGCTGTGCGGGTTCTCCACCCCACTTGCGTATAGGTCAGGTCTCGGGAGGCGTTTTCGCCTCACTGGCAGCACGAGCGATCTGAGAATCGACCTCCGCCGAAATCGGGCGAGTGATTGGCTGTCGATACGTGTCCAGCTTCCTGCGGAACTCGTCCTCCTCCGGCGTAACGTCGTAAAGGATTTGGGCCATCTTGAATCCGTCTCTCACGTAGAGGGAATCAATCAGGGCCTTGGACACCCTGACACCTGGGTGGCGCTTCTGGTCTTCCGTGAGAGCCTCAAACATTTGCTCCATCGCATTCATGTGGATTGCGAGCATTCTGTCTGTGAGTTCCCTTTGGTCTTTCAAAGACTCGATCAGCTCATCGGCAGCCTTCAGCTTAAAGGACAGGCTCGTAACTTGGGCCTGAAGATACCGTTCTGTGACCCCTGCCTCCCCGTTGCCGGGAGTTTCAGAACTGCCTTTGGCCTCCAGGTCGGAGACCTTCAGAGCGAGCGCCTGCAGCTCCAAATTCTTCTCGTCCAGCTCATGCCGGGCAGCCTCAAGCATCCCGAGGGCAGTGCCCCCATGGAGCATGAAGTGGTCAACCTTCTGCTTGAGAAAGAAGGAGTCCTCAATACGCATCAGAAGCTCAGCGTGCAGACTTCGGCCGCTTTCTTCTGCAGCCGCCTGTACGCGCGCCTTGAGGTCATTAGGCATCCGCAGCGGGTAGCTGGGCGCCTGGTGTCTGTCTGTAGCCATCGCTCGATTGTGGATGTCTCAGAGAATCTTTTCAAAGAATCTTATTGACATCCACAAACAAAGAATCTAAATTTCATCCACAGCCATGACCGACCGTCACCAACTCACACCGACGCCAGTCCGCATTCCACTGGACTTCAAGGCCCAACTCAAAGCCGAGGCCAAGGCGAACGACCGCAGTCTGAATGGAGAAATCCTGGCCCGCCTGCGCTCGACCTTCAAGGCCAAGCGCTCCACCTCCACCCAGCAGAAAGGAAAGCAATCGTGAACACCCCCGCCAGCCCCATCCATTGGGAGTGCTACAGCAAAGAGCCGGCCCGTGTGGTCGACCTGCGCACCCTGCCAGAGCAGGTGAAGGTCGAAATCATCAAAGCCGCCTTGAACGTTGGCTTCCGCGTCAACAACGGCCAGTTCGATGCCGTGGCCGAGGGTTCCGAAGAGGAAGAAGCCCTAAACGAATTGGCAATCAGCGTGGAAGCCGTGCGCGAGCACATGCACGCCGTCAACCTGATGCCCTGCCCCTGAAAGGAAGCGCCATGAGCAACATCGTTCCCCATGACTTCGAAGGCCTGCAGGTGCGTACGGTGCAGATCGACGGGAAAACCTGCTTTGTCGGTAAGGACGCGGCCATCGCGCTCGGGTTCGCAGATACCGTGAACGCGCTCAAGCAGCATTGCAAGGGGGTGGCGAAATACCACCCCCTTCAGACCGAAGGCGGCATGCAGAACGTGCGGGTGATTGAAGAGCCCGACCTGATGCGCCTGGTGGTGAACAGCACCCTGCCATCGGCAGGGCGCTTCGAGCGCTGGGTATTCGAAGAGGTGCTGCCCAGCATCCGCAAGACCGGCAGCTACTCCATGCAACAGGCCGGGCAGCCGAAGCCCGCAGACACCAGTGGCCTGCCAGAATTCCGCCGCGCCCGCGCCCTCGATCTGGCAGCCAAGACTGCCGAGCGCATCTTGGCACAGCTGCCCAGCCTGGGCGAGCGTGCACGCCAAGTGGTCTTCGCCAAGATCATCAACCCCGTCGCTGGCACTGAAGTTCTGGCGCTACCGCAAGTCACGGAGAAGCACTACCAGGCAGGCGAAGTGGGCGAAATGCTGGGTATCACCGGCGCCATGGTGGGGCGAATCGCCAACCAGCACAACCTGAAGACGCCCCAGTACGGCGAGTACCGCATGGACAAGTCGCAGCATTCGGTGAAGCAGGTCGAATCGTTCGTCTACAACCAGGCGGGCGTCGATGCCATCAAGCGTCACATGGACGCGGACAGGGCCCGGCAGCCAGCAAAGAAACGCCCCGCTGCGGCATCAGTACCTGAGCCCCAGGGAGCCCTACTGTGAAAGTGGAGTGCTCCATTTACCGACAGTGGCCTCGGCGCGGCACAGTGACCCAGGCCGCAAATTTGGAAACGTCACGATTCCGGGTGTTTTTCGCACCCCTTTTGGACCGGACACACCCCTAACATCAGCCACATGAACCCGCCAAAAAGCAAAAAGCTGGCATAGCGCCAGCTTCCGCCCGAGGCGCCAGAGCAGGTGAGATTGCTCAGGCGCTTCTTGATCAGAAACCCGTTTCAAAAAAGGATCAGACCATGTCTGAGGTTACCACTCGCCCGGCTACACGCGCAACCAAGGCCCCACCACGCGTCAAAGAGGCGCCAGCGGCGCAAGCAGAGCCAGAGATCAGCACCATCACGGCGGACGAAGCTCTGGTTGCAGCAACACTGGCCGAGCAGTTGCGCATCATCTGTGACGCGCGCTGGCAAGAGATGACGGTTTACACCAATCAGCTGCTGGAGTTGGCATTTGCCTGTCTCAGCGAGGTCAACGATGGTGCTGACGCGTTTCACAGCGCGGCCGCAGCTGTGTATGGCGCCATAAATACTGAGCGTGCCGACCGCCCCAGCAGCCCAATCATCCCTGAGATGCAGCAAGCGTTTGCCGCCCTCAACTCGGCCGCTCTCAGCTATGGTTTCGCAGAGGGGGGTTGCGAGGCTCTCGCCAATGGCATTCGGGCAGGCCAGCGCCAGTTCCGCGACCGCCCTTCCCCACCCATCAGGCGGATGGAAGAGGAATCTGAAATCACGGGCCCGAACGCTCTCACGCGAAAGCAGTTGCTGTGCGTGCTGGAAGTGGCCGCGAGCAACCTTGCGACCATCGACAACATCCTAATGCAGGCACAGACCGAGCCGGATTCTTGGGCGCTCTCTGGGCTCGTAGATGCCGCGCAGGCGCTAGCCCGTCATTGCGGCGGCATGGTCGACACGGCCGCAGGTGAAGCCATCCTTGGTGGGCATGACCGCTGGAACTTTGGCCCCAACTTTGCGGATCTCGGAAAGGCTGGTGCAGCATGAACGCCGTCGCAACCCCGACCAGCGCCAAGCCTCGCGTGACAATGCCCCAAAACGCACCCGCGGCCACAGCCGCGACGACGAAGAGTCCGGAGGATGCGCTCACGCCGGAAGCGATCCAGGCTGCATTCAGCCAAGTGGAAACGCTTCTGAACGAAGCCTACATGACCGACGAGGATCACAAGTGGAGCGGCGACTCAGACCGTCTGCTCGACATTGCTCACAATTTGGCAGACAAGGCCATGATCGAGCCCCCCAAGGGCGAAGAAATTGACCGAGTTGCCTTCAATATCGCAGCGCTCATTCGCGCCGCACGACTCGTCCCGGGTGACGGAGAGAGCCAGCAGCGGAAAACGTTGCTAGATCAGGCAGCCGTGTATCTGAACTGGATCACCGAGTGCGATGTACACGGCGAAGACTGCTGCGACCCAGGTGCACCACGCCAATCAGCGCCGCGAGAAGCTGCGGAAGAGTCCGCGCACAAAACAGAAATGCGAGAGTGCGCGCGCACTGCCTGTTACGAGATCCAGTGCTTGGCCGAGGCAATGCAAATCGTCGCAGAGAAGTTCGGCAGCTCCGAAGACCAGCCAGTGGCCCATGGAATCATGGCCCGCATCATCGTACTTGCGGAGATCGTCTATCACGCAGCGCAGCTTCACGGCGAGGCGCCCATGGCCACACTGGCCGAGTTGCGGAACAGCTTCAAGGGGAGGCTTTGAACATGCGCAACCGTATCGAGATTCACCCCGGCGTCTTCCGCCACCTGGACCACTACCAAGCCGTATACACCGGCACGGCTGACCGTCTGATCTCGGCCGGCCTGGTGCTGGCCGAACAGCTGCCTGGGCATCCTGGCAATGGGCGCGGCATGTGCACATACAACCCCGACGGCACCAAGGTCGGCAAGGGAAGCCCCACCGGTCGCGGCCCTGGCCGAAAGTACATCATTGCCAAGAAGTGTGCTGATGGTGCAGTGTTCGAGATCCGCCTGAACCTGAGCCCGGAGCGCCGCGACTCCATAGAGGCTCTGGAGGCTCGCGCTTCGGCGTGCTGGCCGTTTCCGGTGGTGGGCGGGATGCAGTTCCTTGGCGCTTCTGCACCGGAGGCTCGCACATGACCTACCGCCCAAACCCCGACAGCTTGGCAGGCCTGGTGCTGGGCTTCCTGGCCCGCAACCCCGATGAAGAACTGACCCTCGATGACATCGTGGCCAAGTTCGTTCAGCCCGGGGACAGTCGCAACGTGCACACGCAGCTGATGGCCGCGCTCGATCACGACATGCTGACCTATGACCCGGACGGCGACGTGTACCGCAAGGGGCTGGTGGGACTGCCATCAACGCGCAAGCTTGATGACGGAGACGACGGCACGGGCGAGCAGCCGGGGGACGCTGTGCAGGTTACACATAGAGCCCCCAAAGCGGCCACTCGACCACCAGCATGCAGAGTGCAGCTGAGTCATACGCAACAAGCGCAGCATGCTATCAATAGTGAAGCAAATGCGCATATTGACCACCAGGGGGTGGCCACCCCTTTCGATGTGCTGAAGCGCATCCCACCGCGCGGCGGAGAGAGCAATGGAATGGACGGAACCGGAGATCGAGCTGGTGCGCCAGCTGCTGCCCACCGTGTCGGTGAAGTCGCTGACGAAGCTACTACCGGGGCGGTCGGAGAAGGCGATCAGGAATTTGGTAGCGCGGCTCGGGCTGAAGCGCCAAGTGCCAATGAACTGGCGGCCCATCGGGGCCGAGAGGATGAATCGTGGCCACCTGATTCGCAAGGTTACAGACACTGGCCAGCCCAAGAAGGACTGGAAGCGGGTCGAGGTGATCGAGTGGGAAGCAGTGAACGGACCGATGCCACCGGGCACGCACCTGATGGTGAAGAACCCTGCACTGCCACGCACGCTGGACAACTTGGCGCCCTTCAGCTCGCGGGAGCACTGGGCGAGGGTGACGGTCCAGAGCCTTCCGCCGGAGCTGCGCCAGATCTTGCAACTGAAGGGCCAGATCACCCAGGCAATCAACAGGCGCAAGAAGGAGGAAGCGCAGTAGACACCGTGCGCGACCTGCTGGTGCAGACGCTGGTTGACCTGCGGGACAAGTCGAACCCCATGGACCTTGCCCGGGCAAAGACGATTGCCGAGGTGTCCACGGCGTTCGTCAACTTGGCCAAGGTGCAGGTGGACTATGTGAGGGTCACACAGCAGCAGCGAGGGACGATTTTCGAGGCGCTTCCCGCCCCTGGAGGTGCAGGACCATGACAGCGCGCTACGTTCGCATTCCCAAGTTCTGTGAGGAGACTGGGTACACGGCTCGCGCCGTGGAAACGAAGATTCATCGTGGAGTCTGGGCCGAGGGCAGACAGTACCGTCGGGCCCCAGACGGCTGCATCTTTATCGACATGCAAGGATTTGAAAAATGGGTCGAAGGCCAGAAACAGGCGGAGTCCGCCCAAACCGCGACCGCATAGAGGTGCGCTTCATGTGGCAGGGCAAGCAGATCGCCCCCACGCTGGACCTGAAGCCCACGGCATCGAACATGAAGCACGCGGCGCGCGTCCGCGAGCAGGTGCTGCAGGAAATCGCGCGTGGCACCTTTAAGTTCAAGGACCACTTCCCCGACTACCGGCACGCCGACAAGCTCCAGCCAGCCAGCGAGGAGGAGCAGCGCACGCTGAGCGCGTGGGCCGAGACCTGGTATCTGCTAGCGGCCAGGTCGGTGGAGTTTTCCACGCTCAAGATCTACAAGCGCCACATGAAAGCCTACTGGCTGTCGGTTTTCGGCGCCCTGCGGCCCGAGCAGGTCACCCACCGTATGGTGCTGGAACGCCTTGCTTTTTTGGCGCAAGACCGCTTTGACGAGGAGACGGGCAAGACGCACAAGGCACTGGGCCGCAAGACGCAGAACAACATCATGATCCCGCTGCGCGGCGTGTTCGAGCTGGTGTGCAAGCCACCCAGCACCTTGGCCAATCCCACCGACGGCATCGACAACCTTAAGACGCAGAAGTCCAAGCCTGACCCATTCAGCCCTGCGGAAGTCGAGGAGATCCTGGCCGTCATCCGCAGGCAATGGGGCGAGGAGTTCCACGACTATTTCGAGTTCAGCATGTTTGCCGGCCTGCGTGCCAGCGAGCAGATCGCCCTGCTTTGGCAAGACGTAGAGCTGCGCACCGGCCGCGTGCTCGTGCACCGCTCCCGCGTGATGGGCCAGGACAAGGAGCGCACAAAGACCCACGTTGCGCGGGAGGTGGAGCTGAATGCCCGCGCATTGGGTGCCCTGCAGCGCCAGCGGGCCCGGACGCAGGCGAAGGGGCAGGAGGTTTTTCAGAACCCTGCCACGGGCCGCGCTTATGTCGATGAGCAAAAGCAGCTGCAGGTGTGGACTCGGAGTCTTCGATCAAGCCAGGTCAGATACCGGCCGCCGAAGGAGTGTCGAGACACCAGCGTGACGCTTGCACTCATGGCCGGGGCGAATCCGGTATGGGTGGCAAACCAGCATGGGCACAGCGTGCAAGTGATGATGCGGGACTATGCGAAGTGGATACCGAACGCTGATCGAGGCTCGAATCTGGCCACCGTGAATGCCGCCCTCGGTGCGCCCCCGGGCGCCTCAAATCTGCGATTTAGGTTCAAAGTAGGTTCAGGATCGAGCGATCCAACGCCAGAAAGAGAAAAGCCCCAAGCAGATCAACTACTTAGGGCTTTTACGTCTGGCGGAAACGGAGGGATTCGAACCCTCGATGAGGCTCTACACCCCATACTCCCTTAGCAGGGGAGCACCTTCGGCCACTCGGTCACGTTTCCAATCCCGCTATTATGCCTCATTTCAGGGGCTGTTCCGCTGGTGGCAGCAGCATAGGTGGACTGGTCCAAAGTCCTCGTACACGCCGGGCGCTGATAGCCGGAGTCACTTTTTTGCCGATTGCCGCCCAGGTTTTGATGTCGACATGGAGGCCATCCGAGCGCGGATGGCTTGTGTGCTGAGCCTGTTGGGCAGGGGGCAAGGACGGACTCGGGCTTTCTATTGGACGCACCGAGCTCATAGAGCTGGCAATCTTCGCGATTGGCCAACGTGCCGGATGCGGCGGTTTACTCCCATATTTGTGGGTGTCGTCCCGCGACGCGGGCAAAAAGACACCTGAGAGCTACTGCCTGAGCCATTCCAGCGTAAGACCAGACCGCACGACAAAGCCGCTTCCTACCTTGATGCGGATGTGGTGACCCCGTGTGGTACAGGCCTGGATCTGATCCAGCAGCTCGCCCAATTGCGCGGCTCCCGGGGTGGTTTGGTGGGCATGGCGCAGCCAGTGGCGCACCACGTTGGCTTGGCGGGCGCGGGTGAGCCCCTGCAGCGCCTTGATACCGGGGGGCACGCCCACCAAGGACAGGTCCTGCTGTGCCATCTCGTTCAGCAGCTCGGCAGCCTGGGCTGCATTGGCGGCCGACCGTGCAAAGGTATCGCGAAAGGACGGGAATGCGGCATGCAGCGCAGGCAGCAGTTGCGCCCGAATGCGGTTGCGCGTGAAGCGCTCATCGGAGTTGGTGGGGTCTTCCACCCACGCTTGGCCTTGTGCCTTCAACCAATCGCGTACGTCCGCCGCAGACACCTGCAACAAGGGGCGGTGCCAGACCAGACCAGCACGCGTCCACTGGGCAGGCATGGCGGCCAAGCCGGCCACGCCCGCTCCGCGCGACAGGGCGAGTAGCAGGGTTTCGGCCTGATCGTCGGCGTGCTGTGCAATTGCTATGGATTGAATAGCACCCAAGGCATGATCCTCTAGCGCTACTGCCGTCAAAGCCTGGTATCTGGCTTGCCGAGCGGCATCCTCGGGGCTCTGGCCGGGCGCGGGGCGCGCGTCCAGCCACTGCACACGCAAGGGCACGCCCAGCTTGCTACACAAGGCCACGCAATGCCGCTCAAACCCATCGGCAGCCGCCTGCAGCCCATGGTGCACATGGATGGCCAGCACCTGCCCGGGCCAGCGGCGTGCACAGCCCAACAGCAATGCGGTCGAGTCTGCGCCCCCGCTCAACGCCACAGCCATCGGCAACGCGGGCGCAAAGGCCCGCAGGGCGGCGTCCATTGATTGCGTCATCGCATCCGCCCTTCAGGCCCTGCACCTGGCCCCGTCACAACCGCCGGACGTGCCCGGAGGGCGTAGAGAACAAGGGAGAAATGGCGGCGCATGGGCGCCGATTATCACAGTGCCCCGCACTCCGGCAGTAAGGTGCATGGGGGGCGCCGCGACGCCCCGCACCTTGCTACTTAACCGCCCGGCGATGACAGCCGCGGCGCAGCGTGGGCAGGGTCGGTGGACAGGCGGAAGGTGCCCACCACCTCCGACAGCCGCACCGACTGGTCCTTGAGGCTCTGTGCCGCAGCAGCGCTCTCCTCCACCAGCGCTGCGTTCTGCTGGGTCATCTGGTCGAGTTGGGCCACGGCCTGGCCGACCTCGTTGATGCTGGTGCTTTGCTCATTGGTGGACGCCGTGATCTCGGCCATGATGTCCGTCACACGCTGCACCGAGGTCACGATCTCGGTCATGGTGGTTCCCGCGTCGTGCACCAGCCGCGAGCCGTTTTCCACCTGCTCGACCGAGGTATTGATCAGGGTCTTGATCTCGCGTGCGGCCTCGGCGCTGCGCTGGGCGAGGCTGCGCACCTCGCCTGCTACCACTGCAAAGCCCCTGCCCTGCTCGCCCGCGCGGGCGGCTTCCACCGCAGCATTGAGCGCAAGGATGTTGGTCTGGAAGGCAATGCCGTCGATGACGCCAATGATGTCGTTGATCTTGCGCGAGGCCGCATTGATCTGGTCCATGGTGGTCACCACATTGCCCACCACCTGCCCACCATGTTGCGCCACGCTGGACGCCTGGGCCACCAGCTGGTTGGCCTGGCGTGCCGAGTCTGCGTTGTGCCGGACGGTCTCGGTCAGCTGCTGCATGGAGGCTGATGTCTGCTGCAGGCTGGATGCCGTGAGTTCGGTGCGCCCGCTCAGGTCATGGTTGCCGGTGGCAATCTCTTCGGCGGCCACGCGTACCGAGCTGCTGGCGTCACGGATCTGTGAGAGCACACCGGAGAGCTTGCCCGCAAAGCTGTTGAAGCTACCGGCGATCTGTGCCAGCTCGTCCTCACCGTGGGCGTCGATGCGGCGCGACAGGTCGCCATCACCGGCGCCGATTTCATGCATCGCGTCACGCACCAGCGTGAGCTGGCGCAGGCGCCGCGTCAGAACCACGCCCAGCAGCCCCACGGCCACCACCAACACCAAAACGCTGGAGATCAGCGATGTGGCCAGCATGGCCCGGATCGGTGCCATGGCCTCGCTTTCATCCAGGGCCACCACCAGCATCCATGAGGTGCCCGCGATCGGCACCACGCTGAGTAACCGGCTGCGCGACGCGATGTCCGCCTGCAGCAAGCTTTTGTCCTTGGATGCCGCGAGCAGCTTGTCGATCACAAGGTCCTTGGACAAATCGGCGATGGGCTTGAGGGTCAGCGCCTGGTCGCGGTGGGCGATGATCTTGCCGTCGGCAGACACCAGAAACCCGAAACTCTGCGGCGTGGGCTGGATGGAAGCCACATTGGCAACCACTGACTCCATGTAAACATCACCAGCCGCCACGCCTTTGAGCGCTGCGCCAGCGCCCACCGGGGTCGCAAAAGTCACCACCAGTTTCTGGTCGGACGCCGAGATGTAGGGCGGCGTGACCACAGACCCGCCCGCTTGCGCGGCCTGCTTGTACCAGGGACGTGCGGTGGGGTCGTAGTCGGCGGGCAGGCTGCGAGTCTCTGAAAATACGTACTTCTTGTCCGCGTAGCCAAAGTACGCCGTGCTGAATTTGCCCGCGTCGCGCAGCATGGCCAGAGACTTGGCAGGTTCGGGATCTTCAAAGGCGGCGACAGAGGCCGCAATGATCGTGGCCTTGGCTCGCGCCCACTCCTCGATGGTTTCTGCGTGGCTCTTGGCGGTCGCCATGCCCTCTTCGGCCAGTGAAACCTGCGCCTGTGCACGCGCCGACAGGTAGTTGACCAACGTCAACACCATCAGGGCAGCCACCATGCAGGTGGCAGAGAGGACCAGGATCTGGCCCTTGAGCGTCTTCAGAAGCGACATGAAGCCCTCCTTGAACCGCCCGCGCAGGCGGTCTGCAGGCATGTTACATCCGGTAGCAGTCCATGCGCCAGTGCGGGTTTGTGCGCCCCTGCAAGGAGTCGGCCAGAAAAACAACAACGGCCCCGAAGGGCCGTTGGAACCGCACCAAGCTGGTGCATTTGGTGCCAGCAACGACCGGCCTGAACCTGCCTCAGCGGGCTTAGCGGGCGTCCGCCTTGGTGTCGCTGAAGCGGCCGTAGCTCTGCAGACGCTCGTAGCGACGGTCCAGCAAGTCTTTGGTCTTGAGGTCTGCCACCTGGCGGAAGGCATCGCCCAAAGCGCGCTTCAAAAATGCGGCCATCTGCTTGTGATCGCGATGGGCCCCACCCACGGGCTCGCTCACGATCTTGTCCACCAGGCCCAGGGCCTTGAGGCGGTGGGCGGTGATGCCCAGGGCGTCAGCGGCCTCTTGCGCCTTGTCGCTGGTCTTCCAGAGGATGGACGCACAGCCTTCTGGGCTGATGACCGAGTAGATGGCGTATTGCAGCATCACAACCTGATCGGCCACGCTGATGGCCAAGGCTCCGCCGGAGCCGCCTTCGCCAATGATGGTGGTGATGATGGGTACTTCGAGCTGCGCCATCTCGAAGATGTTGCGGCCAATGGCCTCGGACTGGCCGCGCTCTTCGGCGTCAATGCCCGGGTAGGCGCCGGGCGTGTCCACAAAGGTGAACACGGGCAGCTTGAATTTCTCGGCCGTCTTCATCAGGCGCAGGGCCTTGCGATAGCCTTCGGGCTTGCTCATGCCGAAGTTGCGCATGGCGCGCTCCTTCGTGTCGCGGCCCTTCTGGTGGCCCAGTACCATGCAGGCGTGGCCGTTGAAGCGCGCGAGGCCGCCCACGATGGACAGGTCGTCCGCGTAGTGGCGGTCGCCGTGCAGCTCGACGAAGTCGGTGAAGATGTCGCGCACGTAGTCGAGCGTGTAGGGACGCTCAGGGTGGCGGGCGATCTTGGTGATCTGCCAGGGCGACAGTTCGCTGTAAATGTCTTTGGTGAGCTGCTGGCTCTTCTTGCTCAGCTGGTCGATCTCTTCCGAGATATCGACGGCACTCTCGGTCTGCACGTAGCGCAGTTCTTCAATTTTGGACTCCAGCTCGGCAATGGGCTGTTCGAAATCCAGAAAGGTCTTTTTCGCCAACGTTTTTCTCCTAGGGGGATCGCACCCGGCGGGGTTGCCACGAATGGCACGCACTGTAACCGGCGTGCCTGCAGTGGTGTCAATAGGTTACAGGCAGGGGGTCCAGAGACCGCCAAATATACCAAGTCGCGACGCTGCACCAGGGCTTCCAGGCCTCGGCCACCTCGCGGGCGTCACTGCGGCTCACGGGGTCGCCAGAGAAGTAATTCTGGCTGATCCCGCTGATCAACCCCACGTCATCGAGGGGCAAAACATTGGGCCGCATCAAATAGAAGATCAAAAACATCTCGGCCGTCCATCGGCCGATGCCACGGATGGCTACCAGCTCGGCAATGATGGCCTCATCGTCCATGGCGGCCCAGTCCTTGACGTGCAGCTTGCCGCCTTCAAAGTGCATGGCCAGATCCACCAGGTAGTCCACCTTGCGGGCAGACAGGCCTGCGGCCCGCATGTCATCGATCTTGAGCTTGAGCACGCTGGCGGGCTTCATGCCACGCGGCAGCAGCGCCACAAAACGCTCCCATACGGCCTGTGCTGAAGCGACTGACACCTGCTGTCCCACGATGGAACGCGCCAGTGTGATGAAGGGGTCGCCCTTGGTTTGCAGCGCGGCGTCGCCAAACTGGGGGATCAGGCGCTTCATCACCCGGTCTTTTTTCACCAGGTGCTTGCAGGCCTCGGCCCAGTAGTCGGGCGTGGCCAGCACCAGCGACGGCGCCACAGCGTCACCCGCTATCTTTTTAGAAGCTGCCACCGCTTATTCCACCTGCACTACTGGCATATCTAGCATCAAAACAATGCTCATTGGGCAGCTTCCCATGTGGTGCCGGCGGCAGAGTCCTTGAGCACGATGCCCTGGGCCAGCAAGTGGTTGCGGATGCGGTCGGCCTCGGCAAAGTTCTTGGCCGCCTTGGCTGCGGCCCGGGCAGCAATCTGTGCTTGAATCTCAGACTCATCCACACCGGCGGCCCCGGACTGAAGAAAAGCCTTGGGGTCACCCTGCAAGATCCCCAGGCAGCCACCCAGCACCTGGAGCAACCCCGCCAGCTCGACCGAGCGGGTCTTGTTGACCTCGCTTGCTAGGTCAAACAGCACGGCCACGGCCTCGGGAGTGCCAAAGTCCTCGTCCATCGCGGCCTTGAAGCGGGCCGCGTAAGGGTTGGTCCAGTCGATAGAAGTGGTTTCTTGTGCGGGAGTCACCAGGCTCAGCGCGGTGTACAGCCGCTTGAGCGCCTGGCGCGCGTCATCCAGGTGCGCATCGCTGTAGTTCAGCGCACTGCGGTAGTGGGCGCGGACGATGAAAAAGCGCACGGTTTCTGCGTCATACGTCTTGAGCACGTCGCGGATGGTGAAGAAGTTGCCCAGGCTCTTGGACATCTTCTCGTTGTCCACACGCACAAAGCCGTTGTGCACCCAGAACTTGGCCAGCGGTTTGCCCGTGGCACCTTCACTTTGGGCGATTTCGTTCTCGTGGTGGGGGAATTGCAGATCCGCGCCGCCGCCGTGGATGTCGAAGGTCTCGCCCAGCGTGGCGCAGCTCATGGCCGAGCACTCGATATGCCAGCCGGGTCGACCCGAGCCAAAGCTGCTGTCCCATTTGGCCTCGGGGGGTTCCTCGGGCTTGGAGGCTTTCCACAGCACAAAGTCGAGCGGGTCTTCCTTGCCGTCCAGCACTGCTACGCGCTCGCCGGCGCGCAGCTCGTCGAGCGACTTGCCCGAGAGCTTGCCGTAGCCATCGAACTTGCGCACGGAGTAGTTCACATCGCCGTTGCTCGCCCGGTAGGCAAGGCCCTTGCCTTCCAGCTGGCCGATGAGCGAGAGCATCTGGGGCACATATTCGGTAGCGCGGGGCTCGACCGACGGCGGCTCGATGCCCAGCAGGCCGATGTCCTGGTGCATGGCGGCAATCATCTCGTCAGTGAGCTGGCGGATGGTGATGCCACGCTCCAGCGCACGCTTGATGATCTTGTCGTCGATGTCGGTGATGTTGCGCACGTAGGTCACGCGCAGGCCGCTGGCCTTGAGCCAGCGCTGCACGACGTCGAACGCCATCATCATCCGGGCGTGGCCGATATGGCACAGGTCATAAATGGTCATGCCGCACACATACATGCGCACATGGCCAGGTTCGAGCGGGGAAAAGTCTTCCAATGCACGCGACAGCGTGTTGTAGATGCGCAAACTCATGGGATTTCAGTAACGGGAGACTTGATGGGGTGGGCGAGGCAAAGAAACTCACCCGGCAGCAGCGGAACTCGGCCCTTGACAGGGGGTGGCCCGGCAAGGGGCGTCCAGCAAAATCACCAGCGGCAACAGCGTACCGTCATGACAACCCCCTCAGCTACAATCCGCCGCAGTATAAGCCCCCGCCCGGGCTGGCTGCCGCCCAACTCCTTTGTACCCCCATGAAGCAAGTCCGACGCACACTCCCACGCCTACTGCGCCTTCTGGCACTGACCGCCCTGATGGGCACGGGCGTGGTCCACGCGGACGACTATGCCGACATCACCCAGTTGCTCAAGGCTGGCAAGGCGTCCGAGGCGCTGGCCAAGGCCGACCAGCGCCTGGCCGCCAACCCACGTGACCCGCAGCTGCGCTTCTTGCGCGGCGTGGCCCAGACCGACTCGGGCAAGCAGGCCGACGCCATCGCCACCTTCACCAAGCTCACCGAAGAGTACCCAGAGCTGCCCGAGCCCTACAACAACCTGGCTGTGCTGTACGCCAACCAGAACCAGCTGGACAAGGCCCGCACGGCGCTGGAAATGGCGATCCGCACCAACCCCAGCTACGCCACCGCACAGGAAAACCTGGGCGACATCTACGCCAAGCTGGCCAGCCAGGCCTACAACAAGGCGCTGCAACTGGATGCCAACAACGCCAACTCCGTGAAGCCCAAGCTGGCACTGATCCGCGAATTGTTCTCCAACGAACCCGGCAGCAAAACCGGTCGCCCTGCCGCCGCAGCGCCCGCGCCCGCCGTGGTGGTAACCCAGCGCCCTGCACCCGCTCCAGCGCCCGCCGCTGCGCCAGCAGCTGCAGCCCCGGCGCCAGCGCCTGCCGCCGCTCCAGCCCCAGCTCCAACTGTCAGCCCCGCTCCCGCTGCACCGGCACCTGCCCCAGCGCCTGCAGCTGCCAGCGACGCGTCCACCCAGGCCGTTACCTCCGCCGTACAGGCCTGGGCTGCGGCCTGGTCGTCCAAGGACATGAAGGGTTACCTGGGCGCGTACGACAAGTCGTTCGATCCACCTGGTCGCCAAGGCCGCGCTGCCTGGGAGAAGGAACGCGAGGCGCGCATCGTCGGCAAATCCAAGATCAGCGTGAAGCTTTCTGACATCACCGTGTCCGTACAAGGTGACAAGGCCACGGCCCGGTTTCGCCAGGCATACAGTGCCGACTCGCTCAACGTGAGCAGCCGCAAGACGTTGGACCTCGTCAATAACAACGGCCGCTGGACCATCGTTCGCGAATCCACAGGCGGTTGACCATGGCCCCCGATGCGGCGCCTGCGCCTTCCGCGCGGGCTTTTTTTTTGCCCTGACAGTCAGCTGATAGATGGTTTGCATGTTTGTGCCCCTGACCAACGCAGGCCGCAGGGCAGCATCAGCGGTGCTGTTGCTGCTGGGCCTCTCGTTGGCCACGCCAGCCCTGCCGCAGGGTGCCAAGGCCCGCCGGGCGGCTGCTGCGCATGCGGCATCCACCACGCCCCCGGTGGCGCCCACACCTGCTGAGCTGCGCGACGGCCAAGCAGAGACGCGCCTCATGGCGGTCTACAAGCTGGTGGCAGAAGGCCGGGGTCGCGAGGCGCTGGCCCAGGCCGAAAGCCTGGCGCGCGACTACCCCAATTTCCAGCTGGCGCAACTGGCGGTCGGTGACCTGCTCATGTCGCGGACCCGGCCACTGCGGCATATGGGCGATGTGGCCCCTGAGCCGGACTCGGCCCGCAGCATCCAGGCCGCTGCGGCACTGGCCGAACTGCGCACCGAATCGCGCCAGCGTGTGGATGCACAACGCAGCCGCCCCCCGGTCAATGCCATCCCCGCACAGTTCCTGGAGCTGTCCCCTCGCTCGCGCCACGCGATTGCGGTAGACACCTCGCGCTCTCGCCTGTATCTCTTTGAAAACACCGCCCAGGGCCTGC
The DNA here is from genome assembly GCF_025246485.1 of Acidovorax sp. K2F. Classification (NCBI taxonomy): domain Bacteria; kingdom Pseudomonadati; phylum Pseudomonadota; class Betaproteobacteria; order Burkholderiales; family Comamonadaceae; genus Acidovorax; species Acidovorax sp. K2F. The sequence continues at coordinate 16,934 of NZ_JAOBSQ010000043.1, forward strand.
GGCTGGTGGCCGACTACTACGCCTCCGTGGGCAAGCTCGGCATCGAAAAAGAGGTGGAGGGTGACCAGCGCACACCGCTGGGGGTGTACTTCATCACCAGCCGCCTGGACCCGGCCAAGCTCAAGGACTTCTACGGCGCGGGCGCCCTGCCCATCAACTATCCCAATCCCCTGGACCAGAGCCGGGGCAAGACGGGGAGCGGCATCTGGCTGCATGGCACGCCGCCCGACCAATTCTCGCGCGCGCCACTGGCGACCGACGGTTGCCTCGTGCTGGCCAACCCCGACCTCGAACGCATCCTGCGCACGGTGGAGCCCCGCTCCACCCCCGTGGTCATTGCCCGCCAGTTGCAATGGGTGCAACCCCACAGCGTGGCGGCCGACCGCAAATCGTTCGAAGCGGTGCTCAACGCCTGGCGCACCGCCAAGACCGAGGGAGACATGAAGCGCCTGCTGGGCTTTTATGCGCCCGACTTCCAGAGCTACCGCAAGAAGCCGCTGGAGGAATGGACCCAGGTGCTGCAGGCCGAGGCCCGCGCCCTCAAGGGCCGGGAACTCCAGCTCAAGGACAAGTCTTACCTGCGGTGGACAGACTCGGCCGACACCATGGTGGTAACGTTCGGCGAAGTCGCCGAAGGCGCCCGCACGGGCCCGGTCAAGCGCCAGTACTGGACGCGCCGCGGCCAACAATGGCAGATCTTTTTCGAAGGAGTGATTGGATGATTTCCAGAAGAAATTCGACGGTAGCGCTAGCAAGTATTGCCCTGGCTGCTATGTTTACAGTAGCACCCGTACAGGCGCAAGATGCCCCCAAGGTCAAGCTGGCCACGTCGATGGGCGACATCGTCGTGCAGCTCGACGCCGCCAAGGCCCCCAAGACGGTCGAGAACTTCCTGGCCTACGTGAACAGCAAGCACTACGACGGCACGATCTTCCACCGCGTGATCGACGGCTTCATGATCCAGGGCGGCGGCTTCACGGCTGACATGCAGCAAAAGCCCACCAAGGCCCCCATCCCGCTCGAAGCCAAGAACGGCCTCAAGAACGACACCTACACCATCGCCATGGCGCGCACTGGCAATCCCGAATCGGCCACTTCGCAGTTCTTCATCAATGTGAAGGACAACGCCATGCTCAACGCTCCCAACCCCGATGGTCACGGCTACGCCGTGTTCGGCAAGGTGGTCGAAGGCACCGCCGTGGTGGACAAGATCAAGGCCGTGGCCACCGGCAACAAGGGCGGCCACCAGAACGTGCCCACCACCCCCATCACCATCAACTCCGCCACCGTGGTGAAGTGACGCGCCCATTTTTTTGAAAGAAGCAAAGCCATGAGCAACCCCCAAGTCGAACTGCACATCGCCGGCTACGGCGTCATCACCCTCGAACTCGACGCCGCCAAGGCACCCAAGTCGGTCGAGAACTTCCTGGCCTACGTGAACAAGGGCCACTACAACAACACCATCTTCCACCGCGTGATCCCCGGCTTCATGGTGCAAGGCGGCGGCTTTGAGCCCGGCATGACTCAGAAGGGCACCGACGCGCCCATCGAAAACGAAGCCAACAACGGCCTGAAAAACGCCAACTACACTGTGGCCATGGCACGCACCAGCGACCCGCACTCGGCCACCGCCCAGTTCTTCATCAACGTGGCCGACAACGGCTTCCTGAACCACACCGCACCTTCGGCCCAGGGCTGGGGCTATGCCGTGTTCGGCAAGGTTGTGTCGGGCACCGACGTGGTGGACAAGATCAAGGCCGTGAAGACGGGCCGCAAGGGCTTCCATGACGACGTGCCGAAGGAAGACGTGATCATCGAGAAGGCCGTCGCCCTCTGAGCATGGCATCCCCCTGTGGCGCTGCGCGCCCCGCTGAGGCCAAGCCCATGTCGGCCGCCCATTGCAGGCCGCAGCGCAAGGGATGAACCACCCAGCCCCCCCCGTGACCACGACCGTGCCCCGGTTCGAGGAGCTTGTCGCTCCCTCGCATTGGCGCACGGTCGATTTCATTTCAGACCTGCACCTGCAGGCCAGCGAGCCCGCCACGGTGGCCGCATTCCAGCAGTATCTGGAAGGCACCACGGCAGACGCCCTCTTTATTCTGGGCGACCTGTTCGAAGTGTGGGTGGGCGACGATGCCATGAGCGAGCCCAGCAGCTTCGAAGCCCGGGGCTGCGCCCTCCTTCGGGCCGCCGCGCAGCGCCTGCCGGTGTACTTCATGCATGGTAACCGCGACTTTCTGGCGGGCCCTGCCTTCCTGGCTGGGTGCGGCATCACCGGCCTGGCAGACCCCACGGTCCTGGCCTTTGGCGGCCAGCGGTATGTCCTGAGCCACGGCGACCTGCTGTGCCTGGACGATGTGGACTACCAGCGTTTTCGCCTGCAGGCCCGCAGCGCCGCCTGGCAGCAGCAATTTCTGACCCAGCCTTTGGCCACGCGCCGCGTGCAGGCGCGCGGCATCCGCCAGGAGAGCGAGGCGCGCAAGCAGTCTGGGGCCACGTACGCCGATGTGGACAGCCCCGCCGCCATCGCCTGGATGCAGGCCGCAGGCGCCCACACCCTCATCCACGGCCACACCCACCGGCCGGCCGACCATGTGCTGGCTCCGGGTCTGCAACGCGTGGTGCTGAGCGACTGGGATGCCGCAGCATTGCCCCCCCGGCTGGAAACACTGCGTTTGTCCAGCGCGGGCTTGGAACGGCTGCCCCTGGTCCCCAAGTAACAGCGGTCATGAACTGAGCGGGCCCACCTCCCGCTGCCCGATCGCCATGCCCCCCTTGCTCAACCGCCTCTGGCGCCGCGTGCGTGCCACCGTGGCCCCCGTGCCGGACATCTCCGCCACGCTGTGGCTGCAGACCATCCAGCGCTACCCGTTCCTGGCCACACTGTCGCTGCACGACCAGGCCAAGCTGCGCGTGCTGAGCGCCCTCTTCTTGCACCACAAGGAATTTCACGGCGCCCATGGCCTCACGGTGACCGACGCCATGGCCATCGACATTGCCGCGCAGGCCTGCCTGCCCCTGCTGCACTGGGGCGACCCCGCCAAGGCGCTTGGCTGGTACGACGATTTCGTGGGCATCGTGCTGCACCCCGGCGAAGCCGTCGCACGCCGCCAGACAATGGACGAAGCGGGCGTGGTGCACGAGCACACCCAGGTGCTGCTGGGCGAGGCCATGGAGCGCGGCCCCATCATGCTCAGCTGGCAGCACGTGGCCAACGCCACCGAGAACACGGCGCGCGGCCACAACGTGGTGGTGCACGAGTTCGTGCACAAGCTCGACATGAAAAACGGCCAACCCAACGGCTGCCCGCCCCTGCCCGCAGGCTTCATGGGCACAGGCACCGGCCGTGCGGCGTATGAGGCGTGGTGGGCAGCCTGGGAGCCCGCCTACGAACAGTTCCGCGAACGCGTGATCATGGCCGAGCGCTTCGGTGCCGAACGGCCCTGGCTGGACGCGTACGGCGCCACCTCGCCCTCCGAGTTCTTTGCCGTGGCCTGCGAGGCCTACTTTGTGAACCGCGAACGGTTTGCCCAGGAGTTTCCGGGATTGATGCCAGTGCTGGATGCGTTCTTCCAGCGCCCTGCAAGCTGAGCCTGGCGGTACGCATGGGGGGGCACCACCCCTTTTTGTACGCTGGCAGGCCACAGGCCAGCCATCCCTGCAGTCACTCAGGCTGCAGCAGCACCCCACCGCACAGCCTTCACGCGCCCAGCGCGTTTTCCACCGCCTGCTTGGCTTCTTCCAGACTGCTGAAAAACTGGGTGGGTTGCGGCATGGCCTTAGGCAAATGGGCGGGCGGCGGCCACAGGCGGTCGTCTGCCCAGGCGGCGGTCCACCCGCCAATGTCTTTGCGCTTGATGGAGCAAAGTGCTTGCCCGTCCACGTTGGCTATCCAGGTGGTCGGCGGGTTATGGTCCCAGATGACATGTGCCATGGCGCCCTCTCACGGTTGCTAGACCATTGTAGGAAGCCTGCGCGAAATTGGGCAATGGCGTTCACCCCACCCCCGCTGTCATCAGGCGACAGAGCGGAGGCACGGTAAAACGACGGCAGGCGCCTGCGCTCGCCCCCCGCACCCATCAGCCAGCGCTCGCCGCGCTGCCTGGGCCACGCTGGCTGCATCCACCCCAAAGAATTGCCGGAGCGCTGCCCGCGTGTCGCTGCGGCCAAAGCCATCGGTGCCCAGGGTGATGTACTTGCGCCCTTCGGGGATGAATGCGCGCACCGTCTCGGGCACGGCGCGCACGTAGTCGGTGGCGGCGATCACTGGTCCACGGGTCGTGGCCAGTTGCTGAGTCAGCCATGCGGGAGCAGGCTGGGCATCGCCCGCCAGCCAGCTCTGCTCGCAGGCCACGCCGTCGCGGGCCAGTTCGCTCCAGCTGGTGACGCTGAGCACGGTCACATCCACGCCCTCGCTGGCAAGTTGTTCTGCTGCCTTGACCACCTCGGTCAGGATGGCACCAGAGCCCATCAGGGTGACGCTTTTGGACGAAATCTCGCTGTCGCGCTGGTGCATATTGCCTGAATAGCTCCTAAAAACATAGCATCCACGCAGCACACCTTCTGCCGCACCAGCGGGCAGGTCGTGCTGGGCGTAGTTCTCGTTCATCAGCGTGACGTAGTAGAAAACGTCGCGCTGCTCGGTCACCATCTCGCGCATGCCGGCATCGATGATGACGGCCATCTCGCCCGCGTAGGCCGGGTCGTAGGCCTTGCAGTTGGGGATGGTGGCAGCCACCAGGTGGCTGCTGCCGTCCTGGTGCTGGAGGCCCTCGCCGCCCAGCGTGGTGCGGCCCGAGGTCGCGCCCAAGAGGAAGCCGCGCGCACGCTGGTCCGCCGCAGCCCAGATGGCATCGCCCACGCGCTGGAAGCCGAACATCGAGTAGTAGATATAAAACGGTAGCATGGCCAGGCCGTGCACGCTGTAGCTGGTGGCGGCCGCCGTCCAGCTTGCGATGGCGCCGGCCTCGCTGATGCCTTCTTCCAAGATCTGGCCATCCAGCGCCTCGCGGTAGCTCAGCACCGAGCCGATGTCCTCGGGCGCATAACGCTGGCCCACGCTGCTGTAGATGCCCACCTGCTTGAACAGATTGGCCATGCCGAAGGTGCGCGCCTCGTCGGCCACGATGGGCACGATGCGCGGGCCCAGCGTGGCGTCTTTGAGCAACGTGCCCAGCATGCGCACGAAGGCCATGGTGGTGCTCATCTCCTTGCCATCGGCCTGCAGCGCGAACTGCGCGTAGCTATCGATGGATGGGACGGGCAGCGCGTCGCACGCCGTCTCGCGGCGCGGCAGGTAGCCGCCCAGTGCGTCGCGGTGGCTGCGCAGGTAGCGCATCTCCGAGCTGTCTTCGGCGGGCTTGAAGAAGGCCAGGCTGGTGGCCTGCTCATCGGTCAGCGGCAGATTGAAGCGGTTGCGGAATTCGATGAGGTCGGTCTCGTCCAGCTTCTTCTGGCTGTGCGTGGTCATCTTGCCCTGGCCGGCAGTGCCCATGCCGTAGCCCTTCTTGGTGTGGGCCAGGATCACCGTGGGCTGGCCCTTGTGCGCAGCGGCTGCGGCGTAGGCGGCGTGGATCTTCACCAGGTCGTGCCCGCCGCGCTTCAAGCGATCGATCTGCTCGTCCGTCATGCCCTGGGCCAGCGCGGCCAGCTCAGGGTTCTGGCCGAAGAAGTTGTCGCGGTTGAAGCGGCCGTCCTTGGCGGCAAAGGTCTGCATCTGGCCATCGACCGTGCCTTCGAGCGTGCGCACCAGCGCGCCGGTCAGGTCGCGGGCGAACAGGCCGTCCCAGTCGCTGCCCCACACCAGCTTGACCACATTCCAGCCCGCGCCGGCGAACAGGCGCTCCAGCTCGTCGATGATGCGGCCGTTGCCGCGCACGGGGCCGTCCAGCCGCTGCAGGTTACAGTTGACCACCCACACCAGGTTGTCGAGGCCCTCGCGCGCGGCCAGGGTCAGCGCACTCATGCTCTCGGGCTCGTCCATCTCGCCGTCACCAAACACGCCCCACACCTTGCGCCCCGCGCAGTTCAGCAGGTTGCGGTGCGTGAGGTAGCGCATGAAGCGCGCGTGGTAGATGCTGCTGATAGGGCCGATGCCCATCGAGCCGGTGGGGAACTGCCAGAAGTCCGGCATCAGCCAGGGGTGCGGGTAGCTCGACAGCCCCTGCGCGCCTGCACCCGGCGCCGTCAGTTCCTGGCGGTAGTGCATCAGGTCCTGCTCGGACAGGCGCCCTTCCAGGAAGGCGCGGGCATACACGCCGGGCGCGCTGTGAGGCTGGAAGAACACCAGATCGCCCCGGTGCTGCCCTTCGCCCAGGCCTTCACGGGCACGAAAGAAATGGTTGAACCCGCTTTCGAAAAGATCCGCAGCACTGGCGTAGCTGGCAATGTGCCCACCCAGCTCGCCATACGCCTGGTTCGCACGCACCACCATAGCCAGCGCGTTCCAGCGCACGATGGAAGCCACACGCTCCTCGATGGCCAGGTCACCCGGGAACACAGGCTGGTCCTGCACAGCCACGGTGTTCACATACGGCGTGTTCAGGTCGGGCTGCCAGCCAATGCGCTGCGCACGCGCCACCCGCACCAGCTCCTGCAGCATGTGCCGCGCTCGCTCGGGGCCTTCGGTGGCGACGAGTGCCAGGAAGGCATCACGCCACTCGGCGGTTTCTTCGGGGTCGGCGTCCAGGGGGGCGCCGGGGGCTTGTTGCAGCAGGGCGTGGGGTGTGAGGGCGTTCATGGAAGCCACTGTAGCGAGACTGGCTCCAAATGAGTTGCCGTTTTGCCTTTCACAACGCGCGTCTATAGCACTTTATGCCGCCAAAGCCATAAACTGCGGCATATGAAACTGGATACCCTCGATTTGCGCATTCTGGCCGAGCTGCAGGCCGATGGATCTTTGTCCAACGTGGAACTGGCGCGGCGCGTGCACCTGTCGCCCTCGCCCTGCCTGGCGCGGGTGAAGGCACTGGAGGCGGCAGGCGTCATCAGTCGCTATGTGGCGCTGGCCAATGCGGCGGCACTGGGGCTGGGCCTGAATGTGTTCATCAGCATCAGCCTCAAGGCGCAAAGCAAGGAAGCCCTGGCCGACTTTGAACGCCGCATTGCCGAGCACGATGAGGTGATGGAGTGCTACCTGATGAGCGGCGACAGCGACTACCTGATCCGCGTGGCGCTTGCCGACATTGGGGCGCTGGAGCGTTTCATTCTGGAGCAGCTGTCGCCCATTCCGGGCGTGGAGAAGATCCGGTCGAGCTTTGCACTCAAGCAGGTGCGCTACAAGACGGCTTTGCCACTTCCCACCCCATGACAGGCTAGAGGGCCTTACTTGCGCGCCACGTCGCTCGTCGCCACGCGCTTGCGCAGCTCGCGGATCAGCGCCTTGGCACGCGCCTCGTTGGCGGGGCCCATGCGCAGCAGGATCTTCTGACCGCTGGGCAGCGCCTCCAGCGCGGGGTCCACAAACTCGTAGCGCACCCAGGGCCGCAGGTTGGGCACTTCGGTGTTCACGGGCGTGAGCTTGACCTGCAGCGGGCCCGCAGGCTCGGGCGCCAGCAGCAGTTGGTCCAGCACCGCCACCAGGCGGTCGTTGAAGTAGCGCCGGGGGTAGCCCAGCTCTTCATACGCTTGCTGAAACAGCGGGTACAGCCGCGCGTACAGCGCCACGGCGGGCTCCATCGGTACCGCTTCAGCAAACGCCAAGAAGGCGCTGTAGCGTGCGGCATTGGCCGCCGCGATGGTGGTGGGCGCGTTGCCAGTGCCATCCACCACAAACCGCTGCGCCGTGGGCTGCACCGGCCACATGCGCGATGGCACGTGGGCGCGGCCCAGGTTGTCCACCGTGGCCACCACACGACGCACAAAACCGTCGGTCTGCAGAAACATCGCCAGCTTGTCGCGGCCTAGCAGCTCGGCCAACAGCTCTGCAACCCGAGGGTCAGACTCGGCCAGCGCAGGCAAGGCAGCGTCGGGCGGTGCCAGCGCATCCACCGGGTTCTGCGGCCCCGACGCCTCGGGAGCGGGCGTGGGCGCTGCCGGTGCTGGTGGAGCGGCCACCACAGGGGGTGGCGCCAATGCGAGCTCTACCGGCCGCAGCCAGAACCACCATGCCGCGCCAGCCGCCACGGCGCACACCAGCGCGGCCAGCAAGACCCAGAGTGCGGCGGAGGTGCGCTCTGGCGCGGGGCGGAATTCTGCGGTGTCTTGATCGGGCATGGGCTCTCCTTCAACACAGGAACAACCCTTGTCCGAGCCTCCATGGCGTCAGTCGTTCCCTCTCAGTCCCATATGGGGCGTAAACGATTGGACAACCGCCCACCCAGGCCCCGGTAACGCGATGTAGCCCGCCCCGGGCCGGCCCGGGAGAATGCCCTGCTTAAAACGCCGTCGGTGTGGTGGACAGCGACTCCAGCCAGGCCACCGTGGCGGCCAGCTCGGAGGGGCGAATCTCGTGTGCGCTGGGGAACTCGCGGTACGTCACCGTCACCGGCAACGGCGCCATGTGGTGGGCGATGGCCTGGGCGTTGGCCAGCGGGATCACGTTGTCGTGTGTGCCGTGGCTCAGCCACAGTTGCTTGCCACGCAGCGCATCGGCAGGTGCGGTGAGCGGCACCACCTGCGGCAGCAGGCGGCTGTGCCACACCAGGCCTGCATGCATCAACGCGGGCCGGGTGAGCAACAGCGACAGCGCCATGATGCCGCCCTGGCTGAAGCCGCCCACCACCACCCGCTCGGGCGGAATGCCCAGTTGCTCTGCGGCAGACTCGACCGCCTGGGCCACCAGGGCGCGGCTTTGCGCCTCCTGCTCTTCGTTGATAGTGCGCTCGCCGCTGGGCTCGATGGAGAAATCAAACCACGCGTGTGATCCCGGCCCCATGCGAAACGGCGCACGCAGGCTCAGCACATGAAACCGGTCCGGGATCTGCGGGGCCAGGCTGAACAGGTCCTGCTCGTTGCTGCCCACGCCATGCATCAGCACCAGCAGCCAGGGCCGGGGTGCGGTGGCGGCAGCGGGACGCTGCAAAAATGTGAGCGGCAAGGTAAGCATATATGTGCGCCTCGAATGGTTTAGGGCCTAAACGGGTGGAATGCAAGGAGTTCCGTGTCAGTGCGCCGGCTCCAGGGCAAAAGCGTCCATCGACAGCATGCTGTACATCACCTCGCGGCTCAAGTAGTTTGCGTGCAGGTCGTCGCCTGCTGCACCCAGTGCAAAGAAGATCGGCAAAAAGTGGTCTTCGGTCGGATGCGCCCGGTGGGCGTGAGGCGCCTGGCTGCGGTAGTTGAGCAGTGCTGCCATGTCCCCACGGGCCAGGGCGTCCTCGATCCAGCGGCTGAACTCCAGCACATAGGGCGCGGGCGCGCGCTCGCCGCCAAAAAACTCGGCCAGGTTGTGCGTCATGCTGCCCGACCCCACCACCAGCACGCCCTGGCTGCGCAGGCTGCGCAAGGCGGCTCCCAGTGCATACACCTCGGCCGGGCCTGCGCCCACGGGCAGCGCCACCTGCACCACAGGCACGTCGGCCTGCGGGAACAAGTGCATCAGCGGCACCCAGGCGCCGTGGTCAAAGGGACGCGCGGCATCGCCCTGGGCCGCCACGCCAGCGGCCTGCAACAGGCCCAGAACTTCTTGCGCCAAAGCAGGTGAGCCCGGAGCAGGGTACTGCAGCTGGTACAGCGCGGGAGGGAATCCGCCAAAGTCGTGCCAGGTGGCAGGCTGCGGCCCGGTCATCACCTGCGCCGAGCGCGCCATCCAGTGTGGCGACATGACCACCACGCCACGCAGGCCGGGGTACTGCGACTTCAGGCTCTGGCCCCATTGCGTGAGCGCCGGGCCCGTGGTGCCAGCGTCCAATGCGAACAAGGGCGCACCATGCGACACAAACAGCGCGGGGACTGCGGCAGAAACACGAACGGGGGCTTGGGCAGAGGCAGACATGACAACTCCAACAAGGAACACCATGAATGTAGGACTGATAGCCCGTGATACCAAGCCCTGCAAGGCAGACAGATTGTTCTACGGATGATGCCAATCAAACATTGACAGCGCCTTGGTGCTCAGCGCGCAACGCCCACCAGCCCCTACGCAGGCCTGCTCTGGCCCGCAGGTCAGGAGCCGTCGCGCACCCTGCCGCGCAGTGCCTTGGTCTCGCCCCGCTGCGTTTTGCTTTGCAAGCGCCGCTGTTTCGACCCATAGGTGGGCTTGGTGGCCCGGCGCACGCGGGGCGGCACGGCCACGCTGTTGACCAGCGCATTGAGCCGCTCCAGGGCATCGGCACGGTTTTGCTCCTGGCTGCGGTACTGCTGGGCCTTGATGACCAGCACACCGTCTTGGGTGATGCGGGTGTCGCGCAGGGCCAGCAAGCGCTCCTTCACACCCTCGGGCAGCGACGACGCCACCACGTCAAACCGCAGGTGGACGGCACTGGACACCTTGTTGACGTTTTGCCCGCCCGCGCCCTGCGCGCGCATGGCGGTGATTTCAACCTCGTCCTCAGAAACTTGCAGGGGCAGCGGGGCCATGGCCGTGGAATCCCCCGCGCCCAGCCATCAGGCCGCTGGTTGCTGGGCCAGCAACTGCGCCAGCCCGTCAATCGCCAGGCCATAGCCCAGCACCCCAAATCCGCACATCACTGCCTTGGCAGCGGCAGCCATGTACGAATGGTGGCGGTAGGCCTCGCGCGCGTGCACGTTGCTGATGTGCAGCTCGATCAGGGTGATGCCTGTGCCCTTGATGGCATCGTGCAGCGCAATGCTCGTGTGGGTGTAGGCCCCGGCGTTCATCACCACGCCCGCCAGCTCGCCCGCTGCGTGCAGGCGGCCCGCCTCGTGAATCCAGTCCACCAGCGCGCCTTCGTGGTTGCTTTGGTGAAAACGCAGCGCAAAACCGTGGCGGTGGCAGGCGTCGGTGCAAAGCTTTTCCACATCGGCCAGGGTGGCCGCGCCGTAAACGGCAGGCTCGCGCGTGCCCAGCAGGTTCAGATTGGGGCCATTGAGGACAAAAACGGTTTTATTGGCAGTCACAGACAGGGTCTCCGGGGCAATGCGCCTGCCACGCTGGCAGGCCAGAGTGCGGGATTATGCGGCGCCCCAGCGCAGGGGCCGCCCCAATAAAAAAGCGGCCCCGAAGGACCGCTGTAAAAGGCAGCCTGTGCAACGCTGCCTGTGAGCGACTCGCGCCCAAGAGGTTGGTGACAAACCAGCCGCTGGGGGCTGATCAACGGTCCCAGTGGCGACCGTGGCCGTGCCCGTGGTGGCGGTGGCCGTAACCATAACCGCCGTAGTACACCGCTGGGGGTGGCGTGTAGTACACCGGGGGAGCGTTGTAGTACACAGGGCGTGGAGGGGGAGCGTAGTACACCGGTGGGGGCGGTGCCACATACACCGGGGCGGGGGCGTAGTAGCCATTGCTGGCCCCCACCACCACGCCGGGCACGCCAATGCCCACGGACCAATTGACATCGCGGGCCTGGGCGGAGCCAGCACCGGCCAACAGGGCCAGCGCCACACCCGCCACAGCGGCCGCAGTAGAAACAGAACGGGTTTTCGTCATGGAAATCTCCTAGTGAATGAGGGCGGCCAGCCAAAAGGACACGCCTCACCGGTACACAACGCACCAAGTGCCTAAAAGGATGGCACAAAATCGTCTTTACGTTGTGTCTGAACGTACACGCGCTGGTTTTAATGCGTAAACCGTCACGAAACCGCCGCCTAAAATGGCTGGATGAGCACCCCCTCCCCCGCCAATACCGCCGCCACTGCCACTTCTGCGGCCCCTGAAACCGTCAAGCCCAGCAATTTTTTGCGCCAGATCATCGAACACGACCTGGACAAAGGCACCTACGCCACCCGCCGCTGGGCTGGCTCCCCCGGCGACGCCGCCCACCACACAGCCGGCCAGCCCGACCCCGCCAAGATCCGCACCCGCTTCCCGCCCGAACCCAACGGCTACCTGCACGTGGGCCACGCCAAGAGCATCTGCATCAACTTTGGCCTGGCGCGCGACTACGGCGGCGTGTGCCACCTGCGCTTTGACGACACCAACCCCGAAAAAGAAGACACCGAATACGTCAACAGCATCATCGACGCCGTGAAATGGCTCGGTTTTGACTGGACACAGATCGGACAGGCCCCCGGCAGCGCCGCCCCCTACCAGGCCAGCGACTACTTCGACTTCATGTACCGGGCAGCCGAATACCTGATCGAAGCCGGCCACGCCTACGTGGACGAACAGACCGCCGAACAAATGCGCGTGAACCGGGGCGACTTCAGCAAGCCCGGCGTGGACAGCCCCTTCCGCAGCCGCACGCCGGCAGAGAACCTGCGCATCTTCCGCGAGATGAAGGACGGCCAGCACGAAGACGGATCGATGGTGCTGCGCGCCAAGATCGACATGGCCAGCCCCAACATCAACATGCGCGACCCAGCCATCTACCGCATCCGCCGTGCCACGCACCACAACACGGGCGACACCTGGTGCATCTACCCCATGTACACCTACGCGCACCCTATTGAAGACGCGCTTGAGCAGATCACCCACAGCCTGTGCACGCTGGAGTTTGAAGACCAGCGCCCCTTCTACGACTGGCTGCTGGAGCGCCTGACCGAAGGCGGCCTGCTGGCCAGCCCGCCCCCCCGCCAGTACGAATTTGCGCGCCTGAACCTCACTTACGTCATCACCAGCAAGCGCAAGCTCGCCCAGCTGGTGTACGACCACAAGGTCAGCGGCTGGGACGACCCCCGCATGCCCACCATCGTGGGACTGCGCCGCCGTGGCTACACCCCCGCCGCCATCCAGACCTTTGCCGAGCGCATCGGTGTCACCAAGTCCGACAGCTGGATCGACTACAGCACCCTGGAAGGCTGCCTGCGCGAAGACCTGGAGCTGAAGGCCCACCGCGGCATGGCCGTGCTCAACCCCGTCAAGCTGGTGCTCACCAACTGGGACGACGTGATGGGTGCCGGCCACCTGGAGCCCTGCAGCCTGCCCGCCCTGCCCCACCAGAACCATGAAGCGACACAAGGCGTCGCGGAAGGGGTGGAAATCCCCGTGCGCCACTTCACCATCGGCAAGGAAGTCTGGATCGAGCGCGAAGACTTTGAAGAAGTGCCCCCCAAGGGCTACAAGCGCCTCTTCCCCGGCAACAAGGTGCGCCTGAAGGGCGGCTACGTCATTGAATGCACCGGCTGCACCAAAGACGCTGACGGCAACATCACCGAAGTGCTGGCCACCGTGGTGCCCGACACCAAGAGCGGCACCCCTGGCGCCGACAGCGTCAAGGTCAAGGCCGCCATCACCTGGGTAGGCGTGGCCGACGGCGTGAACGCCGAAGTGCGCATGTACGACCGCCTGTTCCTGGACGCCCACCCCGACGCGGGCGGCAAGGATTTCATCGAAAGCCTGAACCCGAACAGCCTGAAGGTGGTGACCGCCATCGTGGAGCCGTCATTGGCCAATGCCAAGCCGGACGACAAGTTCCAGTTTGAGCGGCACGGGTACTTTGTGGCGGACCGGGTGGATCACCGGGCGGAGAAGCCGGTGTTTAACTTGGCGGTGGGGTTGAAGGATTCGTGGGGGAAGTAACCCACAGATTTTATTTCCACTCCCCAATATCAAGGATGCAGCATGTGGGTTGAAGAATTAACTCTCGAAAATATCAAATGCTTTGAAAAATGCACATTGAAATTTTCAACAAAAACCCAAGAGCGTCCTCGGTGGATCACTCTACTTAGCGAAAATGGCAGTGGAAAGACAACCATTCTTCAGGCACTCGCGCTGCTTTTGGCAGGCCCGGAGTCTGCATCTCAACTGTCGCCTAG
>NZ_JAOBSQ010000044.1:0-40863 GCF_025246485.1 Acidovorax sp. K2F
CTAGACCGATCGGATGGCTAAAGAGTGAAGATACAGCCGGAAAAATATCCATCCGAATACACAAAGATGATAACGACTCAGGGGTTTTTGGAGAACATAAGAAACGAATGGCTTTTGGCTATTCACTACACATATCAGGTAGAAAACCAATAACAATCAGAAACAAAATTCATACCCAACCTGGGATTCATGAATCAGCCGACAAAACCCTATCCTGGCTCAGACAAAATGCATTTTCCCCACAAAGTGACGGCTGGTTCGCCGCTGGTTACGGGGCATTCAGAAGACTTACAAGATCAAATCAAGCGATAGTTCCGACACTAGACACACCATCGCGATTCACGAACTTTCTGAGTCAATTTCAGGAGGAAGACGGACTGGCAGCATTTCAGCAATGGATCGTTTATCTGGACTACCGAGAGGCAAAAGAAAACGACACTAATGCTAAGCGTCTGCGAGAAATGGGAGTAACGGCCATTAATGCCCTACTACCCACAGGAGTCCGCTATGATTCCATAGACGCCGAAGCAAGAATTTTATTTGATGTGAATGGCACAAAGGTCCCCACAACAGGCCTGAGTGATGGCTACAGGAGCGTTCTTGCTCTTGCAGGCGATTTGGTTTGGCGGCTAATTACCGCCTACCCTCAAAGCAATAATCCTCTACATGAAACGGGTGTCGTCTTAATTGATGAGCTAGATATACATCTTCATCCCGTTTGGCAAAGAAATATTGCAGGCTGGCTACGAAAGCAATTCCCAAATATTCAATTTATTGTTACAACACACAGCCCCATGGTTGCAGCAGGAGCCGGCGAAGACTCATTGACAATTAAACTTTTACAAAATGGATCATCCCCAATACCTATAACTCAGAGTTTATTTGCAATGAGTGTAGATGACATACTCCAAAGCGAAGCATTTGGATTTTTGTCAACATACTCTCCAGAGACCGAGCACAAGCTCAAAAGACTCGCAGAACTCTCTATAGCGGACACATCTCGATCACAAAAAGAAGAAGAAGAATATCGACAACTCACCCTTTTCGTGGATGAACACAACCCATTTCAACTACCCGACGCATCAGAAGATATTCAAAAAAAAATAATAAAACAATTGGAAAGCGCCAATAATGCAATTCGTAGCTAGAACACCCACTCCAAACATTTTAATCAAAAATGAAACGCGCTGGGTAACCGAGCTCCGAGAAGCCAGGACGAAAAAAGATGAGGCACTCTTCAAATCGCGCCAAGGCAGATACGCACACAAAAGTATCAGAGATTCTTTAAATAACATGTTTCATGGAAAATGTGCTTTCTGCGAATCAAAAATCGGAGCAGTAGCTACACCTCATATTGAACATTTTCGACCAAAAAACATTTACATCTCTCTTACCTACAAATGGACCAACTTATTACTTTCATGTCCAATTTGCAACAACCCTAGTCACAAAGGCAAAATCTTTCACCGCACAGCCAGCGGAGATCCATTAATTGACCCATCAGTTGAAGACCCATCTCTACATCTAGATTTCATCTTTGACTTGAAGAGCAGGTTTGCCTTGGTTAGCGGAAAAACAGCCAGAGGCAAGCTGGCTATCGAAGTTTTTGGCCTAAACTCAAGAATCGATCTACTTAGAGAGCGATCAGAATATATCTGGAGCCTCTTAGTTCACAAGGCGGTGTCTAACCAGAACCCAGACTCTGCGCAAATCGTTCAGGCAGCGCTGAAAGACTCAAGTAGATATTATTCATTTTCAGATAAATTATTGAGGTGAAGTCGGTGTCACCCAAAGCAGGAGCCTTGCTAGATATTAGCTGCCTTAAGGATCAGTTTCGCCAAAAAATAGTCGCGCCGATAGAATCCAGAACATGCGCCCCTCCAAAGCCCTCTCACTCCACAGCTCGCAAATCCGCGAGATCGCACTGCGCCACCGTGTGAGCAGCGTGCGGGTGTTTGGCTCGGCGCTGCACGAAGACGACACAGCCGACAGCGACCTCGATCTGTTGGTGGAGCCCACCGCGCAAACCACGCTGATGGACATTGGCGCGATCCGGTTCGAACTGAAGCAGTTGCTGGGAATAGAGGTGGATGTACTCACCCCCAACAGCCTGCCCGCCAGCTTTCGGGACCAGGTGCTGCGCGAGGCGATCACTGTATGAGCCGGGCGCACCCGCTGCGGGCGCAAGTAGCAGCAACTTCGCTTTAGCTTGCTTTCATTTCGATATCTGGTAACCCTTATCTATCAATGGATAGATGCCGATTTTGTCTGTGACTGTGAATTGGCTGGGCATGGCGGCGCGCTCCGCGAGGAGTTCAGCGGCCCGCGCGTCCATACAAAGCAACTCGCCAAAAATGCCTACGCAACCCGTTTGATCCGGATTTGCACATTCGACACGGTCACCCCGTCCGGCCTGACGAGTGGCAGCTCTTTGACCTCCAGATAGGTCAGCGAACGCACCAATTCACTGAGCTTTTTAAAGCCGTAGTTGCGGGCGTCAAAAGCGGAGTTGATCTTGCTGATGTGGCTCCCTACCCCACCCAACGCAGCCCAACCGTCTTCGCGCGCATTGGCATCGATGGCCGCAATGATCAAGGGCTTTAGGGTCCGCACATCGGCCACCGCAACCGCCTCCTCCTTGGGCGCATCCTTGGCTGGCGTGGGCTCTGTCCTGAGGATTTCGGTGTAGATGAATTTGTCGCACGCAGCGACAAACGCTTCCGGCGTCTTGCGTTCGCCAAATCCGTAAACCACCTTACCTTCCTCCCGGATGCGGGTAGCCAAGCGGGTGAAATCGCTGTCGCTGCTGACCAAACAGAAACCATCCGCCGTGTTGTCATGCAGCACGTCCATCGCGTCGATGATGAGCGATGCGTCCGTGGAGTTTTTACCGCTGGTGTAACTGAACTGCTGGATAGGCTGAATCGCCAACTTGTGCAGCACTTCTTTCCAGCCCTTCAAATTGGTCGTGGTCCAGTCCCCATAAGCGCGCTTGATGGTGGCCGTGCCATAACGGGATACTTCGGCCAGAAGCTCCTGGATGACGGACGCTTGCGCATTGTCTGCATCAATGAGAACTGCGAGTTTTTGGTTGTTGCCGTTAGCCAATGAACTGTCCCTCCTGGGTCGCATGCTACAGCGCTATCCTCGTGGAATGCAGCCTCAAAACGTCCTCCAGTTCTGGTTCACCGAACTCACGCCCCAGCAGCACTTCGCCAAAGACGCTGCCCTCGACGCATCCATCCGCACCCGCTTTGGCCCCACGCTGGAGGCCGCTGCCTGCTGCGAACTGTTCACCTGGCGCGCCACCCCAGAAGGCCGGTTGGCAGAAATCCTGGTGCTGGACCAGTTCTCGCGCAATGTGTACCGCGACACCGCCCGCGCCTTTGCGCAAGACGCGCTGGCCCTTGCCCTGGCGCAAGAGCTGGTGGCCAGCGGGCAGGACCGCAGCCTGCCCACGGCGCAGCGCGTGTTTGCCTACATGCCGTACATGCACAGCGAATCTGCCGTGATTCATGAACAAGCGCTTGACCTGTTTGCGCAGCCGGGCATGGAAAACAACCTGGACTTTGAGCGCCGCCACAAGGCCATCATCGACCGCTTTGGGCGCTACCCGCACCGGAACGCGGTGCTGGGCCGCACCTCCACGGCCGAAGAGCTGGCGTTTTTGAGCGAACCGGGGTCATCGTTTTAGGCATTGCACTAATTCGCTATATTCTTCATAGCACTTCCCGCTTATCAAACAAGCACTACAGGCCAATATGGTGGTCAATGAGGTGCTCGATTAAACTGCGCCCATGCATCCCGCCATCGCCCAATACCGCACCGGCATTGCCGCTATCTGCCAGCGCTACGGCATTCGGCGGCTGGAGGTGTTTGGCTCGGCAGCACGGGCCAGTGACTTTGACCCCGCCCACAGCGACGCCGACTTTCTGGTGGAGTTTGCTCCGGGTGTTGAACCCGGGCTCCACTCCATTTTTGGAGCCAAAGCCGATCTGGAAGCCCTGCTCGGCCGGGGCGTGGACCTGGTGGAACCCGGCGCTGTGCGCAACCCGTACGTGCTAGCCAACATCAACCGCCACCGCGAGGCTGTGTATGCAGCGTGACCCGCGCGCCTTTTTGTGGGATGTGCGCGAGGCAGCTGCCGCCATTGAGTCTTTTACCCATGGCATGGATGCAGCAGCCTATGGCGCCAACGCCATGGCCCAGGCGGCGGTAGAGCGCAAGTTTGAAATCATTGGCGAAGCACTCAACCAACTGTCCAAGCTGGATACGGCCATGGCCGCCCGCATACCTGACCTGGCGCAGATCGTGGCGTTTCGCAACCAACTCATCCACGGCTACGCCACGGTGAACTTGGGTACCGTGTGGAACATCACCCAAACGGCGCTGCCCGCCTTGCTGCGCGCGGTACAGACTCTGCTGGAAGAGCAGGATTGAAACACCCCACCTTCGCTCACATACCGCCCGGCCCGGTGGCAGGCCCGTTGCAGTTGGTGCCCATCAACGCCGCCGTAGTGTCCGTGCACACGACCGATGGCGCGCATGTGGGCTCGCTCAAGTTGGTCGGCGGGGTCTGGAAGTTCAAGGCCATGGGCTACGACGCCGCAGGTCGCATGGAGCCGGGCCATGGGCCGCTGACGGAGCAGCACAACATGGCATTCGCGACGCTCGATGAGGCCGAGGTGAGTGCCCGGCTGATGGGCGCGTTGGGAAGCGCTGGGTAACGAGCGCCAAGAAAGCACCAAAAATACGAAGCCGCGCCGCACAGGGCCGCAACTCTCAGAGTTGCGCGTCGGCCAGCACAAACTCCACCGCCGCACAGGCCGCCGCCACCTGTGCATAAATGCACTGCTCGGGCGTGGCGCGGGGGCTGTCGGGGTAGACCTCCGTTGTGGTGGTGTAGCGCGCGCCGCTGATGCCCGCGCACAGGCCCCACTGCTTCATCGGGTAGTGGATGACGCCCGGCGCCACCACGGGCGTGCCGATGATTTCGTTCTTCTCGTCCGCTGGCGCAATGTGCGTAACGCGGCTGACGGCCTCGATGATGGCTTGCTGGAAGGCGGGCTGCGGGTTGTCGGTGTCGTCCACCAGGTAAAAGCCGTCGGGGATGCTGCCGGGCTCGAACACCTTGCCGTCGCGCGCGGCCACGGCGGGGCGGTATTCGGATTCGTCGGTGTCGGTGGTTTCGTGCAGGTCGATGTGGGCGGCAAACTGGCCGTGCAGTGGCGCCACCAGGCGCATGAGGGCTGCGGATTCCTGCGCGGGCGAGCCCTCGCGGAACGACCGGTTGGGGTCGATGGCGTCGAAGTTCCAGCGCTGAAACCGCTCGTACGCCCAGGGGCTCACACACGGCACCACCAGCAGGTTGGCGCGGCCGGCAAAGCGCTCGGCCTGCGTGTCCACAAACCGCAGCGCGCCGTGCACGCCACTGGTTTCGTAGCCGTGCACTCCCCCGGTCACCAGCACGGTGGGCAGGCCGGGCTGCCAATAGCGGCTGCGCAGGGCCCGCAGGGGAAAGCGCTCTGCCGGGTGCTGTGCGTCGGCATAAATCACGTCGCCATACATCTCCACGTCAAACCGGCCCCGCAGTGCCTCGATGGCCATGAGCACGTCGTCGGCGTAGCTGCGCTGGCGCACCTGGCGTGCGCGCCACTGCTCGCGTTCTGCAGCGCCCCAGGGTTGGCCTGGCGTGCCGATGGGATAGGTGTGGGTGGGTTGCATGGGTGCGTGGGATGGAGTGGCAGGTGAATGGCAGGCCCGGCGGCAAGCGGGGCCAACGGAATGGACAACGCCAATAAGAGCGGCTAACAAAACTCAGCGAAGCGGTTCTGGCTAGGCGCTGTGTCGCAGGCAGTACGAGCAGTACGACAAGACACAGCAACGACGCCAGAAGAGTTTTGTTAGCCGCTCTAAGGCTTGTCGCAGGGCGTTCATAGAATACCGCGATGCCCTTCCCTTCGATTCGGCCCTTGCGGCTGGCGACCTCGTCGCTGCTTTTGCTGCTGTGTGCGCTGGCGCACGCACAGCCCGCTCCCCAACCCGCAGCTGCCAGCACCCCGGCCATGCGCCCGGCGGGCAGTGCCCCTGTGGATGGCACAGCGCCCACACCGGGGGGCGCTGCAGCCGCCGCGCCCACAGCGGCCGATGCAGCCCTGCTGTCGCGCGACGCGCGGCGCATTTACGAGCTGTCGCGCGACAAGCTGGTGCAGATCCGCACGCTGCTGCGCAACGCCAACACGCAAGCGTCGATTGGCTCGGGCTTTTTTGTGTCGGCCGATGGGCTGATCGTCACAAACTTTCACGTGGCCAGCCAGCTCGCGCTGGAGCCCGAGCGCTACCGGGGCGTGTACGTGACGATGGAGGGGCAGGAGGGCGAGGTGGAGCTGCTGGCGTTTGACGTGCAGCGCGACCTGGCCGTGCTGCGCGCCAAGGGGCGCACGGCAGCGGCGCCGGTGCTGGGCTTTCGGCCCACCACCGACGCGCTGGCGCAGGGCGAGCGCATCTACTCGCTGGGCAACCCGCTGGACATCGGCTTTGCCGTGACCGAGGGCACCTACAACGGCCTGGTCAAGCGCAGCTTTTACCCGCGCATCTTTTTTGGCGGCGCGCTCAACCCCGGCATGAGCGGCGGCCCCGCCGTGGACGACGCAGGCCGGGTGCTCGGCGTCAACGTGGCCAAGCGGCTTGATGGCGA
The DNA here is from genome assembly GCF_025246485.1 of Acidovorax sp. K2F. Classification (NCBI taxonomy): domain Bacteria; kingdom Pseudomonadati; phylum Pseudomonadota; class Betaproteobacteria; order Burkholderiales; family Comamonadaceae; genus Acidovorax; species Acidovorax sp. K2F. The sequence goes on from NZ_JAOBSQ010000044.1 coordinate 6,698, forward strand.
GCAGGTGAGCTTCTTGATACCGGCCGAGTTTGCGCAGGCGCTGGTGCAGCGCGCAGCCAACGCCCAGCCCATCACGCAGGCCGCACATGCCGAGATGACGCGGCAGCTGATGGAGCACCAGCAACTGCTGACGGACCGGTTTTTGAAAGCGCCGTTTCGCGAGCAGCGCCATGGCAACTACCGCCTGCCCGTGCCCGACGATGCGCTGGCGCGGTGCTGGGGATCGGGGCGTGACCCGGCCTTCCCTGGGCTGAACCTGGAGCGCACGCAGTGCCAGGCCGACAGCGATGTGGTGGCGGGCGACTTCAGCACCGGCGCAGTGCGCCTGTCGTACGAGGCCTACAACGCCCCCACGCTGGGCGCCGCCCGGTTTGCCCGCATGTACTCGCAAAGTTTTGCTAATGAGCGCCTGCCCACACGCGGCAACCGCCACCAGACGGCGGCCGAATGCACCGAGCGGTTTGTGGACCCCGGCAGCGTGCCGCTGCGCGCGGTGGTGTGCCTGTCGGCCTACCGCAAGCTGACCGGCCTGTACAACATGACGGTGCTGGCCACCTCGGTCAACCAGCCCACGCAGGGCGTGCTGGGCCGCCTGGATGTGCAAGGCATTGCGTTTGACAACGGCATGAAGCTGGCCAGCCACTACCTCAAGGCCTTTCGCTGGGAGGCCGCACCATGAGCGCGATGCCAACCACCACCCTGGGGCTGATCGAGGCGTTTGACCGCCACGGCGCGCTGCTGGCGCGTGCACCCATCACCCGCTGGCCCGTGACGGTGGGCCGCGCGCTGGACTGCGACCTGGTGCTGGACGACCCCTTTGTGGCGCCCCGGCACCTGCGCATTGACCGCGCGGTGGACGAGCCCCGCACCGTGCAGGTGGAGGTGCTGGAGACACGCAACGGTGCACGCCTGCAGCGCAAGCAGCATGCGCAGGGAGAGCGCTTTGACTGGCCCGATGGCACGCCCATCGACCTGGGCCACACCCACCTCCACCTGCGCCTGGCCGATGCGCCCATCGCCGAGGAGCAGGCGCTGCCGCAGTTTCCATGGCGCACGGTGGGCACCACGGCCGCGCTGGCGGTGCTGGTGCTGCTGGCCGGGCTGGGAGAGTCGTGGCTGGAGGCCCGCGACGCCGCGCAGTACCTGAAGGCGCTGCCCCTGTTGCTGCTGACCACGCTGGCCGTGGTGACCTTGTGGTCGGGCGCATGGGCTGTGGCCAACAAGCTGTTTGGCAGCCAGCTGCGGTTCTGGCGCCACGTGCGCATCGCGTGCGCCGCAGTGCTGGTGGCCGACGCGGTGCAGCTGCTGAGCTATCTGACGGCGTTCACGTTTTCGCTGGAGTCGCTGTCGCGGTTTGCCCCGGTGCTGATGGTGCTGGTGCTGGCCGGCGCGCTGTACGCCCACCTGGCCACCGTGCTGCCCCGCCGCCGCGTGGGCCTGGCCTGGGCCATGGCGGCTGTGGTGCTGCTGGGCGTGCCGTCGTGGCTGGGCGCGCAGTGGCTCAATCGCATGCGGCTGGGCAGCGAGCTGTACATGAGCAGCCTGTTCCCTCCCACCCTGCGCGTGGCCCCTGCGGTGCCGGTGGACCAGTTCCTGCAAGACGCCGATGCGCTGCGCGGCAAGCTGGACCGGCGCCTGCGGGATGACGGGCTGGCGGACGAGGACGACGAGTAGCCCGCCAGACGGACTGCATAAAGCGGCCCAACCCCACACCGCCCCACCCCACCAGCCCCCATGCGCCGCCGCAAGCCCCACCACCACGTCTATGTGGTCGAGCTCTCCAAAGACGTGCTGCTGGAGCCGCGCTTTCGCAAGTGCAACCCCGGCTACATCGACGGCAAGCCCTGCGTGTACGTGGGCATGACGGGGCTGGACCCGGATGTGCGGTTTGACAAGCACAAGGCGGGCATCCAGGCCAACCGGTTTGTGACGCAGTACGGCCTGCGGCTGCTGCCGGACTTGTACGAGGGCTTCAACCCCATGACCTACGAAGAGGCGGTGGACCGGGAGATCGAGATCGGCATCGACCTGCGCTCGGCCGGGTTTGGGGTGTGGCAGGCGTGAGCGTGTGTTCAAAAGTCAGAGCCTGTTCAAAGTCTTGACCCCTCCGCGCATCCTTTAAGATTCCGCCCCGCTGATTCCGTTACTCACATTTTTATAGCTGCTCGCGCATGATCTTCTAGCGCTTGCGGCCCATTTCACCTGAATTTGATTGCCATGAACTTCGCAGACCGCCTCAAGCAACTCCCCTCCGCCAGCCACCTCGCCTCCCTGCAACTGCTGGGCGCAGACGGCCAGGTGCTGGCCACCATCGAGAACAAGCCCGGCCAGACCGGGTCGCTGGTGGTGTATGCCGCGCTGGCGGCTCTGTATGGCGGGCAGATCACGCCTGCAGCCGCCAGCCTGGGGCTGGAGTGGTATGCGGAGCATGTGGCGGATGCGCGCGCCTTTCCGGGCAAGCACCCCAACATCGACCGGCTGCTGGCCTGGGCGCAGGGCAGCGAGCGCTTTGCGGTGCGCACCATCGCCGCCTGAGCCGGCGCCACAAAAAAATGTGGTGATGCAAAGGGCCGGCTGTCGAAAACGCACCGGCCCGTTCGTCGTAGAGGTGTGAACGCGTTGACGCCCCAGGCCATTGACCGCCATGGCGTTGGGGCGCACGCTGCCATCCATCCACCCCGATTCCCGCAAGGAGACCCTGCATGACCACCCCCACCCCCAACCCCTCCGCCGCCACCGGCACCGTCACCCTGCACCGTGTGCTGCGCGCACCGGCCGAGCGCATCTACCGCGCGTTTCTGGATGCCGACGCCATGTGCAAATGGCTGCCGCCCCATGGCTTTACCGGCCGGGTGCTGAGCCTGGACGCGCGCGTGGGCGGCAGCTACCGCATGCAGTTCACCAACCTGAGCAGCGGCGGCACGCACGCGTTTGGCGGCGAGTATGTGGAGCTGGTGCCGGGCGAGCGCATCGTGCACACCGACCGGTTTGACGACCCCAACCTGCCCGGCGAGATGCGCACCACCATCCAGCTCAAAAAAGTGATGATGGGCACCGAGGTGTCCATCGTGCAGGCAGGCATCCCGGCGGTGATCCCCACCGAGATGTGCTACCTGGGCTGGCAGGAGTCGCTGCAGTTGCTGGCGCTGCTGGTGGAGCCGGAGATTCCGGGCGAGTAACCCACAGGTCCACTGCGCCAGATCCAAGTCACTTCGAAGCCGTCACTTCAACCACTTGTCAGCGGCCTGCTTGATGGTGCCCCGGCTGTCCACCAGGCCCCACACAAAGCCCATCACGCGCACGTAGTCGGCGTCGTCGGTGGGCAACATGAAGCCCAGGTAGTTCTTGGGCGTGAGCGGTGCATCCACAAATGCGGCGTGCAGGCGCGGGTCGGCCTTGGCGTAGTGCAGGGCTTCATACGTCTCGGTGATCATCACGTCGCCCTTGCCATCGGCGATCAGCGCGGGGATCTCGGCGTTCTTGTCGTGCGTGCTGACCTGGGCGGCCTTGAGGTTGGCCAGCACATAGGTTTCGTTGGTGCCGCCGGGGTTCTTGATGACGCGCACGGTGGGCTGGTTCATGGCGTCCACGCTGGTGTATTTGGCCTTGTCGGCCGCGCGCACCAGGGCCACTTTGCCGAACGGGGCGTAGCCGGGCAGCATGTCAAAAATGCGCATGCGGTTGACGTTGCGGGTGATGCCGCCCACGGCCACGTCAAACTTGTCGCCCTGCAGGTCCTTCACCAGGTTGGGCCAGGTGGTGGGCACGTATTCGATCTTCACGCCCAGCTCCTTGGCCATGGTTTCGATCACATCGATGTCGTGGCCGCTGTAGCCCGCGTCGGTCTTGATGGCAAACGGGCGGTAGTCGCCGGGCGTGCCCACGCGGATGACCTTGGCCTCCATGATCTTGTCGAGCCGGGGGCCCGCCTGCGCGGCCGGGCTGAAGGCGAGGCTGGCGACCACGGCGGCGGCTGCGGCAAGGGCCAGGGTTTTCTTGATGATCATGGGCAGGTTCTCCAGTAGGTCAGAAGATGGGACAAAAACAGGCATTTCCGTGGCCCGCAGCGAATGCGGACGCACAGGGGCCTGGGCCAGACACGTTACAGCAAATGGCGCGCAGTACAAGGGCACATCGGCGGCCCACGGTCTGCATCGCGACATGTTGCGCCCTGCATGACGCAAAGCCTATGCCAGACGCGAGAGCACGCAGTTCGCCCGGCGCAGGCATGAGCGCCTGCAGTGGAGAATCCTTCGGATGCTCTAATTTTTATAGCGCATTAGGCATATCCGTTCGGCGCCAGACATCCATCTGGCACCAAACTGGGTTACCCTGGCTGGTTCTGCAACAAGGATTCGCCATGAAAAAACTCAACGTCACCATCCAGCTCGAAATGACCGTGCCCGACAACTGGGAGCTGGTCGATACCTCCGAGGGCACGCCGGTCATCAAGCTGCCCGATGGCAAGTTCATGGACATCGCCATCGAACCCCTGTTTGCCACAGACCCCGAAGACCTGTGGGCCAGCACCGAAGACGAAGACGTGCTGGACGACATCCTCGACATGGTGGACAGCGAAGCCGTGACCTACGAGTTCGTGACGCACTGATCCATAAGCACGGCGGAGATGCCCGCCAGGGCAAAAACTGCCCCGGCGGCGCACCGCAACCGCCGCCGCGCATCCACTACCAGCAACTACACTTTTGATAGCACCTGGCGCATTGTTCACTGGCGCCAGCGGCTGATTTCATTCAAACATCGTCACAGCTGCGACCGCATCCAGCCGGTCAAGGTCTCGTGCACTTTCTCGCGCAGCGGGCGGTCCCGCCAGGCTTCGTAGGTCACGCGGCGTGACCGTCGGATGTCGTCTTCAAATACCTGAGTCTGGCGCTGTGCAAAGGCAGCGTCGTACACGTTCAGGTTGGCCTCGTCGTTCAGGCGGAACGAGCGGTTGTCAAAATTGGTGGAGCCCACCGACACCAGCAACTGGTCCACGATCATGACCTTGCAGTGGTACATGGTGGGCCCGTATTCGTAGATCTCCGCCCCGGCCTGCAGCAGCTCGCCCCAGGTGGCGCGAGATGCGGCCTTCACCGTTTCAGTGTCGGTGTGCTCGCCGGGGGTAACCAGGCGCACGCGCACGCCGCGTGCCAGCGCATCCATCAGCAGCTTGCGGGTCAGGTCGTCGGGCACAAAGTACGCCACCGACAGGTCGATGCTGCGCTCGGCTGCCGTGATGGCCAGGTGGTACATGAGCTGCATGCTCTCGCTGCCACTCGATGGCGAGCTGGAGAACATCTGCGCCTTTTGCGCACCCGCTGGTGCGATGGCCGGAAAGTACGCCTCGCCATGCAGCACCTTGCCGGTGACCTTGAGCCAGTTGTCCAGAAACGTGGCCTGCATCTGCGCCACCACGGGGCCACGCACCAGGTAGTGCGAGTCGCGCCAGTGGTCGGGGTCCTGCGCGTGGCCCGTCCATGCCGGGGCAATGCCCACGCCGCCGGTAAAGCCCACCTGCCCGTCCACCACCAGCAGCTTGCGGTGGGTGCGGTTGTTCAGCCGGGCCAGGTTGTACCAGTGGGGTTTGTGGAACTTTTCAATCAACACCCCGGCCGCCTTCATCTCGGCCAGATAGCTCTCTTCCATCTTGGCGCTGCCCACCCAGTCGAGCAGCACATGCACGGGCACACCGGCGCGGGCGCGCTCGCTCAGGGCGTCGGCAAACTGCTTGCCGATGTCGCCCGACCAGTAGATGTAGGTTTCGAAGGTGACGCTTTTCTGAGCGGATTTGATCGCGGCCAGCATGGGCGGAAAGATCTGGTCGCCGTTGAGCAGCTCCGTCACCGCATTGCCGCCCACAATGCCCGGGCCCAGCAGGCTGCCCAATGCGCGCTCGAACTGCGGGTGGGCGGCGCTGTACAGGCGCGGCAGCTGTTGCTGGACTTTTTTCTCGCCCGCCGTGAAGTTGAGTGCCAACAAGACAAGGGCCCCCGTGGCCAGGGCCGTGAGCAAGACAGTGAGCATGGTGGAACGGCGGCGAGGGGCGGCGGGTGGCATGGCGCGATGGTAGGTGCCGACATGCAGGCGCGATGTAGGCGGACGCCGCCAACACCGGGGGCACAATCGCCCTTGTCGGCCGCGACAGCGGGGCGCTTTGCACCCGTACCAGTCCCTCGCGCAGCCACTTTGTTTTTGTTCATGCCTTCCTCTGCCGTGTCTGAATCTGCCCGCCCTGCTTCCGCCCGCCCCGCCCTCTCCATCACCCGCCGCAGCGCCTTGATCGGCACGGCGGGCCTGCTCGTGCAGCCTGCCCTGGTGGCCCCTTTGCATGCCAAGCCTATGCCACCCGCGCCCACGGTGTGGCCCCAGGCGCTACAGGTGCCCGGGGGCGTGGCACGGCTGTCGCTGGGCCCGGCGGCCACGCGGCCGGTGGCGCAGGTGCGCCAGGGCGAGGTGGATGTGCCGCTGCGGGTGGTGGGCGATGCCATCGAGTGGACGGCCATCGTGGGCATTCCACTGGCGGCGGCGCCGGGCGATGCATTCATCAGCGTGCTGCCCGAGGGCGGCGGCAGCCCGCGCCTGGTGCACTACAGCGTGGCCCCCAAGCAATACAAGGAGCAGCACCTGAAGGTGTCGCCCCGCACGGTGGACCTCTCGCCCGAGGACCAGGCCCGCTACGAGCGCGAGCGCGACCACCAGGCCCAGGTGATGGCCACCTTCACCGAGCAGCCCGCCGGAGTGGCGCTGGCATCGCTGCGCATGCGCGTGCCCGTGCCGGGGCGGCGGTCCAGCTCGTTCGGGCTGCGCCGCGTGTTCAACGGCCAGCCGCGCAATCCGCACAGCGGCATGGACATTGCCGCCGCCACCGGCACGCCCATCGTGGCGCCGCTGCCGGGCCGGGTGATTGACGTGGGCGACTACTTCTTCAACGGCGGCACGGTGTGGCTGGACCACGGCCAGGGCCTGCTCACCATGTACTGCCACCTGAGCAGCATGGAGGTGCGCGTGGGCGATGTACTGCAGGCGGGCGACGCGTTCTGCAAGGTGGGCGCCACCGGCCGCGTGACCGGCCCGCACCTGCACTGGGGCGTGATGCTGAACCGCACCATGGTGGACCCGGCGCTGTTCGTGCCGGCGTGATGGCGCAGGGCTTCATTACTATGCAATTGATAGCACCCAGCGCATATTGCACTAGCGCATCCGGCCCTTTTTGCTTGAAACCAGCCCCATGACCTCGCGCCTGATCCGTTTCAACAAACCCTACGGCGTGCTGAGCCAGTTCACGCCCGAGGGCAAGTGGCAGGGCCTGAAGGACTACATCGACCTGCCCGGCGTGTACGTGGCCGGGCGGCTGGACGCCGACAGCGAAGGGCTGCTGCTGCTGACCAACGACGGCAAGCAACAGGCCCGCATTGCCGACCCGCGCTTCAAGATGGAGAAGACCTACTGGGTGCAGGTGGAGGGCATCCCCAATGAGGCCGCGCTGGCCGCGCTGCGCAGTGGCGTGGTGCTGAACGACGGCCCCACCCTGCCCGCCCGCGCGCGGCTGCTGGAGCCCGCCCCTGCGGTGTGGGACCGCACCCCGCCCATCCGCGAGCGCAAGGCCATCCCCACCACCTGGATCGAGCTCATCATCCGCGAAGGCCGCAACCGCCAGGTGCGCCGCATGACGGCCGCCGTGGGCCACCCCACGCTGCGGCTGATCCGCGCGGCCATCGGGCCGTACACGCTGGACGGGCTGGCGCCGGGCACCTGGGCGGATTGAGCTGGCAGGCGTGCGGGGTCTACGCGGCCACCGCCTGCATGCGCCGCGACAGGGCTGACCCACGCGCGCGCAAAAAGGCCCGCAAGCCCTCGGCATAGTCCGCACCCACGGCCTGCTGCACCGAAGGGCGTGCCGCCAGCGCAGCCCGCCACTGCTGCACCAGCGGCAAGCCGTGCCAGAGCCCCAGGCCATCCACGCCCGGTAAGGTGTCGATGACGTCGAAGTACCGGAACACCGGGCCGAACACCACATCCACCATGCCAAAGTCCGGCCCGGCAAAGTACGGCCCCGGCACGCTGCGCTGGCCCAGGGCCTCTTCGATCTGCACGAAGCGGCTGCGCAGGTCCTGCGCGCGGGCCTGCAGCGTGGCCTCATCCGCTGCGGCGTAGAAGGCGCCGATGGTGTTCAGCACCGCAGAGCCAAACTCCATCCAAGCCCGGTGGCGTGCGCGCTGCAGCGGATCTGGCGGGTGCAGCACGGGCATGGCCACCTCGTCCAGGTATTCGCAGATCACGGCCGACTCGAACAGGCTCTGGCCGCGCACCTGCAGGACCGGGGTCTTGCCCAGCGGCGAGAGGGCCAGGAACCAGTCGGGCTTGCGGGCCAGGTCGATGGTGCGGCGCTCGAACGCCAGGCCCTTTTCGTGCAGCACGATGGCCACGCGCTGCACATAGGGGCACAGCGCGTGCGAGACCAGAGTGAGCGCAGCGGGCGCTGTGGTCTGGGCCATCACGACAACAACCCCTCAGCCCGCAGCGCAGCCTGCACCTGCGGGCGGGCCGCCACGCGTGCCATCCAGGCCTGCAGGTGCGGGTAGGCGGTAAGCGGGATGCCCAGCAGGTGGGACCAGTTGACGATGGTGAAGCCATACGCATCGGCCACGCTGTAGCCGCCTACCAGAAAATCGCTGCGCGACAGCACGGTATCCATCTCGGCAAAACGCACGGCCAGCTTGGCCTTGACGGCCTGGCGCGTGGAGTCGGCCGTCTCCTTGTGCCATAGCCAGGGGCTGAAGCCCTTGTGCAGTTCGGTGCTGACGAAGGTGAGCCATTCCAGCACGGACAGCCGCTCGCTGGAGCCGGGCTGGCCGATGAGTGCGCGCGCCGGGTCCAGGTCGGCCACGTACTGCAGCAGCGCCGCTGCTTCGGTGTGGCGCGACTGGTCGGCCAGCTCCAGCAGGGGCACATAGCCGCGCGGGGAGATGTCGAGATAGTTGGCGCCGGTCTCGGTGGTGTGGCGCACCAGGTCCACCTTGACCAGATCGAACGCAACCCCGACCTCGCGCAGGGCAATGTGGACGGCGAGCGAGCAGGCACCGGGGGCGTAGTAGAGCTTCATGGGAACGGGGCTTTCTGTAAAAACGGTTGGAATGTGTCGCCGTTGCTACCCACTAGCAGCCACAGACACCCATCGGTACACGGCAAGGCCCGGCGACAGGCAGAATCTATGCTTGCAATAACGCAAACAAAATAAGCACCCATGAAATCAACCGTTGCATCAGCGCAATACCAACTGGGCGCGGCCGAGCTGGAAGTGCTGCTGGCCATGGTGCGCACCGGCACCCTGGCGGCCGCCGGTGAGCGGCTGGGTGTGGATGCGTCCACGGTGTTCCGCGCCATCCAGCGCATCGAACGGGGGCTGGGCCAGTCGCTGTTCGACCGGTCGCGCGCTGGCTACCGCCCCTCGGAACTGGCCCAGGCATTGGCCGAACAGGCCGAGCGGGTGGAAGCCGCTCTGGAGGCCGCGCGCTCTGCCGCACAGGCGCAGCCCGAACAGGTGTCGGGCACGGTGCGCATCTCCACCACCGACACCATCCTGCACGGCCTCATCGCCCCGGCCCTGCAGATGCTGCAGCCCCGGCACCCGGCCCTGGTGTACGAGCTGCACGCCGGCAACGAGCTGGTGAGCCTGACGCGGCGCGACACCGACATCGCCGTGCGCGCGACCAAGCGCCCGCCACAGCACCTGGTGGGGCGGCAGCTGGGCATGATCCGCTCGGCCCTCTACGCAGGCACCGCCAGCACCCTGGCCCTGTCGGATGTGGAGGCGGGCCGCGCCGCCTGGATTGCGCCTGACGACGCCCTGCCCGACCACCCCTCAGTGCGCTGGCGCAAGAAGCAATACCCCAGGGCACAGCCCACCTACCGCGTCAACAGCCTGCTCACCGTGATGGAACTGGTGGCCCTGGGCATGGGCGTGGGGGTGCTACCCCTCTTTCTGGCCCAGGGCCGCAGCGACCTGCGCCCGCTCACGGGCGCGCTGGCCGATGGCGAAACCGAGCTTTGGCTGCTGACCCACCCGGAGTCGCGGCACCTGCGGCGCATTGCAGCGGTGTACGGGCATCTGGCGGAGACGGTGCAGCTGCCCTGAGTCACTGGGGCCTCTGGCCGATGAATGCACGGGGCAGACCCCACCCGCGCCTGCTGCCAGCACGTTGTCAGCAGCCGGTCCCTACAGTGCGCGGGCATGACCATTACACAGTTCTACGGCGCATCCAGCCTCGACGGCTTCATCGCCACGCCCGACCATGACCTGCGCTGGCTGCTGCAGTTTGGCGAGATCGAGGGCTCCAGCTACCCCGACTTCATCCGCAACGTGGGCGCGCTGGCCATGGGATCACACACCTACGAATGGATGCTGAAACATGCCATCGATGCGGGACAGCCCTGGCCGTACACACCGCCCACCTGGGTGTTCAGCACACGCACGCTGCGCAGCATTGCGGGCGCCGATGTGCGCTTTGTGCGTGGCGATGTGCGCCCCGTGCACCAAGCCATGGTGCAGGCCGCAGCAGGGCGCAATGTGTGGGTGGTGGGCGGGGGCGACCTGGTGGGGCAGTTTGACGATGCGGGCCTGCTGGACGAGCTGATCGTGCAGGTGGCGCCGGTCACGCTGGGCGTGGGCACACCGTTGTTTCCGCGCCGTGTGGTGCAGCCGCCGCTGCAACTGCAATCCGTGACCACGCTGGGCGGCGTGTTTGCCGAGCTGCGCTACCGGGTACCGCCACGTTCCGACCGCTGAGTGCCTGAGTGCGGGCGACTGTCCCGCCAGGGCTGCTCAGTCCGCCAACGCCTGGTCAATGACCAGGTAGCGTTTGACCAGATCAAAAAAGCTGTCGTAGAAGGTGTCCTTGGCAATGGTCTCGCTGCCCACCTTGACCAGGGACTCGCTGCTGGATGAGAACGGCAGCGACACCGAGCCGATGGCGCCCACACCCACGCTGGCCGAGTTGTTGGTCTTGCGCAATGCGTAGGTGTCCTGGGTGGCCGTCACAAAGCCCAGACTGACCTTGCCGTCGTTGGCCTCGGGCACACACACCACGCGCACCACCATCTGCAGGTGCGACTCGGGCTCGGGCTGGAAGCTCTTCTTGCCTTCCACCAGGTCGGCCGCGCTGGACGAGATGACGTAGCCCTGGCTGAGCAGCGCGCGGCGCGAGGCTTCACACGTCTGGGCCGGCGTGGCATCGAACAGGCGCGAGTACGTGGCGACCGAGCCAAAGTTCTCCTGCACGCCAAACGTCTTGGCCCCTGTGCCGGCACAGCCTGCCATGACCAAAGTCGCGCCACAGGCCAGGGCCACTGCAGCGGTGCGCAGGGGCGCTGGTTGGGGGGCATGGGATTCTGTGGACCAGGGGAAACGCAAAACCGGGACTCCTTGGGGTGGGCGGCTATCGCCGACGATAACAAGCGCGAAGCAAACGCGACGCGAGCGCATTCGACAATGCACCCATTGTCACAGCGCCTGGGGTGTCTGACGGCAGTAACCGCTCCCGGTTCCCCAGATTCTTCATGCCATGCACACCACGGCGTGGTCACACCTTGAAGCAAAGCAGACCTGTGGCCCGCCAGGTGCTACGCAGGGCGGCGGCATGCGCACGCCCCCATACCAGCCCTTGTCGTGTCATCGTCATCACGCAGCACACCGCTATACTATTAATAGCTACAAAAGCATGCTGTTGTAGCGCACCCAGCCAAATCGCTCCATTTTTGCAAGAAACACTGGCGCCAGTGCCTGCAAACACACACCCAAACTCCCTGTGCCCCTCGCTTCCCTGTTTTGCCTGGTCGTTGCCATCAGCGACGGCGACACCCTCACTGCCCGCTGCGGACCACCTGGTGCCTACCAGCAGGTGAAGGTGCGCATCGCCGCCATCGATGCGCCCGAGTCGCGGCAAGCGTTCGGGCAGAAGTCGCGGCAGCACTTGGCACAGCTGTGCTTTCGACAACGGGCCACGCTACAACCCGTGGATGAGGACAGTTACGGCCGCATGGTGGCGCAGGTGCGTTGTGGTGGCACCGATGTCGCCACGGCACAGGTGCGCGCGGGCATGGCCTGGGTGTACACGCCCTACGCCAGCCACTACCCGCACCTGGCGCCCTTGCAGCGCTCTGCACAGGCGCAGCATGCGGGCCTGTGGTCCCAGAAGCGGCCTTTGGCGCCCTGGCACTACCGGCACCGGCAACGCCGTTGATTCGCCAGGGAAACGGCGCGCACCACCGCCTCGCTGACGATCCTGTGCGGAAGGCGATCAGTTGCGCAGCAAGGCCAGCACGCCCTGGGGCATCTGGTTGGCCTGCACCACCATGGCGTTTCCAGCCTGCTGCAGGATCTGCTGGCGCGCCAGCGAAGCGGTTTCCACTGCGAAGTCTGTGTCCACCACGCGCGCGCGGCTGGCCGACAGGTTTTCGCTGCTGACCTGCAGGTTGCCGATGGTGGCCTCCAGGCGCGAGGCCTGGGCGCCCAGCACGGCGCGCTGACTGCTCACATAGTCCAGCGCGCGGTCCACCGCCACGATGGCCTGTGCGGGCGACACCGTGACGTCCAGCGTGTTGCGCAGGCCCAGCGCACCCAGGCTGATCACGCCCACCCGCGTCTCCAGCGTCTGGTTGGCGTTGGCGCCGACCTGGAACACTTTGGTGCTCACGGCCCCGGCGTTCTTGGCAATCGTTTCGTACGACTCGGTGAACCCCTCCAGCACATCCTGGCCGGAGCGGCTGCCCATGTTGGGAATGGCGGCCTTGGCATTGCGCGCGGCGCCGCCGTCCACATCCAGCCCGCCGATCGCCCCCGTGTCGTCGTTGTTCAGGTCAAAGGTGCCGATGAACGCGGCGCCATTGGTGGCGAACTGGCTTTTGACATCGGCCGCGTTGGTAAACACGCCGTGCGAGGCATTGGCGATGGCGGTGTCGAGGGTGGCGCCCGGGTTGGCGTTCATGTAGGTCAGCACGTCCTTGACCCCTGTGCCCCCCGCCGCCTTGATGCGGTCATGCATGTAGCGCACCGCCGAATAGCTGGACGAGTAGAACTCGCTGGTGTTCGTGGGGCCATTGATGGCGGCCACCACGCCTGCCGTGGTCACTGCAGCGATGTCGTTCTTGACCCGCTCATCCGCCCCCTGGATGAACTCGGCCGTGCCTTCGATGAACCACAGGTTGCCGGCCTGCAGGTTCTGCCAGTTGGTGCTGCGGGCCATCACGGCGTGCACCATCTCGTGGCCGATGATGCGGTCGTTGTAGTACGGCGCGTTGCCGCCGTTGGGCAGATTGGGGGGCACAAAGTCGGCCATGTCCACCTGCAACACCAGACTCAGTCCCCGGCCGTTGGCGTCATAGCCCGTGTTTTGCACATAGGCAGCCACCCCGCCGGCGCCGTCGGTGTAGCCGGTATAGCGGATGTCGAGCTTGGCACCATCGGCCTTGAGGCCGTAGTAAGTGCGGATGAGCTGTTCGCTGCTTTCCAGCCAGCTGCCCGCGCTGGTCAAGCCGTCGTACACGCCCAGCAGGTTTTCATCGCCCACCACGCTCGCGCTGGAGGTGTCGAACACGTTCATGCCATTGAACTGAGTGGTGCGGCCGGTGCGGTCAATCTCCTGCGCAAGGCGCGAGACCTCTGCCTGAATGGCCTCCCGGTCGGAGGCACTGTTGGTGTCATTGGCCGCCTGCACGGCCAGTTCGCGGATGCGCTGCAGGCTGGCAGCCACGCCCTGCAGGGCGCCCTCGGCCGTCTGCATCAGCGACAAGCCGTCGTTGGCGTTGCGCACCGCCTGGTTCATGCCCCGGACCTGGGAGGTAAAACGCTCCGAGATGGCCAAGCCCGCAGCGTCGTCCTTGGCAGTGTTGATGCGCAGGCCCGAAGACAGGCGCTGCACGGTCGTCGCCAGGTCGCCCAGTGCATTGCCGAGCCGGCGCTGCGCATTCAGCGACATCACATTGGTGTTGATCGTCAACGCCATGGCTCGACCATTGGTCTCCAGGGGGTGAATCGGCGCAGCGCACAGGCGCCACGGGCGGAGCAGGCCTGCTTTTCAGGGCCTCTGTCGTCTTTTCGGCAGGTCGGCAGAGAACCTGAGGTCCGGGCGCACCGCCTGGGCGCCGGGCTTTACCCCGCCTTCACAGCGCGCCCGCGCCGAGGGCGCTAGCATCAGGGTTCTCCCCAGGTCCGCGCAGCCCTGGGCCGCCTCTCTGCTCCCACGCCTTGTCATGCCCGTTCCCGAGCCCACTTCGCCTGTTCCCGCCGCCAGCGACTCCCAGAGCGTCTATCGCCATAACGGTTTTGTCTCCTTTCTGGTCGCCCGCGTGGTGGTCGTCATCGCCACCCAGGTACAGGCGGTGGTGGTGGCCTGGCAGGTGTACGACCTGACGCGGCAGCCGCTGGCGCTGGCCTATGTGGGGCTGGCGCAGTTTCTGCCCATGCTGGCTTTGTTGCTGCCCGCGGGCGACCTGATCGACCGCTTTGACCGCAAGCGCATCCTGGCGATCGCCTGGTCGGTGGGCGGCCTGTGCAGTGCCCTGCTCTGGTGGCTGTCTGGCCACGGCAGCAGCGGGGTGGCGGGCATTTATGCCGTGCTGGTGCTCTATGGCTGCGCCCGCGCGTTCTCGGGCCCGGCCATGCAGAGCCTGTTGCCACAGATCGTGCCCCGTGCACAACTGGCCCAGGCCATCGCCGCCAACAGCATGCTGATGCGTGTGGCCAGCATTGGCGGGCCGCTGCTGGGCGGGCTGCTGTATGCGCTGGGCGGCGGCGAGCTGACCTATGCCATCTGCTGCGCGTGTTTTGTGCTCGGGGTGGCCCTGCTGCTGCGCGTGGTGGTGGCCCATGCCATGGCACCCGGCCCCGCGCAAGGCACGATGTTCGAGCGCTTTGGCGCGGGCATCACCTTCATCCGCACGCGGCCCATCATCCTGGGCACCATCTCGCTGGACCTGTTTGCCGTGCTGCTGGGCGGCGTGGTGGCGCTGCTGCCCATCTATGCGCAAGAGGTGCTGCATGTGGGCCCGGCGGGCCTGGGTGCGCTGCGCAGTGCCATGGCTGTGGGCGAGGTCAGCGCCGGGCTGTACCTGAGCATGCGGCCCTTCAACCGCCAAGTGGGCCGCACCATGTTCATCGCGGTGGCGGTGTTTGGCGTGGCCAACCTGGTGTTTGCGCTGTCCACGCTGTTCTGGGTGTCGTTTGCGGCGCTGCTGGTGGCGGGCGCGGCCGACATGGTGAGCGTGTACATCCGGGGCGCTCTGGTGCAGTTCTCCACGCCCGACACCATGCGCGGGCGGGTGAACGCGGTGAACATGCTGTTCATCGGCTCGTCCAACGAACTGGGCGAATTCCGCGCGGGCACCAGCGCCGCATGGCTGGGCGTGGTGCCCGCCGCCATCGTGGGTGGCCTGTGCACGCTGGGTGTGGTGGGTGGCTGGATGATGGCGTTCCAGACCCTGCGCAAGGTAGACCGTTTTGAGGAGGCCGCACAGGCCACGGGCGCAGCGCCATAGCACCGAGAACCTGTTCTCAGGCGATCATGTCTGGGGGTTTGAAGATACCCCTCGATACATCCTCCCTGGCGTTTGTGTCGCGCAGGTAAAACCGGCCGTGCGGGCTTGCATGCGGGTGGTGGCAGCGGCACCATGCGGACAGCCATTGGCTGGCTGCCCGCGAGGCCCCATGACCCCCACTAACCCACTGCACCTCCACCGCCGCACCCTGCTGCTCGGCCTGGCGGGCTGCGCCGTCTTTGGCGCCCCCCTTGCCACACAAGCCGCGCCCCCCGCAGCCGCAGTGCCCCACACAACAGGCCCGGGCACCTGGAGCGCGGCCGACGAGCCCACCCTGGCCCGCCTGCTGGACCGCGTGACCTGGGGCTGCACCGCCCAGGGCACGCAAGCGCTGGGCGGCTTGGGCATCAGCGCGTATCTGGCTGCGCAACTGCGCCCAGGTGTCCACACCGCACTGCCCCGCGAAGCCCAGGCGCAGATCGACGCCATGGCCATTTCGCGCACCCCCATCGAGGCGCTTGCAGCCGACATGGAAGCCCGCAACCGCGCCGCCAAGGCCCTGCCCACCGAGGACGAGCGCAAGGCCGCGCTCAAGGCCTGGCAGCAGGACATGCGCGCCCTGCAGCAAGAGGCTGCCGCCCGGTTTGTGCTGCGCGCGCTGTATTCGCCCAGCCAGTTGCGCGAGAAGATGACCTGGTTCTGGATGAACCACTTCAACGTGTTTGCAGGCAAGGGCAACCTGCGCGCCCTGGTGGGCGACTACGAAGAGCGTGCGGTGCGCCCCCACGCGCTGGGCCGCTTTCGCGACCTGCTGGGTGCCACCGTGCGCCACCCGGCCATGCTGCGCTATCTGGACAACGCGCAGAACGCCGCAGGCCGCATCAACGAAAACTACGCGCGCGAGCTGATGGAACTGCACACGCTGGGCGTGGACGGTGGCTACAGCCAGCAGGACGTGCAGGAGCTGGCCCGCGTGCTGACCGGCGTGGGCGTGTCGCAGCGGCCGCCGGGCGACGAGCCCCCGCGCATGAGGCCCGCACTGCTTCGCCACTACGTGCGCGAGGGATTGTTTGAATTCAACCCGCAGCGGCATGACTGGGACCCCAAAACACTGCTCGGCCAGCCGCTCCGCGCCCAAGGCCTGGCCGAGGTGGACGAAGCGCTGGACCGCCTGGCCCGTGCGCCTGCCACCGCGCGCTTCATCACCCGCAAGATCGCGCTCTTTCTGGTGGGCGACAACCCGCCCCCTGCACTGCTGCAGACACTGGCCCGTAGCTTTGAGCGCACGGACGGCGACATTGCGGCAGTGCTGGAAACGCTGTTCCACACCCCGGAGTTCCGCGCATCCCTGGGCCAGCGTTTTCGGGACCCGGTGCACTACGCACTGGCGGGCCTGCGCCTGGCCCACGGCGATGCCGTGCTGCCCAGCACCGACCCTGCGCTGGCATGGCTACAACGGCTGGCCGAGCCTTTGTATGGCCGTGTCACGCCCGATGGCTACCCGCTGGACTCCGCGACATGGTCAGGCTCGGGGCAGATGAGCACGCGCTTTGAGATGGCGCAGGCCTTGGGTGCAGGCGCCATGGCCGCCCCACCAGCGAGCGATGACGCGGCACCCCGCGCCGCGCCGCGCGTGCCCCCGGCCCTGGCGCAGACCGCCTACGTGCGTACGCTGGAGCCCACCTGGTCCCCGGCCACGCGCAGCACCCTGGCGCAGGCCACCTCACCGCGCGAATGGAATCTGCTGTTCCTCGCATCCCCTGAGTTCATGCACGGATGAGGAGAGGAGATGGAGTACATCCCCTTGAGTCGCTTCGCGCCTTCCCCCTTCTCTCGAATGGCTTCGCCCTTCGGGAAGGGGGACGCAGCCCGTGCGGCGGGGCGGCCCTTGCACGGCTGCCATGGCTTTGGCCGCGCACGCGCCTGCGCAGCAGCCGATGATGCGTTCGGGCGCCATTGAATAGGTTGAAAGGACAGCCCCATGCTTTGTAGACGACACCTTCTCCAGGCCCTGGGCGCCAGCGCACTCGGCACGGGCCTGGGCGTGCACAGCGCCAGCGTGCTCGCCGCGCCCCGCGCGCAGGACGCGCGCTTTCTGCTTGTATTCTTGCGCGGTGGCTACGACTGCGCCAGCCTGCTCGTGCCCACGGCCAGCAGCTACTACTACGAGACACGGCCCAACATCGCCATCGCTCGGCCGGGGCAGGAGGGCGGCGCCCTGCCCCTCACGCCCGACTGGGGCCTGCACCCAGCACTGGCTGAATCGATGCTGCCGCTTTACCAGCAGCGCCAGCTGGCGTTTGTGCCGTTTGCGGGCACGGACGATCTCTCGCGCAGCCACTTCGACACCCAGGACAGCATCGAGCTGGGCCAGCCCCTGGGCGGGCGGCGCGACTACCGATCGGGTTTTCTGAACCGGCTGGTGGCCGAGCTCAACCCGCGCGCCGACAGTGCCCCGATGGCGCTGCAGCCGATGGCGTTCACCAGCACCCTGCCCCTGGTGCTGCGCGGGGCGGTGGATGTGCCCAACACCGCACTGAGCGCAGGCGCGGGGCGCGGTGGTGTGGATGCGCGGCAGGCTGAACTCATCGCCTCCATGTACCGGGGCACACCGCTGGCCACGCCCGTGAACGAAGGCTTTGCCACCCGCGATGAGGTCGCCCGCACCATGCAGGGCGAGATGGAAGCTGCCAGCCGCAATGCGCTGAGTACCAAGGGCTTTGAGGGCACTGCCCGGCGCATGGCGCGGCTCATGCAGTCGCGCTACCAGCTCGGCTTTGTGGACGTGGGCGGCTGGGACACCCATGTGGGCCAGGGCGCCGCCACCGGCACGCTGGCCAACCGCCTGGAGGAACTGGGCCGTGGCCTGGCAGGCTTTGCCGACGAGATGGGCCCCGCGTGGAAGTCCACCGTGGTGGTGGTCATCAGCGAGTTTGGCCGCACCTTCCGCGAGAACGGCAACCGGGGCACGGACCATGGCCACGGCACGGTGTTCTGGGTGCTGGGCGGCGGGGTCAATGGCGGCCGCATCGCGGGAGAGCAGCAGGCGCTGACCGCCACCACGCTGTTCCAGAACCGCGACTACCCCGTGCTCAACGACTACCGCAGTGTGTTGGGGGGACTGTTCGCCCGCATGTACGGGCTGAACGCGGCGGCCGTGGCGCGGGTGTTTCCGGGGACCCAGGGGGCCGACCTGCGGCTGGTTTAGCCGCGCTGGCGCGCCATATCATTCACTATATTTTTGATAGCTACTCAGGCATATAGCTCTAGCGCTACAGGCGATTTATCCTCAAAATCGCCCGGGCATCACGCGTTGAAGGTACCTGTCAGCAGCTCTGGCAGGCGCTCCACCTTCATCTTGAAGCCGCAGGCCTGCGCATGGCCACCGCCGCCCATGCTTTCGGCCAGCGCGATGCAGTCAAAGTTGCGCTGTGCACGCAGCCCCACCTTCACGCCCTTTTCGCCAGCACTCCACATCAGCGCAAAGGTGCCCGTTTTGGCCGAGAGGATGTCGCCTACCAGGCTGTGGAACATGCCAGGTGCGTTCACCATCAGCCCGGTGATACCGTTGAACACGAGCGGCTGCGCGCCTTCGGCGATGTCGGCGCAGAGCTTGCGGTACTTCTGGTCCATGGCCTCGCCGCGCACCATGAACTGTCGGAGCTGCTCGGGCGTGAAGTCGGCAATCTCGCGCCAGCGCGCAAAGCCTTGCTCTTCCATGTCCAGGGCCGACAGGAAGGCAGCGCTCTCGGCAAACTCCCACTTCCAGATATCGCGGTCTTCCACGTATTTGAACAGGGCAGGCATCGGTTCGTGCGGATGGAAAAACTCCCACGCCAGCCGCGCACCCGACTTGTTCATGTCGAAGTGCACCACACCGCAGCGGCAGGCAAAGCCGGTGAGCTTTTCGGCCGCGCTCTTGTGGTGGTCCAGCATGACCAGCTTGGCGGCGCGCTCGTCGATGGCGGCCATCACCTCGTTGGCAAACGAGAAGTCGAGGATGTAGACCGCGCGGCCTTGCAGGGGCGGCAGGTCGTCCACGGTCTTGACATCGCCGTGGTCCAGCCCCACGTATTCAGCCTGGTCGCCGTAGTACAGCCATGCCGCCAGCGCCGCGCCAAAGCCATCGGGGCAGTTGCGCCCGTGGTACAGGATCAGCGGTGCGGGGTCGTTCTTGTCGGGGGCAACCAGCAGTTGCAAGGGGAGTATGGTTTTCTTCGTCATGGCCCCCGATTGTCGCCGGGGCTTTGTGCCGCAGCGAGCGCAACGTGCGCAGCCAGCACACGTCAGCGGAACCAACCCCACCCCCAACGCCTCCACCCTACTGACGCAGCCAGCAAACCACACGATGTTCCAAGCCCTCAAAGACCTGCTTGAAAGCCTCACCCCGTTCAACCCCGTGCCATCTCCTGCAGAGCGTGCGCGGTCTGTGCAACTGGCAGCCGCCGTGTTGCTGGTGGAGGTGGTACGGACCCAGTCGGCGGTGGGCGATGCGGAGCGCAGCGTGATGCAAACCGCACTGCACCGGCAATTTGCACTAAGTGACGATGAACTGCAGCGCCTGCTGGAACAGGCCGCAGCCACCTCCAGAACCGCCTACGACTACCAGCGCTTCACCAGCCAGCTGAACGAGCATTTCACGCAGGACGAGAAAATCCAGCTCGTTGAAGCCATGTGGCAGGTCGCCTACGCGGACGCACGCCCGGACGAGAACGAGATGCACACCATCAGCAAGGTGGCCGGCCTGCTGCATGTGACGCACGGCGAGTACATCGGCGCCAAGCTCAGGGCGAAAGAAACGGCACACGCCGGCCAGTCGCCCCATTGAGACGGACGCGGCCCCGGTGTGCGCCGCAGCGCACGGGCGGCGTCCCTTGGGGAAAAGGACGCCAAGCAACCCAGGGGGGGGCTAAATGGGCAACCAGCGCCACCAGAACGGCTTGCGCTCTTCCTTGGCGCCTTGCGCCTGTAGCAAGGCGATGAACTCGGTGCGCCGGTAGCGGCGGGCGGCCTCCAGCGGGGTCATGTCGTCGAAGTCCGACCGCAGCCCTGGGTCAGCCCCATGCGCCAGAAGGTAGTGAGCGATCTCGTGGTGGCCGTGGATCAGGCTCGCCACCAACGGCGTGCAAAGGATCTCGGGATGCTGGTAGTTGGGGTTCACGCCTGCACTGATGTGGTGGCGCACCAGCGCCAGGTCGCCCGCCACGGCGGCGGCGTACATGTCTTTCCAGTCTCCAGCGGACATACCTGGGCATCCTTTGCAAGGGTTGAACGGGGCCAGTGTAGGCAGCGGCGCGTGCGGCACAATCCGCGCCTTCCCCTAGCCCGCGATGGCGCACACACATTCCTCCATGCACCCTCCCCTGCACATCCTCTGGCGCGACGAGCACTTGGTGGCCGTGTACAAGCCCGCAGGCTGGCTGGTGCACCGCACGGGGCTGGATGCGGGCGAGACGCGGTTTGTGATGCAGACCCTGCGCGACCAGCTGGGCCAGCATGTGTTTCCGGTGCACCGGCTGGACAAGGGCACCTGCGGCGTGCTCGTGATGGCGTTACACAGCGATGCAGCGCGCGCGCTGTCGCAAGCCTTTGAGCATGGCGCCACGCAAAAGCGCTACCTGGCGATGGTGCGCGGCTGGGCACCCGAGGCCATTGAGGTGGACCATGCCTTGAAGCCCGACGATGCTCCGGCCGATGCGGCCGTGCAGGACGCCCACACACGCTTTCGGCGGCTGGCGCAGCTCACGCTGCCCGAGGCCAGCGATGCGCGTTTTGCCACCACCCGCGCCTCACTGGTTGAGGCCATCCCCATCACCGGGCGGCGCCACCAGATACGCCGTCATCTCAAGCACCTGGCCCACCCCATCATCGGCGACGCCACGCATGGCAAGGGCCCGCTCAACCGCTGGTGGGCCGAGCGGCTGGGCCAGCAGCGGCTGTGGCTGCATGCCTGGCAGCTCACGGTGCCCCACCCGGTGACAGGGGTGGCAATGACCTTCGACAGCGGGCTGCGCTGGCCTGGGCCTGCAGACTGGGGCTGTGGGCACCTGCCCAACGACGATTCCACGGTTTCTCCCTGCGCCGACTGGCAGCGCCTGTTTGTGCTGCTGCCCTGGCAAGAGACACCCGCCCTGGCCCCGTAACGCGGGCGACACAGCGACGGCACACCCGTCGAAATAATGGGCGCTCCCAAAAATCAGGAGACACCGCCCATGACCGCACCCGCTACCAACCGCGTCCTCGCCCACACCGGTGCGCGCTACCCCATCATCCAGGCACCCATGGGCTGGATTGCGCGCACGCAGCTGGCCTCGGCGGTGTCGCGCGCGGGGGGGCTGGGCATCATTGAGACCTCGTCGGGCGAAACCGCCAACTGCCAGGCCGAGATCACCAAGATGAGCGCGCTGGGCCTGCCATTTGGCGTGAACCTGCCCATCCGCTTTTTGAAGGACGATGCCATGCTGCGCTTTGTGTGTGCATCGGGCGTGAAGTTTGTGACCACCTCGGCGGGCAGCCCGGCCAAGTTCATCGCGCCGCTGAAGGACGCGGGCATCACCGTGTACCACGCGGTGCCCACGGTAGATGCAGCGCTGAAATGCGTGGATGCAGGCATTGACGGCCTGGTGGTCGAAGGCGGCGAAGGCGGCGGCTTCAAGAACCCCGAAGAGGTTTCCACCCTGGTGCTGCTGCAGGCCATTCGCGCGCAGGTGGACGTGCCGCTGGTCGCAGCCGGTGGCATCTGCGACGGGCGCGGCATGGCTGCTGCGTTTGCGCTGGGGGCCGAGGCCGTGCAGATGGGCACGCGTTTTGTGAGCTGTGCCGAAAGCCCCGTGCACGCCAACTACAAGAACGCCATCGTCGATGCGGGCGTGACCGGCACCTGGATGCTCAACACCAAGGCCAGCCCCTGCATCCGCGCGCTCAAGTCACAGCGCACCCAGGCCATCCACGAGGCGGGCCTGATGCCCCCCGACAGCTTTGCGGGCATCCAGCGTGTGTACTTTGACGGTGACATGGAGGCGGCCCCTGCACTGGCCGGGCAGACCGTGGGATTGATTGACTCCGTCAAGACCGCGCAGCAGATCATTGATGACACCGTGGCAGAGTTTCTTGCCATCAGCCAGCGCATGGGCGCCATGGCTGCAGCGCGGTCGTTTGGCTAAAAAAGGGGGACCCCGGCCCGACAGGTGCTGCGGCAGCAACGCATGGATGCGATGTGCTACCCGACCACCGCACCACGGAAAGCTTGTCAGCTCCTGTAAGGGCAGTAACATGCACTTACACCAGAGCGGATTCTCTGCGTGGTAGCCCGAAAGCACCCCGACCATGTTTTTGCCGACCGATGACAAAGCCCTGCTCAGAACGGTACTGGTCGTCGACGACACCCGCGAAAACCTGACCGTCATCGGCCAGCTGCTGCGCCCGTACTACCACGTGCGCGTGGCCAACTCGGGGCAGCGGGCCTTGCAGGTCGCCCACACCCAGCCAGTGCCCGACATCATCCTGCTCGATGTGATGATGCCGGAGATGGACGGCTACGAGGTGCTGGCCGCCCTGCGTGCCGCGCCAGAGACCCGCGAGATCCCGGTGATCTTCGTGACCGCCCTCGACGCCATCGCGGACGAAGAACGCGGCCTGCAGGCGGGCGCAGTGGACTATGTGGCCAAGCCCATCAAGCCCGCTGTGCTGCTGGCGCGGGTGCGCACCCATCTGGAGCTGAAAGCCGCGCGCGACTGGCTGGCGGACCAGAACAGCTACCTGGACGCCGAGGTGCAGCGGCGCATGGCCGAGAACGAGCTCATCAAGGACTTCAGCCTGCACGCCATGGCCACGCTGGCCGAAAAGCGCGACAACGAAACCGGCAACCACCTGCACCGCACGCAGGCCTACATCGAGGCACTGATGCTGCACCTGCAGGACCACCCGCGCTTTCAACACCTGCTGGGCAGCCCCCACCAGCGCCAGCGGATCGCCAAGGCCGCGCCCCTGCACGACATCGGCAAGGTGGGCATTCCCGACGCCATCCTGCTCAAGCCGGGGAAGCTCACCCCTGATGAGTTCGAGATCATGAAGACCCATGCCCGCATTGGTGCCGACGCCATCGACGAGGCCATCCGCAGCGTGCTGCAGCTGGGTCACCACCAGCCGCCCCTCCCGGCCAGCGCCCCCAGAAACTCAGCGCTGGAGTTCCTGGAGACCGCACGACAGATCGCGGCAGGCCACCACGAAAAGTGGGATGGCTCGGGCTACCCCGAGGGACTGCAGGGCGACGCCATCCCGTTGCCCGCACGACTGATGGCAATTGCCGATGTGTTTGACGCGCTGATCTCGCGCCGCCACTACAAACGCGCGTTCACGCTGGACGATGCGGTAGACATCATCCGCAACGGCCGTGGCCAACATTTCGACCCCGACATCTGCGATGCATTTGTGCAACTGGTGCCGCAGTTTGCGGCCATCGCCGAGCAGTTTGCAGACCACCCGGTGGCCGCACTGGAGCCGTGAAGCATGCTTGCCTTCTCCCCGGCCATCGCACTGCACGGTAATGCGCCCGCCCACCAGGCCGCTGTGAGCGCTTGTGTGCTGGCTGTTGCCGCGGTTTGGCCTGGCTTTAGCAGCGCCCAGGACCAGACCTTTCGCGAGACCCTTGTCAGCCCCGCCCTGTTGGAGCAGATGCGCCAGGGAGGCTTTGTGCTGTACCTGCGCCACGGCGCCACCGACAGCAGCCGGATGGATCAGGCCCCGCAGGTGGACCTGAACGACTGTAATACCCAACGAGTCCTCAGTGATGCGGGGCGGCAGCAGGCGCGCGACCTCGGTGTCACGCTGCAGCGCGCCCGCATTCCCGTGGGCGAGGTCATCCACAGCCCGCTGTGCAGGGCCCGCGAAAGCGCGCAGCTCACGTTTGCCACTCAGCCGGAGTTGCTGCGCGCAGAGCCCCTTCTGGCCTACACCGCCAACCTCACAAGCGAGCAGAAAAAGCCGGTGATCGCCGCCACCCGGGCCCTGGTATCCACCCCGGTTCCTGCAGGCACCAACCGCGTCATCGTGGCACACGCACCCAACATGGCGGATCTGATGGGTTATTTCGTCAAGCCCGAGGGAACGATGGTGGTGCTGCGTCCCTTGGGGCAGTCGCGGTTTGAATACCTTGGCAGCATTCCGCCGTCTCACTGGGCCGCCCTGCTGCCCGCATCCCCCAAGCGCTGACCCACCATCGCGCCACCCATCCCCCATGCTCCTCCTGATCAAACGCCAACGGTTTTTTCTGCGTTTTTTTCTGCCGGTGGTGCTGGCCGTTCTGGTGGGCATGGGGTTTGAGTACGCAGTGCAGCAGCACACCCAGACCGTGCAGCGCAAGGCACTGCAAAGCCAGGAGGAAGACATCCAGGTGGCCGCCAAGGCGGAAGCCATCAGCCGAAAACTGCTGGAGATCAAGTTGCGGCTGACACAGACCCTGACTGTCTCCAAATACCGCGAGGTGGACGAAGCCAAGGCCTACCAGCTCCACGGACTCATCGTGGACGAAATGGCCGCGCTCGAAAAGGACCTGACCGGGCTGACCACAGCCCACGATTTCTCGCATGTCAGCACGCACTACCCCGCTGCGCTCAGAGCCTTTCAAGAGTTTCGCCAGTTTGCGCTGATGAGTTCGGACCAGATGGCCATCGACCAGTCAGCGGCAGGCGAGCACCTGATCAGCGCCACGGCGTACTACGGTGTGTTCGCACTGCGCATGGGCGACATTGCCAAGACCTTCATGGACCATGCCATAGAGAACGCTGCCAGCACGCGCAACCAGTTGCAGGATTTTCATCGCCGCATGCGCCTCTACAGCACGCTGGCCGCGCTGGTGTTTCTTGCACTGTGGTTTTTGCTGTCGCGGTCCACATCCCGCCAGCTGGACCAGCTCAACACCATCCTGCAAAAGCTCTCGCGCGGCGAAAGCGGCTTGAGCGACTACAAGACCTTCTCCCGCATCAAGGCCATGGCCGCACGCGAAGGCACGCACATCGGAGACATGGCCAATGCAGTGCTGGCCTTTCAGAAAACACAGGATGAACGCCGTCTGGCCCTGGCGGAACTGCACGACCGGGAGGAGCTGCACGCCAACATCATCAGCCAGGCCCCCATCGGCATCGTGGTGCTGGACCTGCAGACACTGCAGTTTGTGAGCTTCAACGATGCCACCTACGAATCGCTGGGCTACACGCGCGAAGAATTTTCACAGATGAACCTCTACGACCTGCAGCTGGACCCAGACAGAAGCAAGGTCGATGCAAAGCTCCAGCGCATCCAGGCCCTGGGCGGCCAGGACTTCGAGACCCAGCGGCGCGACAAGGCCGGCAACGTGCGCGACTTCTGGGTTTCCATGCGCCCCCTGCACCTGCACGACCGCGACTGCATGACCGGCATATGGGTGGACATCACCAGCCGCAAGCAGTCCGAGCGGGAACTGGCCCGCTACCGCGACGAGCTGGAACAGCTGGTAGCCGAGCGCACGCTCGACCTCGAAAAGACCAGCCAAGCCCTCGCACAACAGACGCTGGAGCTGCAGCACACCAATGCCCAGCTGCGCAGCGCCAAGGCCATGGCCGACGAAGCCAACCAGGCCAAGAGCGCCTTCCTGGCCAACATGAGCCACGAGATCCGCACGCCCATGAACGCGATCATCGGGCTGACACACCTGATCCGCCGCGACACCACCAACCCGCACCAGCGCCAGCAACTCGACAAGGTGTCGGGCGCTGCCATGCACCTGCTGGCCGTCATCAACGACATCCTGGATTTCTCCAAAATCGAGGCGGGCAAGATGGCCCTGGACCCGACCGATTTCGAGCTGGAGAAGGTGGTGAGCAACGTGTTCACCATCACCGGCGACAAGGCCGAGGCCAAGGGCCTGGAGGTGATGGCCGAGCTTGCAGGTGTCCCCCCCATACTGCATGGGGACGGCATGCGGCTGGGTCAGATCCTGACCAACTTCATGGGCAACGCAGTCAAGTTCACCGAACGCGGCAGCGTTTCTTTGCACGCTTTTGTCATCCACCGCGAAGCGACCGACGTGCGCTTGCGTTTTGAGGTGCGCGACACCGGCATCGGCCTGAGCCCCGAGCAACAAGGCAAGCTATTCCTCGCGTTTCAGCAGGCCGATGTCTCCACCACCCGTACCCATGGCGGCACAGGACTGGGGCTTGCCATCTCGCGCCGACTGGCAGACCTCATGGGGGGGCAGGTGGGCGTGCGCAGCGAGCCTGGCAGGGGCAGCACCTTCTGGTTCGAGGCGCCCTTTGGCATCAGCACACAGGCGGCCGCCACACAACATGTCCAGGCCCTCCCCCCGAGCACCCGCGTCCTGGTGGTCGATGACATGGAAGAAGCCCGCGAGTTGCTGGCCGACATGCTCACCCACCTGGGAGCGCGGGCCGATGCCGTATCGTCTGGCGCGCTTGCGCTGCAGGCGGTAGCGCAAGCCGACGAAGTGGGGGACCCCTACGAGCTGGTGCTCACCGACTGGCTGATGCCAGGCCTGAACGGCACCCAGACCTGGCAACAGATCTGCGCACTGCCGCTCAAACATCGCCCGGCCTGCATTCTTGTCAGCGGCAGCCTGAGTTGCCCGGCCGACGAGGTGGATGCAGGCCCGTTTGCCGCCTTCTTGCCCAAGCCTGTGCTGCCCACTGCACTCGACGAAGTGCTGGTACGTGTCTGGAACCGTGCCCAACTGCCTGAGACCGCTACGCCCGCGCTGACCACCGATGCGCCGGTGCGCTTCACCTCGGGATTGCAACTGCTGCTGGCCGAAGACAATGCGCTGAACCAGGAAGTGGCGGGAGAACTGCTGCGCCAACTGGGCTTTGCAGTGGATGTGGCGGGCGATGGGGCCATGGCCGTGGAGCGCGCGCGTGAACATCACTACGACCTGATCCTGATGGACATACAGATGCCCCACCTGGACGGTCTGGAAGCCACGCGGCAGATCCGCACACTGCCGGGTCACGCACAGACCCCCATCGTGGCCATGACGGCCAACGCCTTCGCCGAAGACCGCGCCGCCGCGCTGGCCGCAGGCATGAACGACCACCTGCCCAAGCCCGTGGACCCGGCACAACTGGCACGGGTGTTGGCGCGCCTGCTGCCCCACGCCGTGGACGCAGACGGCGCAGCCCCAACGCCCAGCGTCGCGGCACCGCCCCCCACGCTGGTGAATGAAACTCGGGTGCGGGCCCAGCTACAGGGCGTGGCGGGCTTTCAGCTGGAGCAGGGGCTGCGATCGCTGGGCAACAACTTTGCAGCGCTGGTACGGCTGCTGCAGCGCATGGTGATGGAACACCCTCAGGACGCGCAAAAGGCTCTGCAGGCCTGGCAAGGCGGTGACCTGGCCGAAACACAGCGCATCTTGCACACCCTCAAGGGCCTGGCGGGTACAGCAGGACTCACCGGCTTGCAGGTGGCCGCGCAGCAAGCCGAGGCCAGACTACAGGCCGCTCCGCCAGGGGGCCTGGACGCCGACACCCAACACGCGCTGCAAGACCTGGATGCACGACTGCAACAGGTGGTGCAATCCTTGCGCTTTGTGGTGGATGCCTCTGCACAGACAACAAGTACAGCCCCGGCCGCCAGTGCCGACCACCTGCGACAAGGCTTGCGCGCGCTGCGGCCCTTGCTGGCCAGTGACGATCTCGATGCCAGCGCTGCATATGCCGAACTGCACCCGGCGATGCTGCAGCACTACCCGGACCGCGCCCAGGCGCTGGCACAGGCCATCGATGGGTTCGACTTTCTGCAGGCGCTGGCGCTACTTGATGCGATCCTCGCCTCGGCGGACGGCGGAAGCAGCAGCGATACCCCCCCTGCCAGCACGCAGATGCCCGCCGCGCCAGCGGGCTGACAGCACCGCGGCGCAGCGCGCCTGGGCTACACTTTTTGGCCTTGCCGCAAACGCCCTGCAATGGTCCGGCCACACCACAGGCTGGTCCGCAGGGCCCACGTTCTCATGCACCTGCCCAGCCCGTTGTTGCCGCGCCTTTTCTCTGCACAGGCTCCTGTCCCACATGACCGCCAGCGAGGCCTGGCCTGCGCGCGCGCAGCCACAGGGCCGCACCATGTCTGAAGCGCAACCCAACGCCTCTGCAGGCCTGTCGATGCCCTCGGGCAACCTGCGCGGCATCATCGCCATGGTGGCTGCGGTGGGTTTCTTTTCGCTGATGGATGCGCTGCTCAAGACGCTGAGCGCCCACTACCCCGCCATGCAGGTCGCGGCGTTGAGGGGCTGGGCTGCGCTGCCGTTGGTGGCGCTCTATGCGCTGTGGCGTGGCGAGGTGCCACGGCTGCTGAAGGTGCGCTGGCCCCTGCACTTGCTGCGTGGCGGACTCAACGTGGCCATGCTGGCACTGTTTGCATTTGCCATCCGTGAACTGGCACTGGCCGAGGCCTACACACTGTTCTTCATTGCGCCGCTGCTCATCACTGCGCTGTCTACGGTGGTGCTGCGCGAGAAGGTGCGCGCTGCCCACTGGGTCGCCATTGCGCTGGGCATGGTGGGCGTGCTGGTGGCTCTGCAACCCAATCAGGAGGCGTTCTTTACCCTGGGCGCACTGGCCGTGCTGGCTGCAGCCACCTGCTATGCGGTGTCGGCCATCACGGGGCGCATGCTCACCCGCACCGACTCCAGTGCCAGCCTGGTGTTCTGGACCACCACGCTGCTGGCACTGGGTGCCGGCGCGCTGGCCTGGCCGCACTGGGTGGGCGTGGCACAGGCGCATTGGCCACTGGTGGCAGGGCTCGCCATCACAGGGTTTGCAGGCCAGTTGGCGATCACCGAAGCCTTTCGCCACGGGCAGGCTTCCGTGGTGGCGCCATTTGAATACACGGCGCTGGCCTGGGGCATGGGGCTGGATTGGGTGCTGTGGCAGACGGTCCCAGGCTACAGCACGCTGCTGGGCGGCGCCATCATCATTGGCAGCGGCCTGTACCTGGTGCGCCAGGAGCGCACGCAGGCAGTGGTGCCACCCTGACCGGTGCGAGACCGGCCACTTGCCGTCGCTCCGGCGCGGCATGCGCTGACACGGCAGTCAGGCAGTTCACCCTGTAATGAAGCGATGAACACAGCGGCACTGCCGCAAGGAAATCGCCATGACACAACACGCCACCGTCCACGGCCACGTGACCTACACCCCGGGCGACGGCGCCCCGATCGCCATCCCAGAGGGCCCGATCGAGGTGACCACCAGCGCGGACAGCACCACGCTGAGCTGGTCGGTCGAAGAAGACATCGTCGGGTCTGCAGCACTGCCACCCGACCAGTTCAACCAGTACGTCAAGGACGGCAAGATCCGTTTCAAGAAATAGCCCGGGCGCCCATGCCCGGACCTCTCAGCCGCCCCAACCGGATCAGATCGGCCGCGTGAGGTACACCGCCTCGCGGCCCACGATGGGCTCGCGGGTGGGCATGAGGATGGTGCAGTCGTCGCACAGCGCGCGGATCTCGTGCGGCCCATCGGTGGCGATGAGGTCACCCTTGGCAAACACCTCAAACCCTTGCACGGGCTTTGTGAAGCGGAAGTCCGACGTGCGGACCATGCAGGTCTCTAGCAGCTCGTAGCGACGCTGCTCGGCGGGCGTGGCCCGGTCGGCCACCGGTGCGATGAGGCCAAAGTGCGCCAGAAAGTCCAGCGCCACCGCCGTGGCCATGTCGGCCGCCGATTGGCGGAAGTGCTGGCCGCATTCCACCACCAGCGCCACCCCATCTCCCTCGGCCTGCCCGTGGCGACCGTGCTGGATGAGCGGCGTGCCCGAACCCAGGCCGCTGGGCATCACAAGGTGCACCGGCGGGCGGCCGATGGCCAGCGCCACCTCCGCATTGCGCGGGTAGGCTGGGTACACCCAGAACGGCTGCACGTCCTGGCTGGTAGAGTGGATGTCGAGGATGTGATCGGCCGCAGCCACCACGGGGCGCAGGATGCGGGCACGCTGCAGCTCGGGGCTGTCGGCCGTGCCGTCCAGCTCGGCCGCCGACCAGATGCGGTTGAGGTTGTGCACCAGCTGTCGGCTCTCGAACGGACGGCTCTGGTCAAACGATTCGTAGGCGGCCACATTCGCAAAGCTGATGGTCAGCGTGCCGATGAGGGGACGCACACCCGTGTCCAGCAGGTGGGTGGCCGCCACCATGCCGCAGATCTCGTTGCCGTGCGTGAGTGCATTGATGAGCACATGCGGGCCAGGCTTGCCCGACTCGAAGCGGTGCACATAGTCGATGCCGACATTGCCCCGGCGGTAGGCAGAGAGGTCGCGGGGGAGGACTTCAAAAACGGGGGGGTTCTGCGTCATGGCAATGAATTAATAAGATGACACATCATTGTCTGCGCAAAGCCGGATCAGTGCTGGGCGCGGTGTACGATGCCCGCCGGTTGAGTCCCTCCTGCGTCCCTGCCTATGCCCACTGCCCGACTTTGCCCACTGGCCGATCTGGCCCACCGCATTCCCCCCGACTGCTGGATGGCCGAGCGTCTGGAGCAGGACCCTGAGGCCCTGGCTGATGAAACCGTGCTGTGGATCACCGGCGACGCGCACTGGCCTGCGCTGCACCTCGACGCCCCCCTGGCCCAGGGCAGCCCGCTGCGCCAATGGCTGCAAGAGCAACCCGACGGCCCCATTGAGGCCTCCGTGCCCCGTGCGCCCTTTGTGATCGTGGTGGATGGAGACCTGCGCATCGACGGCGCCTTGACCAGCGCCGACACCGACGGCACAACGCACCTGGTTGTCAACGGCAACATGCATGTGCAGAACGCCGTGATCGGCGGACAGCTGGTGCGTGTGCAAGGTGCGCTGCAGGTGCATGACCTGCTTTGGGGCCACTACAACCATGGCGAGCTGCGCGTGCGTGGTGGGCTGCAGGCCCGGGTGACGCTGTTCACCGACGAATACCATGTAGACATCACAGGCCCAGAAAAGGTGGAGTTTTTGCTGGACGAGGTGCGCGGTGTGCCGCACCGTGCGGAGTTCTCGGCCGAGATCGTGGGTGCCGTGTTCGCCCCCGAGTTCCACGAGGGCGTGGACGCCGGCGAAGACGGCCTGGCTGCCATGATCAGCCGCCGCCAGGTGCTGGCCGCCGTGCGGGCAGGCCAGTGCGCGGTGCGCAGCAGCGCAGACATCCACGCCGACCAGCCTGTGGCCGACGACCTGTGCGCCGACAACACCATCAGCATCGACAACATACTGGCCGTGGTGCACACGCCAGTGATTGCACACAAGGAGCACAAAGCCTACGGCTGGTTCCAGCAGACCGATTTTTCGCTGTGCCAACGGCATGTGGACGAAGAAGGCGACGCGCGCGACGACAACGTGTTCATCACGGTGTGGAAAACCTGGGACTTCTACCTGTCGGTGGAGCAGGTGCCCGCGCCCCGCAACTGGCTGGAGCGTGTGGCCACCAAGCTGTGGCGCCATGCTGCCCCCACGGTAGCGCAGCGCACGCTGCTGTACCGCCGCTACACACAGGGTGAGCCTGGGGACTGGCAGGTGCTGGCGCCCCCCGCCGAGCCCGGCCACGACCCCGACGCCTGGAAGGCCTGCGAACACGCCTGGCGCGGAGTGCTGGACTATGTGCGCAAGGCCGTGGGCCAGCACCGCGCACGCTACCCGCTCTACCAGCGCCTGCAGGCCACATTGACGGCAGAGCACATCGAGGCCTTGACCAGCCTGCCCGTGTTCACCGAGCAGTACAACGACTGGTGGGACAGCGACCGCAACGGCTACTGGGAGGGCGAGGTCTGGGTGGGGGCGCGCCAGCCC
Organism: Acidovorax sp. K2F; assembly: GCF_025246485.1. Lineage (NCBI taxonomy): Bacteria > Pseudomonadati > Pseudomonadota > Betaproteobacteria > Burkholderiales > Comamonadaceae > Acidovorax > Acidovorax sp. K2F. Next base: position 39,020 of record NZ_JAOBSQ010000044.1, read on the forward strand.
TGCATGCACGACGGCGACCCCTGGGGCCGCGCGCTCAAATACAGCTGGCGCAACGGTGACGACGCGCCGGGCGATGACGAAGACAACGCCCACAGCGCCTACCAGATCGACGTGGACGAGGCGCGCGAAGGGCCTGCTGCGGTCGAGTTCAGCCACACCCAGCGCCAAAGCGACAGCCGCGCCCCCCTGCCCCGCTGCGCCGCCGACCACATTGCCCGCCTGCTGCGCTTTCACGGTCTGGTGCAGGCCCGCATCCGCGCACGGCACGAAGAGGCGCAGGCCCAGCAGGCCGAGGCCCGCCGCATCAAAGCCGCCGTGCAACTGCTGGCCACCCCACCCTTGCCGCCCGACCTGCCCGATGCGGCCGTGTTTCCCGTCGAACTCATGACGCTGTCGGAGCAATGGCAGGCCGATGGGCAAGCCTACGTAGCGGCCATCCGCGCGCACCAGCTGGCCAACGATGCCCACCGCGCCGAGGCCTCGGCAACAGCCGGTGGCGGCGATGAGGAGAACGGCGCCGAAGAACACGACAACGCCCTGCCCGAAGACCCGCGCAAGGCCGATGCGCCCACCGTGCTGCAACTGGCGCGCGTGGTGAGCCACTGGGCCGACGAAGATCTTGCCACGCGGTTTCGCCAGCGCTTTGCCTTTGCTCCGGATGCCTATGTGGCGCGTGCCGCCCAGGCCGGCCAATTCATCGGCCCCGTGTTTGTGCTGGACGATGACCGTGTGGTCGCCCGCATCGGCGCGGCCCATGACGGCGACGCCCGCTGGGTGTTGCTGCATGGCACAGAGCACACGCCCCTGCCCGCGATCCAGGGCCTGGGCCGCTCGCCCGATCGCCAGTGCTTTGCCCAATGCGACGGCCTGCACATCACCACCCACCACGGATGGAATGGCCCCGTGATTGCGCAATTTGCCCTGCCGCGCGGCAACGAAGGCCTGCCCCCGCAGGTGCAGGTGTCGGCAGGCCCGCTCGGGCAGCGCTGCGATGAAATCATTCCCTTCAACGATGGCCTGCGCGTGCTGCTGCGCAACCCCACAGGGGTGTATCTTCTGCGCCCCGCAGCCCAAAATGCCGACAGCCCAGTGCAACGCCTGCACCCGCAGACGTTTGAAGAAGATGGCCCCTACACCTGGCCCAAGAACCAGATGGATGAAAAGGTCGATGGTGAGACCGTCACCGTGCTGGCGCTGGACATGCTGCACATGGCCCTGTCGCCTGATGAGCGTCACATCGCCGTAGGCGACCAGGACAGCTGCCACATCCTGCTGGACGCGCACGGCGCTGTGGCGGCCGAACACGAACCCCTATCGTCTTACCCCCACCACGCAGTGTTCTCGCACGACGGCACACGCCTGTTTGCCAACTCATGCCATCTGTATTGGGGCAGTACCTGCTCGATCCCCATCGGGGCGGCACCGCAAGAAGCGACCGATGAGGACACCCCACCACTGGACGAACGCTGCCGCGTGTACGCCTCTGTCACCTTGCCGGGCCTGGTGATCCTGGGCGATGCGGACGGCTACCTGCATGCCATCAGCGACGAGGGACAAGCCCTGTGGCACCACCACATCGGCAGCACGATCAGCGCTGTCGATGCATCCCCCGATGGAGAAACCCTGTGGGCGGCCAGCTATGGCGGCTACCTGGTGCGGCTGCAGCGCAGCGAGGCGGGCATGGACCCTTACTCCATCAGCACGTCACTGTATGTGGAGACGCGGCGGTGGATATTCTGGCGGGATGAGGTGGGGCCGGTGCGGTGGTAGCAGAGCAAGTCTGCCCACAGTAGCAACACCAGACTCTCATTTTGATCTGCAGGAAAACACATACCGACCAGGTC
>NZ_JAOBSQ010000045.1:0-70376 GCF_025246485.1 Acidovorax sp. K2F
ACCAGGTCCGTGAAAGCGCTGGAACACGGCTTCCCGCCCGCGTCCACATGCTGCGTTGGCCAGATTCTTGACGTCCTCTTCTGTCGCAAAAGCGGGCCTGGCGATCTGTACGCCGAAATCATAAGACTCCACAACTCGCGGTTGGCAGCCTGTCGATGCCACCGCAATGCCCAAGCCCCATCCGGTCCCAAGAAGTCTCATGCAGATGTTCTGCCCACGCAGCGAAGGCGTGACGTTGGATGAGTGGGCACCGACAAGTGCAGTGCCCAGGTTAGGTTGAAGGCGCCTAACCCAGCTGCATGCATCAGCGACAAAAATCTCACTGCGGCACCAGCTCCACGCGCCGGTTCTTGGCCTTGCCCTCATCGCTGTTGTTGCTGGCTACAGGTGCGAGCGACGCGACGCCATTGCCCACCAGGCGATTGGCCGCAATGCCGTAGTCCTTGGCCAGCACGGCGGCCACTGCGTCAGCGCGGCGCTTGGACAGCGCCAGGTTGCTATCGAAACTGCCCACGCTATCGGTATGGCCCACTACATGCAGTTTGACAGTGGGCTCGGCCTTCAGGAAGGCGGCGATCTGCTCCAGCGAGGGTTTGGACTCGGGCTTCACGTCGGCCTTGCCAGTGTCGAACAGGATGCCGTAGATGGCGACCTTACCATTGGCCGTGATGGACTTGCTGATGTCCGATGCGCTGACCACCACCATGTTCTGCTCCATGGCTTTGGTTTCCAGGATGTCCACTGCGATGTAGGCGCCCTGCCTGGATTTGTACGTAGCGTCTTCCTTAGGCCAGTCGATGGAGATCAGGCGCACGGTAGTGTTGCCCTTCTGGAAGGTCCCCGTGCGCACGGTGCTCGCATCGGCGCCATACATCACGTATTCGCTGCGGTTGTTCTTGATGAAGTCGCGCTGGCCACTGCTGAAGTTGGCCAGAAAGTTGGTGTAACTGCCCGCCGCACTGTCACGGGTGGAGTCATACAGCGCCGTGAAACCGCTGGCCGTAAGGTCGTTGGCATAGTTGCGAAACAGCTCCAGTGACCGCGTGGCACCGGGGGCCTCGTACCACAGGCGGGTGAGCTTGCCTTCCAGAGCAAGTGGGGGCTGCACGTAGCGCCGCTTGTAGGTCTGCAGGTCGAACTCCTTGAACGTGGAGGTCTGGAACTCCACGGCGTCGAAGTTGCGCACCTCGTAGCCCACGATGGTGCTACCACCAAAACGTTTCACGGCGGGGTGATCCTTGGCGCCGGCAAGGTCCTGTGCAAACGTTGGCAACACGCTGACCGTGGCCAGGAACCCGAGGCACAGCGATGCGCCCCACTGACGAAACAGCTTCATGCTCATGGGCAATCTCCGGTTGAAAACACGCATCGCTGACTCAGCTGCACCCGGCGTTGCGACAGGCGGCGGGCTCGCATCCATCATAGGCGAGCACCTGGCCGCAGGCCACCCAGCCTTCATGCGACGCCATGGCGCAGCGCGCCGCTTTCGCGAAATGCATCACGGTTTCACACCGGCTTTGTGTTGGAGACCTCCCGCCAGCTTCATGTCACTTGCCAAACGCCGAACCGGATCCCACAGGAAATTGAGACCTATGCACCGGCTCATGGCATGAGCGTTGCATGCGCCCCCTGCACGCACCTGCACCCTCCATGACTTCATCCCACCGCCCAGCCCGCTCCCGTGCACCCGCTCCTCCAGATGCGCCACCACCCAGCGCCCCTGACCTCAGCACGCCGGTGCTCTTGCTCATGGCCGTGGCCTGCGGCCTGTGTGCGGGCAGCAACTACTTCAACCAGCCGCTGCTGCACTCCATTGCCACGCAGCTGCAAGTGCGGGACGCGTCGGCGGCGCTCATCGTGACGCTGGCGCAGGTGGCGTACGCGGCAGGGCTGCTGCTGTTGGTGCCGCTGGGCGACCTGCTGGAGCGGCGGCGGCTTATCACCACACTGATGCTGCTGGCCGCTCTGGGACTGTTTACCAGCGGGTTTGCGCACAACTACGCCATGCTGGCGCTGGGCACGCTGCTCACCGGCCTGTTTTCGGTGGCGGCGCAGGTGTTGGTGCCGCTGGCAGCCACCCTGGCTGCGCCGGGCCGCAGCGGCCGGGCCGTGGGGCTGGTGATGAGCGGGCTGCTGACCGGGATTCTGGCGGCGCGCAGTGTGGCAGGGCTGCTGTCGGAGGTGGGCGGCTGGACGCTGGTGTACCGGGTGGCGGGCGTCGCCATGGTGGCCGTGGCGTTGGCGCTGTGGTGGGTGATGCCCATGTCACGCAATACGACCTCAGCACCGACACAGGGGTATGGACGGGTCTTGCGGTCGCTGGGCACGCTGGCCTTGCACCACCCCCGGTTGCGCAGCCGGGCCTTGCTGGGAGGGTTGTCGTTTGCCTCCGTCAGTGTGTTGTTCTCCACCATGGCGCTGCTGCTGGCGGGGCCTGCACACCGACTGGGCGACGCCGGCATTGGGCTGGTGGGGCTGGCGGGCGTGGCCGGTGCACTCATGGCCAATGTGGCGGGCCGCATGGCTGACCGTGGGCAGGCGCAGGTGGCCACCGCCGCATCGGTAGGTTTGCTGCTGCTGGGCTGGGGCGCGCTGTGGCTGGGCGCCAGCAGCCTGGTGTGGTTTGTGGTGGGCATGCTGGTGGCCGACCTGGCGCTGCAGGGCGTGCACATCAGCAACCAGAACGTGATCTACCGGCTGGACCCCACCGCCCGCGCGCGGCTGAACGCGGTGTACATGACCAGCTACTTTGTGGGTGCGGCCACGGGCTCGGCGATGGGGTCGGTGGCCTGGCTGTGGGGCGGATGGGGCGCCACCTGCGCGCTGGGCATTGGCATTGCCGTGCTGAACGCGCTGGCACTGGCTTACGACCAGCGGCTGGCTGTGCGGGCGCTGGGTGATGGTGTGCGGCAGGCTACAGAAGGCGCAGGTGCGTAGCCCCCGGCAGCTGCCAGCGGCGTAATTTGTGACGTACCATCCTCGCACGGTCCCATCCCGAGACCTTTCAAGGAGGCCCCATGGCCAAAGGCGAACAGCGCAGCAACAAGATGGCGAAGAAACCCAAAAAGGACACCTCGCCGCCCAAGGAACACAGCGCATCGGACCGGCCCATGCCGCCGATGACCACCGTCATGCCCAAGGGCAAAGACAAAAACAAATAGGTCACACCAGCACTCCGCCTGTCCCGGCGAATGCGCTACCAAAACAATAGCTGCAGGCGCATATTGCATAAGCGCCTGCAGCTATTTTTGTTTGAAATTCCGCATCAGGCAGCCCTTCATTCGGCGCTCGCCGCCGCAGGGCTCAGGCAGGCTGGGCCCACCGCGCCAGCCACTGTGCATCGGGCTCTGGCCGGCCAAACAGGTAGCCCTGGTACACGATGTCCGGGGCGCGCTGGCGCAGAAAGTCGGCCTGGGCCTGGGTCTCCACCCCCTCGGCCACCACGCGCAGGCCGAAGTGCCGGGCCACCGACAAGATGCCTTCGACCAGCACGCCATCGTCGGCATTGGTGGGGGCTTCGTGCACGAACGACCGGTCGATCTTGATCTCCTGGATGGGCAGGCGCTTGAGGTAGGCCAGCGATGAGTAGCCGGTGCCAAAGTCGTCCAGCGACATGTCCACGCCCAGCGCGGCCAGGGAGCGCATCTTGGCCACCGCATCATCAAAGTCGTCGATCACCAGGCCTTCGGTCACCTCCAGCGTCAGCAGCCGGGGGTCGGCCCCCGTGGCAGCCAGCACTGCCCGCAGTTGCCCCACAAAACCCGCCTGCCGGAACTGCCGCGCGCTGAGGTTGACCGAGAGCCGCAACCGCCGCTCGCGGAACACCGGCTGCGCCAGCAGCGCACAGGCATGGGCCAGCACCCACTCGCCCAGGCTGACGATGAGGTCGGACTCCTCGGCCACCGGAATGAACACGCCCGGCGCCACCAGGCCGTCACGCGGATGCTGCCAGCGCACCAGCACCTCGGCACCCGTGACCTGGCCCGACACATCCACCTGCGACTGCAGGTGCAGCCGCAGCTCGCCTGCGCCAATGGCATGGCGCAGTTCGCGCTCCACCCGAAAGCGCTGCTCGGCGGCCTCGCCCATGCCCTGCTCAAAAAACGCAGCCCGTCCGCCCCCGGCCTGCTTGGCGCGGTGCAGGGCGGTGCCCGCGCGCCGCAGCGCATCGTGTGCACCGTCGTCCGACGTTTGGGGGTACAGGGTGATACCCACGCTGGCGCCCAGTTGGGCGTCCTGCGCATCGCCCTCCAGACGCAAGGGGCGCAGCAAGGCGGCCTGCAGTTTTTCGGCAAAGGCCAGCGCATGCCGGCCCGCCAGCGAGGCATCCACCCCCAGGCCATGCAGCACCACGGCAAACTCATCGCCCGCCACGCGCACCAGCAGGTCTTGGGGCGGCAGGATCTCGGACAGCCGCAGCGCCACGGCACAGAGCAGTCGGTCCCCCATCTCGCTGCCGCGCGCATCGTTGAAAGTGGTGAACCGGTCCAGGTCCAGCAGCAGCAAGGCATGCTGGGTGGAAGGCGGGCGACCTGCACGCCCGCGCAACACGTGCAGCCGCTCCATCAGGGTGGACCGGTTGGGCAGGCTGGTGAGGCCGTCGAAATGCGCGAGGCGGTGAATTTCATCGGCAGCGCGCTTGCGTTCGGTGATGTCCTGCTTGAGCTCCACATAGTGGCTCACGCGGCCGTCGGTCTGGCGGATGGGGGCCACCACTACAGACTCGATCAATTCCTGCCCGTCCTTGCGGTAGTTGACCTGTTCGCCTGCCCAGCTGTCACCGCGCGCCAGTGTGGTGCGCAGGCCCTCGCGCTGCGCGGGCGCCAGGCCGTTGCTGGAATAGTCTGCCGAGGCGCGGCCCACCACCTCGTCGCGCGCGTAGCCCGTGCGGCGCACAAAGGCCTCGTTGACGTACTCGATGTCCTCGCGCAGATCGGTGATGACGATGGCCTCTGGACTTTGCTCCACTGCCCGCAACAGCTTGCGCAGCGACGCCTCGCTGGCCGCGAGGTTGGCCGCAGTCTGCTGGGCCTCACGCACCCGGCTCATGTAGTTGCGGCGCGACAGCAGCGTGGCTGCAGCGGTCAGCACCAGAATGCCTGCAAGGTACACAGCACCCGCCACGCGGTTGGCCACCTGAACGGGCTTGAGCAACCCCTGAACGTCCGCCCAGATGAAACCCAGGAACAGCAGGGCCGTGAGCCCTACAAGCGTTAGCGTGGCACGCGCTCCCAGCAGCCATCCGGCCAGCACAATGATCACGGGGTAGTTCAGCAGGTTGGGGCCGTTCACGCCGCCATTGCGAGCCGCCACCAGCGACACCGATACCCACACGCCCCACACCAGCAGATAGGTGGCCAGCGTCCACCGCCGCCAGCGGGCCAGCAGAAGCGCCGTGCCGCCAATGCAGCCAGCGACAAAGTTGAGCGCCACGCGCACCGGCTGCACGGGCTGGTCCCACAGCAGCAGCAAGCCGATGACAAAACCCAGCAACATCACGGACCAACCCGCTACGCGCACCAGGTGGCGCGTTGTAGCGTCTTCGTGGTCTGGCAGCGGAACAACGGGGGCTTCGGCCATGGCGACGGGAATTACGGGGGAGGAAACCATCGTAACCGCAGGCATAGAAAACGCCTATGAACAAAACGCCGCTGGCGTGGCTGCGGCGCCCATCCATCGGCATCTGCATCGGTGTCACCAAGAACCGTCGCCAGCTTCGGCCCAAAATGGCCGCCGCAGCCTACAGGCCCGCAGGCGCAGGCCTGATCAATCAGTCCGCGTCGCTGTCCGGCGCAGGCTCGCGCACGCCAGAGCCCTTGCCCTTGGCCTTGGCACGCGCGTCTTTCTTGGCTTGGCGCTTGGCGTCTTCGGCCAGGCCTGCAGCACGCCAGGCTTCAAACTCGGCAGGCGTTTCCAGCGTGATGCGGCCCAGGATGGCGGTGCGAAAGTCCGTCATCACAATCTCGGCCGTCTTTTGCAGGTTGACCTTGCCGCCACCCAGCATGGCGCCGCGCTTCTTGCCGATGGCTGCGAGCAGTTCCTCGTCGTGCATCGTGGCCACGGCCCCCGCAGGCAGGCCCAGCTTGTAGCGGGACTCCAGCAAGGGGGCGTAGTGTTTTTGCAGGCGGCGCAGCAGCTCCAGCGCCACCAGTTCCTCGTCGTAGGCATTGCGGCCCACGGCGCCGCTGGCGGCCAGGTTGTAGCCACTTTCGGGCACCACAATGCGCGGCCACAGCATGCCCGGCGTGTCCCACAGGTAGAAGTCGTCGGCCAGGGTGATGCGCTGCTCCAGCTTGGTGATGCCCGCCTCGTCGCCCGTCTTGGCATGACGCTTGTTGGTCAAGGTGTTGATCAGCGTGGACTTGCCCACGTTGGGCACGCCGCAGATGAGCACGCGCATGGGCTTGGCCATGCCTCCCCGGTTGGGCGACAGCAGATGGCAGGCGTCGATGAGCTTGCGCGCAGGGGCGGGGTCGGACGCATCCAGCGGCACGGCGCGCGTGTCGCTCTGGGCGTTGTACCAGTCCACCCACAGCGCAGTGCGCTCGGGGTCGGCCACGTCCTGCTTGTTGAGCACCTTGAGCGTGGGCTTGTGGCCCGTGATCTCGGCCAGCAGCGGGTTGGCGCTGGAGCCGGGCAGGCGCGCGTCCAGCACCTCGATCACCACGTCAATGTCCTTGATGCGTTCGGTGATGGCTTTGCGGGTCAGGTGCATGTGACCGGGGAACCACTGGATGGCCATGCGGGGGTACTTTCTTCTTGATTCAACAGGTTCTGAGGGTGGCAAGGATAATCGCGGTCCCACTTGCACCACGCCACCGCGCTAATTGACCTCCATGCCAGCCCCTCTCGACAACTCGCGCAAAGCCAATGCCACCAAGGCCGACAAGGAGCTGCTGTTCAAGGGCGTGACCCTGGCCCTTATCGGCCTGGTCATCTTGCTGGCGCCCTATGTCGCCCGCTCCAGCAGCGTGCGCGACCTCATGACCCAGGCGGCGCTGGTGGGCTGGTTTGCGCTGGTGCTGGGCATAGCATTCGGCGTGCAGTACGGCCTGCGCCGCGCCAAGGCGGGGCGCCGCCAGCCGTGACCTTGCCGGAGTGGACGGCCCCGGCACCGGCTGCGGACGGCGCCACGGCGCAAGCCATGTTCGCGGCGCTGCAGCAACGCGCGGCCACTGCGGGCATCACGCTGCGCAACCCGCCGCCCGAGCCCACCACCTGCTGTGGGCGCGGCTGCAATGGCTGCGTCTGGGAAGGATTCCTGGACGCCGCCGAATACTGGCGGCAAGAGGCTCTGCTGCAGCTGCAAGACTGATTTTGAAGCCGTTTGGGCTGGTAGCGCTAGTGCGATATGCCCAAGCAGCTACCAAATTAATAGCACACCCCCGCCACTCGGCGCGGTCGCACCCTCAGCCCAGCTGCTCCACCGCCATGTACTGCTCGCGCCATTCTTCAAACGGGAGCGTGTCTGCGGCTTCGATGGCCTTTTGCGCGGCAATCGACTCATCGGCCATCGCCAGGTAACGCGCCTGCTGCTCGGCCGTCCAGGGCAGGGCCAGCAGTGCGTCGCGGGCGGCGATGGACTGCTGCCGTGCAAAGGCTTCAAAGTGGTGCTGGTGCTCGCGCGCCATGCTGTCCAGCACGCGGGCCGATGGTGTGCGCTCGGGCGCAGCCATCAGTGCGCGGGCATCGCGCAGTGCAGCGCTGTAGTCGTTGGTGCCATGGGTGGCATCCAGCGCTGCGGCCAAGGGCTCGCAAGCGGCCAGCACTTGAGTGCCCCACTCAGTCAGCGGCACGCTCTGGCCGTTGCGCGACAGGCGCAGGCCGGGCTCGCGGCCCCGCTCGGCGGTGAGGTGCTGGTTCTGCTTGAGTTCGGCAATCTCGGCGGGCGTATCGGGCGGGCTGTCGGACAGCAGGCAGTGCAGCAAGAACACATCCAGCAGGCGTATGGTGGGCGCGGTGATGCCCACAGGCACGAACGGGTCCAGGTCCATCAGGCGGACTTCGACGTATTCGACCCCGCGTTCGCGCAGCGCGTGCAGCGGGCGCTCGCCCGTGCGCACCGTGCGCTTGGGGCGGATGGTGCCGTAGAACTCGTTCTCGATCTGCAGCAGGCTGGTGCCCAGCTGGTTGTAGTCGCCGCCCGGGTTGCGGATGCCCACGGCTTCATAGGCCGGGTACGGCTTGGTCAGCGCCTCGTGCAGCGAGTTGGCATAGCCCGTCAGGCCGTTATAGCTCACGGCCAGCGTGGCCTGTGCGTCGCTCTGGTAGCCCAGGCGGCCCATGCGCAGCGAAGTAGCGTGGGGCAGGTACAGCGCGCTGCCGCCCTCCATGGGCTGCAGGCGGTGTTCGCGCCCTTCCACAAAACAGGGGCACAGCGCGGGCGATGCGCCAAACAGGTACAGCAGCACAAACGCGTGGCGGCGGAAGTTGCGGATGAGCGCGAAATACTGCTCGCTGTCCACACCCGGCAGTGACCAGTTGTAGTGAATGCCCGAGATGGTCTGCATGCGGCGGCCATAACGGTGGCCCAGGCCCATGCGATACACGCTCTTGGCGCGGCCCACGTTGGAGCTGCCGTAGCGGCCAATCGGAATCGTCTCGTCTGTGGGCAGGCCGCAGGGCATGCTGGAGGCCCAGAGCAGCTCGCCGCCGCTGTCCTTCAGGGTGTGGTGCACGAACTGGTGCACCTCGGTCAGCTCGTCCAGGCACTGCTGCACGCCCTTGTGGGCGCCGGTGATCAGCTCCAGCTGCGACTCGCTGTAGTCCGTGGTGATCAGGGGGTGTGTGAGGGCCGAGCCCAGCGCCAGCGGGTGGGGCGTGAGGGCCAGGCCGCCGGTGGGCAGCACGCGCAGCCCTTCCTTTTCAATGCCGCGGCGAATCCCCCCCAGGGCGTCCGCCGGGTAGGCGGCCAGTCTCTCGTGCAGTTTGCTCATATGTTTATACCGATCCAACTTCTGTCGGCCCGGAACTTAGCACGTTGAGCGCTGGCCCGCCCACAGGGGTGTCAAGCCCTTGCGGCCAAAGCGCGTCCAACCTCGTTGGTTCCCTGCGCTGCGCCACTTTGTGGTACTTGATCGCCCGCACGCTCGGTCACCTCGGCCAGGCGAGCTGCCAGTTGCTCGGGCACATCGGCGCCAATCCCCAGGTGGATGCCCTGCGTGAGCGTGATATGGGCCGCTTCAAACGTGCCCGCACCGGCGCACAAAATGGTGCGCGACGGCGCGCTTTCGTGCGCCAGCACCAGCATGGCGGGCACCACGGCCTCGGGCTTCAGGGCGTCCAACACCTCCTGGGGCATCAGGCCCTCGGTCATGCGCGTGGCGGCCGTGGGGGCCAGGGCGTTCACGTGGATGTTGTACTTGGCGCCTTCGATGGCCAGGGTCTGCATCAGCCCCACCTGGGCCAGTTTGGCCGCGCCGTAGTTGGCCTGGCCGAAGTTGCCGTACAGGCCGGTGGAGGATGTCGTCATGACGATGCGGCCGTACTGCTGGGCCACCATGTGCGGCCACACGGCCTTGCAGCAGTTGGCGGCGCCCATCAGGTGCACGTCCACCACCAGGCGGAAGTCGGCCATGTCCATCTTGGCGAACGACTTGTCGCGCAGGATGCCTGCGTTGTTGACCAGAATGTCCACCCGGCCCCAGGCGTCGATGGCCTGCTGCACCATGGCCTCGACGGCCGCAAAGTCGGTGACCGACGCGCCATTGGCCAGCGCCTCGCCGCCTGCGGCGCGGATCTCGTCGACCACGGCCTGCGCGGCCGTCACCGTGCCGCCGCTGCCGTCCACCGCGCCGCCCAGGTCATTGACCAGCACCTTGGCGCCGCGCTGGGCCAGCGCCAATGCATGCTGGCGGCCCAGGCCACCGCCTGCGCCCGTCACGATGGCCACGCGGCCTTGGAAATCAATACCCATGGTGAAGGTTCTCCTGTTGTCTTGGTCGATGAATGTGTGGAACGCAAAAACCCCTGGCACCCCACCGCAGGTGTGGATGCCGCGCGCTGCACTGTAAGCCACTGCGGGGCCCGTGCGCGTTGCGCAGGCGACTGGGTACCGCACCAACCCCTTCCAGAGCCAGAACATGGCGCGCGGTAACGCGGCACATTGGGAATAATGGGCAGCTGCGCAGGTCCCCAAGAGTGGCTGGCGCATCCCTCCTTCACTCATTTTTTGATAGCTGCTAGCGCATACAGTACTGGCGCTACCGGCCACTTTGACCCAAGGATCTCCCATGAAAGCCATCTGGAACGGCGTAGTGCTTGCCGAAAGCGATGACACGGTGGTGGTGGAAGGCAACCACTACTTCCCTGAAAGCGCGCTGCACCGCGAGTACTTCACGTTCAGCAACCACAAGACCACGTGCGCCTGGAAGGGCCAGGCCAGCTACCTGTCGCTGCTGGTCAACGGCGAGATGAACACTGACGCCGCCTGGTTCTACGCCGACCCCAAGCCCGAGGCCGCCGAGATCAAGGGCCGCGTCGCGTTCTGGAAGGGCGTGAAGGTCACGGCCTGAAACGGCCTGCCAGCACGCTCAGCAGGTTATCCCTGCGCGCGCTGGACAATCGTGTGGATAAGTTTTGGCAAGTCCTGTATGACAACGCCAAGTGCTTGATTTGCAAGGAAATGCACTGCATTGCCTTATTTTTAGGCAACCCGGTAAATCATGGCATGGGTTATCCCGGCGCACATTGGACAATGGTGTGGATAACCTTGGATAAGCCTTGTATGGCACGCTTAAGTGGTTGATTTGCAAGGAATATCCTTGCATCGCTCAAAAAACAGGCAATTGCAGAACCTCCTTTGCCACGTGCGGCCGATACCCCTTCACAGGCATCCCCCCCCCGGTTATCCCTGCCCGCACTGGACAATCTTGTGGATAACTATGAACAAGCCTTGTATGACAGTCTTAAGTCATTGATTTACAAGGAAACTTCTTGTGCCGCTGAAAAAACAGGCAGCACGGGTGGGTAAATCGTCTGCGGTACAGTGCACGGCGGCCCTCGGTTGGCCGCTCTTTATTTCATAGCTGCCAGCGCATGATCCGCTAGCGCTAGCGGCCAAAAACACTCCATCCACCAGTGTCCACCACGTACCTTCAGCACAGTCCCGCCGCAGAGCGCAACCAGGGGCCCATCCTGGCGCAGCTGCTGGCGTTGCTGCCCAACACCGGCGCCGCGCTGGAGATAGCCAGTGGCACCGGCCAGCACGCCGCGCACTTTGCAGCCGCCCTGCCCGGCTGGACCTGGCAGCCCACCGACCTGCAGGACACCCATTTCGCCTCCATCACCGGCTGGGCCGCGCAGGCCGGTGCCCGCAACGTGCAGGCGCCACGGCGGCTGGACGTGCTGCACGACCACTGGCCCAGCGACGGCCACGCATTCGGCGCCGCGTCGTTCGACCTGGTCTATTGCGCCAACATGCTGCACATCGCCCCCTGGGCCTGCTGCACCGGGCTGATGCAGGGCGCCGCCCGGCACCTGGCGCCAGACGGCCACCTGGTCACCTACGGCCCCTACCTGGAAGACGGCGTGCCCACTGCCCCCGGCAACCTGGCCTTTGACGCCAGCCTGCGCGCGCAGGACACCGCCTGGGGCATCCGCCGCATCGAAGACGTGATGGCGGTGGCCGCCCAGGCCGACCTGCAACTGGCAGCGCGGCACGCGATGCCCGCCAACAACCTGCTGCTGGTGTGGACCCACGCCGCCCACCAACCCTGAAGAGACACGTCCATGACGACACCCACCGCCGCTCCCTTCTTCATCGCCAAGGTCGAGCCCGATGGCACCCAGTGCGACGCCTGGCCCGAGCAGCCGCTGCTGCTGTCCATGGAGCAAGGCGGCATCGATTGGCCCAGCTCCTGCCGCAACGGCACCTGCCGCACCTGCCTGGGCCAGCTGGTCGAAGGCACGGTGCGCTACGCCATCGAATGGCCAGGCCTCACGGCCGAAGAAAAGGAAGAAGGTTGCGTGTTGCCCTGCGTGGCCTACCCCACGTCGGACGTGGTGCTGCAGGGCAGCGCCATCTGATCTGCGTCAGGCACCGAGCCTTTCAAACACCAAGCAGGCCCCGGTGCACTAAAATCCAGGGCTTTGGGGGCACGATGCCCCTTTGACGTGCGGCAGCGCCGCATCGCATGTTCTTTGGGGCGGTTTCTTGGAGGCACCACAGTTGCCTTCGGCCACGGGGACCTGTGCTGCAGCACACCGCCAGCTGGCAACCGCCAGAGGCTCCACAGAAAGCCCCGACCTTCCATGAACACCCCCCTCACCCCCGTGCCGATCTCGCCCGTCGAGGACATCGTGGCCGAGATGCGCGCCGGGCGCATCGTCATCCTGGTGGATGAAGAAGACCGCGAAAACGAAGGCGACCTCGTCCTGGCCGCCGACCATGTGACGCCCGAGGCCATCAACTTCATGGCCCGCTTTGGCCGGGGCCTGATCTGCCTGACGCTCACCCGCGAGCGCTGCGAGTTCCTCAAGCTGCCGCCCATGGCCGCACGCAACGGCACCGTGTACAGCACGGCGTTCACCGTCTCCATCGAAGCCGCCGAGGGCGTAACCACCGGCATCTCGGCCGCTGACCGTGCCCGCACCGTGCAGGTGGCGGTGGACCGCAACAGCCAGCCCAGCGACCTGGTGCAGCCCGGCCACATCTTCCCGCTGCAGGCCGTGGACGGTGGCGTGCTCATGCGCGCCGGCCATACCGAAGCCGGTTGCGACCTGGCCGCCATGGCGGGCTGTAGCCCCGCATCGGTGATCTGCGAGATCATGAAGGACGACGGCACCATGGCCCGCCTGCCCGATCTGCAGCTGTTCGCGGCCGAGCACGGCCTGAAGATCGGCACCATCGCCGACCTCATCGAATACCGCAGCCGCAACGAGTCGCTGGTCGAAAAGGTTGGCACGCGCACATTGCAGACGGCGTATGGCGAGTTCACCGCCCATGCCTTCCGCGACAAGCCCAGCCAGGCCGTGCACCTGGCACTGGTCAAGGGCCAATGGAGCGCCGACGACGTGGTGCCCGTGCGTGTGCACGAGCCGCTGTCGGTGTTCGATGCGCTCGAAGTCAACCGCTCCATGCATTCCTGGGGCCTGGACACCAGCCTGCAATACCTGGCCAAACAAGGCAAGGGCGTGGCCGTGCTGCTCAATTGTGGCGAAAGCGCCTCCCAACTGCTGGCGCAGTTTGAAGGCACCGCCCGCTCCGCCCAGGCGCCCGAGCGCGGCCGCATGGACCTGCGTACCTATGGCGTGGGCGCGCAGATCCTGCGCGAATGCGGCGTGCACAAGATGGCCCTGATGGGCCAGCCACGCCGCATGCCCAGCATGACAGGCTACGGCCTCGAAATCACCGGCTTCATCCCCAAAGAATAAAGACAGGAACAGGATCACTATGTTTGGCGCAGACAAAGGCACCGCAGACAAACTGGACGGCAAGAAGCTGCACATCGGCATCGTGCAGGCCCGTTTCAACGAGAGCATCACCAACACGCTGGCTGCTGCCTGCCGCGCAGAGCTGCTGGCCCTGGGCGTGCAGGAAAAGCACATCAAGCATGTGCTGGTGCCCGGCGCGCTCGAAGTGCCCGTGGCCCTGCAGGCCATGGCCGAGAGCGACGAGTACGACGCGCTGATCGCGCTGGGCTGCATCATCCGCGGCGAGACCTACCACTTCGAGCTGGTAGCCAACGAATCCGGCGCGGGCGTTACGCGCCTGTCGCTGGACTACCAGATCCCGATTGCCAACGCCATCATCACCACCGAGAACATGGAACAGGCCATCGCCCGTCAGACCGAAAAGGGCATGGACGCAGCCCGCGTGGCGGTGGAAATGGCCAACCTGCTGGACGAACTGTCATGAGCGAAAACACCCCTACGCCATCGTCGGCACGTCCGCCCAAGCAAACCCGCACCGGCCTCAAAAGCACGGGCACCCGCAAGGCCGCCTCCAAGTCCAACCGCAGCCGTGCGCGCGAATTTGCGCTGCAGGCGCTGTATCAGCACCTGGTGGGCGGCAACGACGCTACTGCCATCGATGCGTTCACGCGCGACCTGGCGGGCTTCCACAAGGCTGACTCGGCGCACTACGACGCGCTGCTGCATGGCTGCATCGAGCATGCCGCCAGCATGGACGCATTGATCACCCCGTTGCTGGACCGCAAGATGGCCGAGATCTCTCCCATCGAACACGCCACCATGTGGATCGGCGTATACGAGTTCCAGAACTGCCTGGATGTGCCCTGGCGCGTGGTGCTCAACGAATGCATCGAACTCGCCAAGGAATTTGGCGGCACGGACGGCCACAAGTACGTGAACGCCGTGCTCAACGGCCTGGCCCCCCAACTGCGCGCCGTGGAAGTGGCGGCCGACAAGGCCGCAGGCGCGGGCGCTGCCTGACTTACCACCGCCCCGCTGCCGCCCTGCCCGTTGAACCGGGGCGGCTTGGTTTCTTTTCTTTCTACGCCCTCACGCCACCACGTCCACAAGGGGCCCGGTCGGGGCAGGATGCCATTCCATGAAGTTTTCCACGCGCGCCGAGCGCATTGAACCGTTCTATGTGATGGAGGTCGCCAAGGCCGCGCAGGCCCTGGCCCGCGAGGTGGCGGGCACGCGCGAACCGATGATCTTCCTGAACATCGGCGAGCCCGACTTCACCGCCCCGCCCCTGGTGCAGGAAGCCGCAGCCCGCGCCGTGCACAACGGCGCCACGCAGTACACCAATGCGCTGGGCCTGGATGCGCTGCGCGAGCGCATCAGCGGCTGGTACCAGAGCCGCTTTGGCGTCAACGTGCCTGCGCGCCGCATCGTGGTCACCGCAGGCGCATCGGCCGCGCTGCAGTTGGCGTGCCTGGCGCTCATCGAGTCGGGCGACGAAATTTTGATGCCCGACCCGAGCTACCCCTGCAACCGCCACTTTGTGAGCGCCGCAGAAGGCAAGGCCGTGCTGCTGCCCACCACGGCGGCCGAGCGCTACCAGCTGAGCGCCGACAAGGTGCGTGCGGCATGGAATGAAAAAACGCGCGGCGTGCTGCTGGCCTCGCCGTCCAACCCCACGGGCACCTCGATAGCGCCCGACGAGCTGCGCCGCATCCATGACGTGGTGCGGTCGCACGACGGCATCACGATGATCGACGAGATCTACCTGGGCCTGTCGTACGAGGAAGAGTTTGGCCACACCGCGCTCACCATCGACGACAACATCATCAGCATCAACAGCTTCAGCAAATACTTCAACATGACCGGCTGGCGCCTGGGCTGGATGGTGGTGCCCGAGGCCATGGTGCCGGTGGTCGAGCGCCTGGCGCAGAACCTGTTCATCTGCGCCAGCACCGTGTCGCAGCATGCAGCGCTGGCCTGCTTCGAGGCCGAGAGCATTGCCGAATACGAACGCCGCCGTGCCGAGTTCAAGGCGCGGCGCGACTTCTTCATCCCCGCGCTGCAGTCGCTGGGTCTGAATGTGCCCGTGATGCCTGATGGCGCCTTCTATGCCTGGGCCGACTGCACGCAGGCCGCGCAGCGCCTGGGCGTGAGCGGCAGCTGGGACTTTGCGTTTGAGCTGATGCGCCGCGCGCACATCGCCGTGACACCGGGGCGCGACTTTGGCACGGCCGAGCCCGAGCGCTTCATCCGCTTCTCGACCGCCAACTCCATGGCGCAATTGCAGGAGTCCGTGGAGCGGCTGCGCAAGCTGCTTGGATGACCAAGGCGAGCGACCCCACGATGGCGTTTGAATTTCCGATCCGGATTTACTGGGAAGACACCGATGCCGGTGGCATCGTGTTCTACGCCAACTACCTCAAGTTCTTTGAGCGCGCGCGCACCGAGTGGCTGCGCTCGTTGGGTGTGGGCCAACAGCAGTTGCGGGAACAAACCGGCGGCATGTTTGTCGTAACCGACGCGCAGCTGCGCTACCACCGCCCCGCGCGGCTGGACGATGAACTGATTGTTACTGCCGCCCTGCAAAGCAGTGGCCGCGCATCGTTGACAATAGTGCAGCAGGCGCTCCTGAAACCAGAGCAGATGACCGACCAGCCCCCGACCTTGCTGACCGAAGGCACCATCCGCATCGGATGGGTGGATGCCGCCACCCTGCGCCCCGCCAGAATTCCAAGCACCCTCCTGGAACAACTCACACCATGAATTCCCAAAACATGTCCATCATCTCCCTGGTGCTGCACGCCAGCTGGGTGGTGCAACTCGTGATGCTGCTGCTGCTGGGCGTGTCGGTGGCCAGTTGGGCCGCCATCTTCCGCAAGCTGTTTGCCTTGAAGCGCGTGAAGACACTGAACGAGGATTTCGAGCGCGAGTTCTGGTCGGGCACCAGCCTGAACGACCTGTACGCAGCGGCCGCCCAGAACGCCAAGCAGGCAGGCCCCATGGAACGCATTTTTGCCAGCGGCATGCGTGAGTACCAGAAACTGCGCGAGCGCCGCATCACCGACCCGGGCACCTTGCTGGACGGCGCGCGCCGCGCCATGCGTGCAAGCTTCCAGCGTGAGATGGATGTGGTCGAGTCGAGCCTTTCCTTCCTGGCATCGGTCGGCTCCGTATCGCCGTATGTGGGCCTGTTCGGCACCGTGTGGGGCATCATGCACGCCTTCACCGGCTTTGCAGGCATGGAACAGGTCACGCTCGCTACCGTGGCCCCTGGCATCGCCGAGGCGCTGGTCGCCACCGCTATCGGCCTGTTCTCGGCCATCCCGGCCGTGATCGCCTACAACCGCTTTGCGCGCGACATCGACCGCGTGGCCACGCACCAGGAGACCTTCATCGAAGAGTTCTCCAACATCCTGCAGCGCAACCTGGGCGCCCAGCCCGCGTCCACAGGCCACACGGCCTCGGGCCACTGATCCGGGAGGCACCCCATGCCCGCCATGGCATCCCGCGGCCGAGGCCGCCGCACCATCAACGAGATCAACATGGTCCCGTTCATTGACGTCATGCTGGTGCTGCTCATCATCTTCATGGTGACGGCGCCCATGCTCACACCCGGCGTGGTCGATGTGCCCAGCGTGGGCAAGAGCAAGAACATGCCCAAGGTGGTGGCCCAGGTCATCGTCAACAAGGACGGCACGCTGCAGTTCAAGACCCCCGAAGCCACGCGCAGCCTGAACCAGCGGGAGATTGGCGATGCAGC
Organism: Acidovorax sp. K2F; assembly: GCF_025246485.1. NCBI lineage: Bacteria > Pseudomonadati > Pseudomonadota > Betaproteobacteria > Burkholderiales > Comamonadaceae > Acidovorax > Acidovorax sp. K2F. Next base: position 17,135 of record NZ_JAOBSQ010000045.1, read on the forward strand.
CAGCCGCTGGCAAAAGGGCCAGGGGCCCGAGAGCGCCGTGGTCATCAGCGCCGACAAGGGCGTGCAGTACGAAACCGTGGTGAAGGCGATGGACGCCCTGCAAAAGGCAGGCGTCCAACGCGTAGGCCTGTCGGTCAAGCAAGGCGGTTGAACCGAACCCGCCCGGCACCGCTCAGACGCCCATGCACGCCCACACCGACCGCGACCAGTTTGCCCCGCCCCGTCCACCGGCGCGCCTGCGCGCCATCACGCTGGCGGTGCTGGTGCATGCAGTGCTGATCGGCGCGTTGACCTGGGGTGTGAACTGGAAGAACACGGCCGACCAGCCCGCCGTAGAAGCTGAGTTGTGGGCCGCCGTGCCCACCCAGGCTGCGCCGCGCGCTGTGGAGCCCCCACCGCCCCCGCCACCACCGCCTGTGCAGCAGGTCACCCCTCCCCCGCCCCCTGCCCCCCCCGTGCGTGCGGCCGAGCCGCCCGACACACGGGAGGCGGACATCGCCATCGAGCGCGAGAAGAAGCGCCTGGAGCAGGAAAAGAAAGCCCGCGAGCAACAGCAGCTGCGCGAAAAGCGCGAGCGTGAGCGCAAGGAAGAAGAACGCCGCGACCGCCTGGAGCAGGAGAAAAAAGAGCGCCTGCAAAAAGAACGCGACAAAGAAAAGGAACAGCGCGAAAAGCAGCTGGCCGAACAGAAAAAGGCCGAGCAGGACAAGCAGAAGAAGCTGGCGGAAGACAAACGCAAGGCCGACGAGGCCGCCAAGCGCAAGGCGGAGGCGGAAGAAAAGCAGCTGGCCAAGATGCGCGAAGACAACATGCGCCGCATCCAGGGCATGATAGGTGCCACTGGAGGCGAAAACGCCACCGGCACGGCCCAGCGCAGTGCGGGCCCCTCGGGCAGCTATGGCGGCAAGGTGGCGGCCAAGGTCAAGCCTAACATCGTGTACCCGGACGCTATCTCGGGCAACCCGCGTGCCGAGGTCGAGGTACGGCTGTCGCCCGACGGCACCATCGTGGGCAAGCGCCTGGTGCAGTCCAGCGGTAACAAGGCCTGGGACGACGCGGTGCTGCGTGCCCTGGACAAGACCGAGACGCTGCCGCGCGATGTGGACGGGCGCGTGCCTTCTGTGCCGATAATCATCGGCTTCAAACCCCAGGACTGAGCGTGACCCGAGCCCCCCGTCTCGCGGGGCTTGCACTTCTGCCGTGGGACTTCGCCTCGTTGCCGATGCGCTGCTGGAACCCACGCCGCAGGAGCGCTGACCGCCTGCGTCTGAGCCCTTGTGGCAGTGTGCCCCGTTACGATGGACTGAGCCGTGCTTTGCAAGCCCCCCAAAGCAAAGCGCCCGGCACAACCGGGCGCTTTTTGAGCCTTTTATGCTGGTAGCGCTAGTGGAACATGCGCTGCAAGCTATACATTCAATAGCAGTTCGTCAGCATGCATCAGCGGTCGCGCCGCTCCATGCGGCGGTTCAGGTTCAGCGCGCCCAGCGTGCAGGCCACACCCGACAGCAGGTACACCGTCACTGCCAGCAGACCGAACTGCGACGACAGATACAGGGCCACCAGCGGTGCGAAGGCTGCACCAATGATCCAGGCCAGGTCGGCCGACAGGGCCGCGCCGGTGTAGCGATACTGCGGCGAGAAGTTGGCCGTGACCGTGCCCGATGCCTGGCCGTACGACAGGCCCAGCAACACAAAGCCCAGCAGCAGGAACATGGTGCTGCCCACTTCGCCAGTGTTGAGCAACACCGGCGCCATGAAGCTGAACACGCCAATCAGCACGGCCATGCCGCCCAGCAGCTTGCGGCGGCCCAGGTGGTCCGACAGCCAGCCCGACACCATGATGGCGCCCGCCGCGAGGAACGCGCCGACGATCTGCACGCCCAGGATCTGGGTGACTGGCTGGTCGGAGTACAGCGTGATCCACGACAGCGGGAAAACCGTGACCAGGTGGAACAGTGCAAAGCTGGCCAGCGCCGCAAAGGCGCCCAGCAACACGTTGCTGCCTTCATCACGCATGACGCGGCTCACCGGCACGGGCTGCAACTCGCGGTCCTTGAGCAGTTCGGAGTACGACTGCCCCACCACCAGACGCAGGCGGGCAAACAGGGCCACCACGTTCACGGCAAAGGCCACAAAAAACGGATAACGCCAGCCCCAGGCCAGAAACTCTTGCACCGTGAGGCTGCTGTACAGGTAGGCAAACAGGCCCGCAGCCAGCACAAAGCCCAGAGGCGCGCCCAGCTGGCCGATCATGGCGTACCAGCCCCTGCGCTCTTTGGGGGCCGACATGGCCAACAGCGACGGCAAGCCGTCCCACGAACCACCCAGCGCCAAGCCCTGGCCCACACGCAGGATCAGCAACGCCACGATGGCTGAAGTGCCCACATCCTTGTAGCCCGGCAAAAAGGCCATGCCCACCGTGCAGACGCCCAGCACGAACAGCGCAATGGTCAGCTTGGTGCCCCGCCCCCAGCGCCGCTGGATGGCCATGGAGATGGCGGTACCCACCGGGCGGACCACGAAGGCAACGGCCAGCAGCGCAAAGGCCATCAGCGTGCCGTCCAGGCGCGACAGGAAGGGAAACAGGAAGGACGGGAAGACAAGAACGCAGGCGATCCCGAAAACGAAGAAGTCGAAATACTCGGACGAGCGTCCGATGATCACGCCCACAGCGATTTCGCTGGGGGTGACGTCTTCATGCGTATCAGCCCGCGAGAGAGAGGCGGCGCTTTCGTGAAAACCGGCCGCAGGGTAAGTGGCAGTGGCGGGGCTGCTCATGAACATGGCTCCTTGACGTTGTGTAGCTAACTCAGACCGCTCCGTTCTACACGCAACTTCTGTGGGCCACAAGTGCGGTTTCACTATGCCGACTGCAGGAAATGTCCTTCAAAGCCCTTGAATGCACCACATTGGTGCAAAAACAGCCTGCGCTTTTGACCTTGGACAAAATGTCCAATCGACAAAAAAGCTAGCGCTAGTACATTCGCACACATCCCGTTGTCCGCGTTTACCCTGAAACGCATTGATCGCGCTCTACACATGCTCAAACTTCCCCAACTTCGTGGGCCCACCTGGCTGCTCGCCCTGACAGCGCTGGGTAGCCTGGCAGGCTGCAGCAAGGCTGTCGTGCTCAACCCTGCCGGTGACGTCGCTGCCCAGCAAGGCCAGATGGTCATCACCGCCACGCTGCTGATGCTGATCATCATCGTGCCCGTGATCGCGCTCACCCTGCTGTTTGCCTGGAAATACCGTCAGGGCAACACCGAGGCCGAGTACGACCCGGAATGGCACCACTCCACCACTCTGGAGCTGGTGATCTGGACCGTGCCGCTGCTGATCATCATTGCGCTGGGCGCCATCACCTGGATCGGCACCCACAAGCTCGACCCCTACCGTCCCCTGGACCGCATCGACGCGCAGCGCGCCGTGCCCGCCGATGTGAAGCCGCTTGAAGTGCAGGTAGTGGCCATGGACTGGAAGTGGCTGTTCTTCTACCCCGAGCAAGGCATCGCCACCGTGAATGAAGTGGCGGCACCGGTGGACCGCCCGATCCTGTTCAAGCTGACGGCCACATCCACCATGAACGCGTTCTACGTGCCAGACCTTGCCGGCATGATTTACGCCATGCCCGGCATGCAGACCGAGCTGAACGCGGTGATCAACAAGCCTGGCGTGTTCAAGGGCATGTCGTCGCACTACAGCGGCGCGGGTTTCTCGGGCATGACGTTCAAGTTCCATGGCCTGAGCAACGAGGACTTTGCCCAGTGGGTGCAAAAGGCCAAGACCGAAGGCAAGCCCCTGGACAAGGGCACCTACCTGAACCTGGTCAAGCCCAGCGAACGTGATCCGGTGCAGCGCTTTGCCTCGGTGGAAGAAGGCCTGTACGACAAGGTGCTCAACCGCTGCGTCGAAGACGGAAAGATGTGCATGCACCACATGATGGCCATCGATGCCCTGGGTGGCGACGCTTACATGCGCGCTGCAGGGCTGAACCTACCCCAGGACGTCTGCACCGTGCAAAACGCCGCCCAGGTGGTGGCCGCACTCGAAACCCGCAACGCACCGGCACCAACGACTGGCGCCAGCATCCGTCAATGAGCACTCCTATGTCCTCCGAAACCCTTTCTCCATCCCACTGGGCGCTGGGCCGCCTGAGCTGGGACGCCGTACCGATGGCGCATGAGCCCATCGTGCTGGCCACCTTCATTGCCGTGGTGTTGGGCGGCCTGGTCGTTCTGGCCGGTATCACCAAGTTCCGCCTGTGGGCCCCCCTGTGGCGCGACTGGATCTGCAGCATTGACCACAAACGCATCGGCATCATGTACATGATCCTGGGCCTGGTGATGCTGCTGCGCGGCTTTGCCGACGCCGTGATGATGCGCCTGCAGCAGGCCATGGCCTTTGGCGACAACATGGGTTACCTGCCTCCGCACCACTACGACCAGATCTTCACCGCCCACGGCGTGATCATGATCTTCTTCGTGGCGATGCCGCTGGTCACCGGCCTGATGAACTACCTGGTGCCGCTGCAGATCGGCGCGCGCGACGTGTCGTTCCCGTTCCTGAACAACTTCAGCTTCTGGATGACCACGGCCGGCGCCGTGCTGGTGATGGTGTCGCTGTTCCTGGGCGAGTTCTCCACCTCCGGCTGGCTGGCACTGTCCAACCTGGGGGCGCAGAGCCCCAGCACCGGCCTGGACTACTACATCTGGGCGCTACAGATAGCGGGGGTGGGCACGACGCTCTCGGGCATCAACCTGATCGTGACCATCATCAAGATGCGCGCGCCGGGCATGAGCCTGATGAAGATGCCCGTGTTCACCTGGACCGCCCTGTGCACCAACGCACTGATCGTGGCGTCGTTCCCCGTGCTCACGGCCGCGCTGGTGCTGATGTCGCTGGACCGCTACGTGGGCACCAACTTCTTCACCAACGAGCTGGGTGGCAACCCCATGCTCTACGTGAACCTGATCTGGATCTGGGGCCACCCTGAGGTGTACATCCTGGTGCTGCCCGCGTTCGGTGTGTTCTCCGAAGTGGTCGCTACGTTCAGCAAAAAGCGCCTGTTCGGCTACACGTCCATGGTGTATGCCACGGTGTGTATCACCATCCTGTCGTACCTGGTGTGGCTGCACCACTTCTTCACCATGGGTTCGGGTGCCAGCGTGAACACCTTCTTCGGTATCACGACGATGATCATCTCGATCCCCACGGGCGCGAAGATCTTCAACTGGCTGTTCACCATGTACAAGGGCCGCATCCGCTTTGAGCTGCCCATGATGTGGACCGTGGCGTTCATGGTCACGTTCGCCATCGGCGGCATGACCGGCGTGCTGCTGGCCGTGCCCCCGGCCGACTTCGTGCTGCACAACAGCCTGTTCCTGATCGCCCACTTCCACAACGTGATCATCGGCGGCGTGGTGTTTGCCATGTTTGCCGGAATCAACTACTGGTACCCCAAGGCGTTTGGCTACAAGCTGGACCGCACCTGGGGCGTGCGCTCCTTCTGGCTGTGGCTGGTGGGCTTCTGGGTGGCGTTCACGCCGCTGTATGTGCTGGGCCTGATGGGCGTCACCCGCCGTGCCAACCACTTCGAAGACCAGTCGCTGCAGATCTGGTTCGTCATCGCTGCCATCGGCGCGGCCATGATTGCCGCCGGCATTGGCTGCTTCCTGATCCAGCTGGTGGTCAGCTTCTTCAAGCGCGAACAACTGCGCGACTGGACAGGCGACCCCTGGGACGGCCGCACGCTGGAATGGGCCACCTCTTCGCCTCCACCCAACTACAACTTCGCCTTCACCCCCGTGGTGCACGAGATCGACGCGTGGTGGGACATGAAGAAGCATGGATACAAGCGCCCTCTGGCGGGCTTCCAGCCCATCCACATGCCTGCCAACACTGGCGCCGGCGTGGTGATCTCAGGGCTGTCGCTGGTGTTCGGCTTTGCACTGATCTGGCACATGTGGCTGCTGGCGGGCGTCTCGTTTGCGGCCGTCGTTCTGGCCGCCATCATCCACACGTTCAATTACAAGCGTGACTTCTACATCCCGGCATCCGAAGTGATCTCCACCGAAGAAGCCCGCACACTCCAACTGGCCCGCCATGTCTGATATCCGCATCCACGCTGGCGCCGCAGCAGGCGCCCTGGCCCCGCGTGAGTACCACCTCGCGCACGAGCCCCATCCTGAAAACGGCACGGCCCTGGGTTTCTGGCTGTACCTGATGAGCGACTGTCTCATCTTTGCAGCACTGTTCGCCACTTACGGCGTGCTGGGCCGCAGCTATGCCGCAGGCCCCACCGGCGCGCAGCTGTTCGACCTGACCCTGGTGGCCATCAACACCGCCTTCCTGCTGCTGTCGTCCATCACCTTCGGTTTTGCCATGCTGCGCAAGCAGCTGGGCGACGTGAAGGGCACGCTGCTGTGGCTGGCGGTCACGGGCGTGTTTGGCCTGTGCTTCCTGGGCCTGGAGCTGTATGAGTTCTCACACCTGCTGCACGAGGGCGCAGGCCCGCAGCGCAGTGCCTTCCTGTCGGCGTTCTTCACGCTGGTGGGCACCCACGGCCTGCACGTCACCTTCGGCCTGATCTGGCTGGTGGTGCTGATGGTCCAGATTGGCAAGCATGGCCTGATCCCCGAGAACAACCGCCGCCTGATGTGCCTGTCCATGTTCTGGCACTTCTTGGACGTGGTCTGGATCGGCGTTTTCACCTTTGTGTACCTGATGGGGGTGCTGTAAATGAGCGCACAACACGCAACACACGCGCACGATGCGCATGGGCATGACGATCACCACCACGACGCAGGCCCCCACAGCACCTTTTCGGGCTATGTGACAGGGTTTGTGCTGTCCGTCATCCTCACTGCCATTCCCTTCTGGCTGGTGATGGCCAAGGTGATTGCGGACCGCAACACGGCTGTGCTGGTGCTGGGCGGCTTCGCCGTGATCCAGATCCTGGTGCACATGGTGTTCTTCCTGCACATGAACGGCAAGATCGAAGGCGGCTGGACCCTGCTGTCTACCATCTTCACGGTGGTGTTCGTGGCCATCGCCATCGCGGGGACCTTGTGGGTGATGTTCCACATGAACGCCAACATGATGCCCGAGCACCCCACGCCCACGCCGCCCACGCACGAGGCGCCTGGACACTCCACGCCCTGATGCCTGCAGCCCCCACCACCATGGCACTGCCGCGCCGGGGGTTGCGCCGCGCAGTCCTGCTGGTGCTGGGCATGGCCCTGTTCCTGGGCTTTGTGTCGCTGGGCACCTGGCAGGTCCAGCGCCGTGCCTGGAAGCTGGACCTCATCGAAAGAGTAGACCAACGGGTGCACGCCGCACCAGCCGCACTGCCCCCTGTGGAGCAATGGTCTGACATCCGTGCCGCACAGCATGAGTACCTGCCGGTGGTGTTTCAGGGTCGCTGGCTGCCCGGCAAAACGGTGCTGACGCAGGCGGTCACCGAGCTGGGCGCGGGGTTCTGGGTAATGACGGCCCTGCAACAGGATGACGGCACCCAGGTGCTGGTGAACCGGGGCTTTGTGCCCCAGGAGCAACGCGCCCAATGGCTGGAGGCCCAGCCACCCGCCGATGGCACGGCCACCGTCCAGGGGCTGTTGCGCATGCCAGAGCCGGGCGGCGGCTTTCTGCGCACCAACGACCCGGCGCAACAGCGCTGGTACTCGCGCGACGTGGCGGCCATCAGCAGCGCGCTGGGTCTGACCCGGGCGGCTCCATTTTTTGTGGACGCCGGACTTCCGGGTACCGCAGCGGCGTCTTCAACCGCCTCCGGCTGGCCCCGCGCTGGCCTGACCGTCATCCGGTTCCACAACAGCCACCTGGTGTACGCCCTGACCTGGTATGGTCTTGCGCTCATGGTTGTCGTTGCCGGCTGGTATGTGGCACGCTATGAGCGCCGCCTGGGCGCACGCGCCACCAGCCGCCTCCCGACCGACGATGAACACCCTCCCACAACGCCCTGACCCTGCGCTGGCCACTGCGCCGCGCAATGCACGTTCCGCCGACGCCGCCGCCGGGATCAAGAACCTCCAGCAACTGATCGAGCTGCGCTGGATTGCGGTGGTGGGCCAGGTGTTCACCATCGAGATGGCGCACTACAGCCTGGGCTTGAAGCTGCCGCTGCAGGAGATGCTGCTCGTGGTCGGCTGCCTGGCGGTCTTCAACGTGGTGAGCCTGCTGCGCCTGCGCACGGGCCGAGCGGTGCGCAATGTGGAGCTGTTTCTAGCGCTGCTGATCGACGTGGCGGTGCTCACGGTGCAGCTGTACCTGAGCGGTGGCACCAGCAACCCCTTCGTGTTTTTGTACCTGTTGCAGATCACGCTTGGCGCCGTGCTGCTGCGCGGTGCCTACATCTGGTCCATCGTGATCATCACCGTCCTGTGCTTTGCGGCGCTGGCAGATCACCACCTGCCACTGGCCCTGCCCCAGGATCTGCACCAGGGCCTGTCGAGCCTGTATGTGCTTGGGCTGCTGGTGTGTTTTGTGCTCAACGCCACGCTGGTGATGGTGTTCATCACCCGCATCAACCGCAACCTGCGCGAGCGCGATGCCCGCCTGGCGGCCGCACGCCGGCGCCGCGTGGAAGAAGAACACATCGTGCGCATGGGCCTGTTGGCGTCCGGCGCTGCGCACGAACTGGGCACCCCGCTGTCCACCCTTGCGGTGATCCTGGGCGACTGGCAACACGACAAGCGACTGGCCAGCAACGCCGCGCTCAAGGAAGACATTGCCGAGATGCAGACCCAGGTGCAACGGTGCAAGAGCATCGTGAGCGGCATCCTGCTCTCGGCGGGTGAAACGCGCGGCGAGGCGTCGGTGCAGACCACTGTGCGCAAGTTTGTCGATGCGCTGGCACAGGAGTGGCGCAGCACCCGCACGATCCCCCAGTTTGACTACGACAACGACTTCGGCACCGACACGTCCATGGTGTCGGACACCACGCTCAAGCAAATGGTTTTCAATGTGCTGGACAATGCACGCGACGCCTCGCCAGGCTGGGTGCGGCTGGCGGTCACGCGCAATGCCGACGCCCTGTGCATGACTGTGACCGATGCCGGCCCCGGCTTTGCGCCCGACATGCTGTCCAAACTGGGTACGCCCTACCAGTCCTCCAAAAACCGCCCTGGCGGAGGGTTGGGGCTGTATCTGGTGCTGAACGTGGCCCGAACCCTGGGTGGCAGCGTGGAGGCGCGTAACCGTCCCGAAGGGGGCGCACAGGTGACCATCGAATTGCCCCTGGCCTCGATTGCGCTCCCCCCGAAGGTATGAATGAACGAAAGAACCCACCGTGGACACTGAAGAAGCGCAACGACAGCTGCTGATCGTCGAGGACGACGAAGCCTTTGCGCGCACGCTGGCCCGCTCGTTTGAACGGCGCGGCTATAGCGTGTTGCAGGCAGCGAGCCTGGCCGACGTAGAGGTGTTGCTGGAGCAGCACCAGCCCGGGTATGCGGTGGTGGACCTCAAGCTCAAGGGAGAGGCCTCAGGCCTGGCCTGCGTGCAGACACTGCACGCCGCTGACGACGAGATGCTGATCGTGGTGCTCACGGGTTTTGCAAGCATTGCCACCGCCGTGGAAGCCGTGAAACTGGGCGCGTGCCACTATCTCGCCAAGCCCTCCAACACCGACGACATTGAAGCTGCGTTTGGGCTCAAAGAAGGCAATGCCGAGGTGGAACTGACCAACCGTTCCAGTTCCATCAAGACGCTGGAATGGGAACGCATCAACGAGGTGCTGGCTGAAACAGGCTTCAACCTGTCAGAGGCCGCGCGGCGCCTGGGTATGCACCGCCGCACCCTCACACGCAAGCTCGAAAAGAAACAGGTGCGTTAGCCGCAACGGCTTTGGACCCGCCCTCCCCTGTTTCGGTGCCGATCCATCTCGCGGGGCGCAATCTGCACGGCCGGTCACGCGCTCCTGCGGCTCCCAAACAGCACTCAGGCAGCCTCAGGCACCGCCTTCAGCATCTGCTGCTCGAAAGCGCGCAAACGCTTGTAGATCGATATCTGTTCCACCACCGTGCTCCAGTTCAGCACCAGAAACTGGAACGACTCCAGCACCTTGTCAAAGGCCCGGGCAATCTGCTGCATCACCCCCAGGGTGATCACCCCCGCGATCAGCGTGGGGCCCAAAGCCACCAGGGGCACCAGCACACTCACCTGCAGGTAAGACCACTTCACCACATCGAAGTACAGGTAGTGGAAAAACAGCCGGAAGTAATTGCGGCGCACACCCGCGAACAGCTCAGCCGCCGTGGGCGGAGAAGCCCGGTTCGGGTCGTCCTCGCCCAGCACCAGCTCCTTGCGGTACGCCGCCTCCACCCGCTGGTTGTGAAACTCCAGCCCCGGTAGCTTCACACCCACGCAGGCCAGCAGCAGCGTGCCCCCCAGTGACCAGGCCAGTGCGACCCAGACCAGGGAATGCGGAACGGCGCCGATCAAGGGCAGCGCAGTGACTTTGTCGGACAGCGTCCAGAGCACCGGCAGAAAGGCCCCGAGCGTCATGAGGCTGCGCATGAAACTCAGGCCCAGATCTTCCATCGTGCGGGCGAAACGCATGGTGTCCTCCTGCACACGCTGTGCCGCACCCTCGATGTGCCGCAGGCGTGGCCAGGCCGCCATGTAGTGCTCATTCATCGCCTGCCGCCAACGAAAGATGTAGTGTTTGCTGAAAAAATCCGCCAGCACCGCCGTCGTCACATAGATCATGGCAATGCGCGCGAAGGTTGAAAGCTGTCCCCAGAACTGCTCTGCGGTGATGCTGCCAGGCTTACCCAGAGCCTCCTGTATGAGATCGTAAAAGCTGCCGAACCAGTCGTTGACCTGCACGTCCAGCTGCACACGGTAAGCCGTGGCCAGAAGAATGACGAGAGAACCCAAGATGGACCAGGCCCACCAGCGGCGGGCGAAAAAGAAGGACTTGAACATCGTAGTGCCGTGTTGGAATGGTTCTGCGAATTCTGAGTGCCACACGCAATGATCGTTCCGCAGTAAACAATGCCACTGATCGCCTGCCGCCGGGGCAGACACCGGCCAACCAGCCTTCGCACCGCGCGCAGACTCGGCGCCAGCCTCTGGCTAGCGCGGCCGGGCCCTTTGCTCCAGCCATTCCTGAGCCGCCTGCTGCCCACCCCAGCGCGACCAATCCAACGCGCTCTTTCCGTGCGGGTCTTTCTGCGAAAGATCCACTCCCTGCTCATCCAGCCAACGCAGCACGGCCACCCGCCCTTTGGCTGCGGCCAGCATGGCGGGGGTCTCGCCTCGGCTGGCGGGCGCGGGTTCGGTCAGCGATTGCCCTTGCTCTTTGAGCCAATCCAGGCAAGGCACGCAGCCGCTTTGCGCGGCCATGTGCACGGGGCCCCAGTCCCAGCGGTTGCGGGCTTGCAGGCTGGCACCCGCCTGCACCAGGCGTTGCGCCACCGCCAGATGGCCGCCATAAAAGGCCCGCAGCAGGGCCGTATCGCCGCGCTCGCTGTCCTTGGCCGTCTGCCGCAGATCGGGCTCGGCCCCGGCTTGCAGCAGCGCCTCCACATGCGCCAACTGCCCCCGGTGGGCGGCCAGCATCAGCACGGAGGAGCCGGTGTCTGCCAGCAGGTTGGGGTTGGCGCCATCGCGCAGGGCCTGCGCCAGTGCGCTGGCATCGCCCGCGTTCTGAGCGTCCATCAGGCGGGCATCTGCAGGCGCCCAAATGCGCGATGAAGCCACTGCCGCAGGGGCTTGCAGTACAGCGCTGCGACCTGCCCCCCACACCGCACGCCCGCCATGGGCCCACCACACGAGCAAGCCAAAGGCCAAGAGCCATGCCCAACCACCCCAGGCTGTGCGTGAATGGGCAGCCACCTGGGGCCGCTGCGCCCCTGGCGTGAAGCGCCCCCGACGATCCAGCCACGCACGTGCCACGGCCTGGCCCACGGCCTGCGCGGCAGCCGTGCCGCTCAGCCCTGGTGTCAGCGTTTGCGAATGCCCTGATGCATCCTTGCCCAGCACCGCGTGGTAGGCCTGGGTCCCCGCCGTGAACTGCAGCTTGTGCACCAGCGACTGGCTGGACTCGCCTGGCAACGTCGCCACGCGAGACCAAACCCAAGAGCCGCGACGCACGACCAGGCCATCGTCCTGCACCCGCAGCGTCCACCGCCGGGTGGCGGCATGCAAGGCCCAGGCAGGCAGCACCAACACAGCCAACCAACCCCAAAAGCCGCTCGGCAGCACCAGGGCGCGGGGCTGGATGCGGTCGTTCACCCACCACTCCAGCGCCAGCAAAGCCAGGGCCACCGCCGCGGACCAGCGCCAAGCGGTCTGCGTGAACGCGAGGGAGCAGGCATCTGGCGTCTCGGTCAAACGCACGCCAGGGGGAAGAAAGCCTGGGGATTCAGCAGACTTCCCCATGCCCGGTAGATCCAACGGCTGAGAGGCGGCATCGCGGCCCAAGACGACCTGCTCGATGGGGACTTCCTGCGTCCACTGCGCCCGCCGGTCAAAGCGGTCCGGCACCGAAGCGGCCTCAGCCCAGGACGGGGTGGCGGCCTGGACCGCCAGGTCATACGCCAGCTCCAGCGCACCATCGGCGCGCACCAGTTCCAGTCGCCAGTCCACCCGCTCGCCACCGCGCCGCGAACCATGGGTGGGGGAGTCATCAGGCAGTTCAAAACGCGCTACCAGTCGCATGCCGCCATCGCCCGTCGACTGGTGCCGCGCCGTGGCGTTCAGTACCTCCACCTGGCGCTCGGGCGAACCGGAGCTGGATTCGTCCACACGGTATTGCGCCAGCTGCATGCGCAGGTTTTCGGACCCCGCTTGCTGCACAGCCCGCGCAGGCAACACCAGCGTGATTTCGACCGATCGCCCCGCCGTGGGCCGCGATGGCAGGGCCGTCATACCAACCCCCTGGTAGCGCCAGGCCTTGCGGCTGTTCTGCCAGGCGGCAGCGACCAGGCCCACGCCGATCACCACAAAGACGCCCATGAAGCCCTTGGCCCACCAGGGCCCTTTGCCGTCCGACCAGAACAAGGCGGCCATAGGGAAAGCGATGCCACACCAGAATACCGCGAAGAACCACAGCGCCCCCTGCCCCTTGGCCAGGGAATGCGTTGGCTCCAGGTCTGGCACATCGTCCTGGGGGCGCCTCAAGATGCGCAGAAACATCCATGCAGCAGCCCCCCCGACGCCGGTGAACACCAGGGCAAACGGCAGCCGAAAAATTTGCAGCCGCCAGCGGATGCTGCGGTCCAGCAGGGCTTGGGCCGGGGCCTTGGGGTTGACCCAGGCGGTGATGGATTCGCCCCGCTCCTGCGCTTGGCGCAGGGCGCGGTGCCATTGCGCCTGCCAGTCGCCGACGTTGTCGGCACTGGAGTTCGGGTCCAGCCCCACGCGCTGCGCTTCGTACGTTTGGCCCGCCACGGTGTAGCGGTACCGGGCCAGCACCTGGTAGGTGGTGCCACCCTCGCTGCCCGCGTGCTGCTTCAGTTGCACATCCAGCACCTGGGCCGGCACAGGCTGCCATGAGCGTACGGTCCAGACTGCCAGCGCCGTTTCAGCCAAGGGCCGCAAACCTGCCCAATACCCACCAGCACCGAACACCACCGCAAAGATGGCGCAGAAAACCAGCAAAACCCCTCGTCCCATGGTGTTGCCCATGGCTCCCTCCTTTTGTTGTTGTTGTGGATGTCTTGTTATGGGCTCCAGCATAGTGACGAATGGATGACGTTTGTGTGACACCCAAGGTGGGCCAAAAAAAAGCGGCCCCTGAGGGCCGCTTCTGTTGCGCAAAAAACGCGAGGATCAGGCGGTGACGCCCTTGGCGGTTTCTGCGTACTCTTCGATCTGGTCGAAGTTCAGGTACTTGTAGATCGAAGCGCCGTCCTTGTTCACGATACCCATGGCTTCGTGGTATTCAGCCACCGAGGGGATCTTGCCCAGCTTGGACGCGATGGCGGCCAGCTCGGCGGAGGCTAGGAACACGTTGGTGTTCTTGCCCAGGCGGTTGGGGAAGTTGCGGGTGGAGGTGGACACCACCGTAGCGCCTTCGCGCACCTGCGCCTGGTTGCCCATGCACAGCGAGCAGCCGGGCATTTCGGTACGGGCGCCGGCAGCACCAAAGTTGGCGTAATGGCCTTCCTTGATCAGTTCGCTCTCGTCCATCTTGGTGGGCGGTGCCACCCACAGCTTGACGGGGATGTCACGGCTACCGCCGAGCAGCTTGGCGGCCGCGCGGAAGTGGCCGATGTTGGTCATGCAAGAGCCGATGAAGGCTTCATCGATCTTGGTGCCGGCCACTTCCGACAGGGTTTTGGCGTCGTCCGGATCGTTGGGGCAGCACAGGATGGGTTCCTTGATGTCGGCCAGATCGATCTCGATGACGGCTGCGTATTCGGCATCCTTGTCGGCTTCGAGCAGGTTGGGGTTGGCCAGCCAGGCTTCGACCTTCTCTATGCGGCGCTGCAGCGTGCGGGCATCGGCATAGCCGTCAGCGATCATGTTCTTCATCAGCACCACGTTGCTGGTGAGGTATTCCTTGACCGGCTCAGGGTTGAGCTTGATGGTGCAACCGGCGGCGGAACGCTCTGCCGAAGCGTCCGACAGCTCAAACGCTTGCTCGACCTTCAGGTTGGGCAGGCCTTCGATTTCCAGAATGCGGCCCGAGAAGATGTTCTTCTTACCCGCCTTGGCCACCGTCAGCAGACCAGCCTTGATCGCGTACAGCGGAATCGCGTGCACCAGGTCGCGCAGCGTCACGCCCGGCTGCATTTCGCCCTTGAAGCGCACCAGCACCGACTCGGGCATGTCCAGAGGCATCACGCCCGTAGCAGCGCCGAAAGCCACCAGGCCAGAGCCTGCGGGGAACGAAATACCGATGGGGAAACGCGTGTGTGAATCGCCGCCCGTACCCACGGTGTCAGGCAGCAGCAGGCGGTTGAGCCAGCTGTGGATCACGCCGTCGCCAGGACGCAGGGCCACGCCACCACGGTTGCTGATGAACGCAGGCAGTTCGCGGTGGGTCTTCACGTCCACGGGCTTGGGGTAGGCCGCCGTGTGGCAGAACGACTGCATGACCAGGTCGGCAGAGAAGCCCAGGCAAGCCAGGTCTTTCAGCTCGTCGCGGGTCATCGGACCGGTGGTGTCTTGCGAGCCTACGGTCGTCATCTTGGGTTCGCAGTAGGTACCGGGGCGCACGCCCTGGCCTTCTGGCAGACCCACGGCGCGGCCAACCATCTTCTGAGCGAGGGTGAAGCCGGCCTTCGATGCGGCAGGTGCTTGGGGCAGGCGGAACAGCGTGGAGGCTGGCAGGCCCAGGAACTCGCGCGCCTTGGCCGTCAGCGAACGGCCAATGATGAGGTTGATACGGCCGCCCGCACGCACTTCGTCAAACAGCACATCGCTCTTGAGCTTGAACTCGGCCACGGTGGCGCCGTTCTTCACGATCTTGCCGTCGTAGGGCAGGATGTCGACCACGTCGCCCATTTCGAGCTTGGACACATCGACTTCGATCGGCAGCGAGCCCGAGTCCTCCTGCGTGTTGAAGAAGATGGGAGCGATCTTGCCGCCCAGGGTCACGCCGCCAAAACGCTTGTTCGGCACGAACGGGATGTCCTGGCCGGTGGCCCAGATCACGCTGTTGGTGGCCGACTTGCGGCTGGAGCCGGTGCCCACCACGTCGCCCACGTAGGCCACGAGGTTACCCTTCTTCTTGAGGTCTTCGATGAACTGCATCGGACCACGCTTGCCGTCTTCTTCGGGCTTGAACGCCGCATCAGGGCGGGTGTTCTTCAGCATGGCCAGGTAGTGCAGCGGGATGTCTGGGCGGCTCCAGGCATCCGGTGCGGGCGACAGGTCGTCAGTGTTGGTCTCACCGGGCACCTTGAACACCGTGACGGTAATCTTCTTCTCGACCTCAGGACGGGTGGTGAACCACTCGGCATCGGCCCAGCTCTTGATGACTTCCTGCGCCTTGGCGTTGCCTGCCTTGGCTTTCACAGCGACGTCATTGAAGAAGTCGAACATCAGCAGCGTCTTCTTCAGACCCTCTGCGGCCACACCTGCCACTTCGGCATCGTCCAGCAATTCAATCAGCGGGTGCACGTTGTAGCCACCCACCATGGTGCCCAGCAGTTCCGTGGCCTTGGCCTTGGAGATCAGACCCACGGTGATGTCGCCGTGCGCCACGGCAGCCAGGAAGCTGGCCTTGACCTTGGCAGCGTCGTCCACGCCAGGCGGCACGCGATGGGTGAGCAGGTCAAGCAAAAAGGCCTCTTCACCAGCGGGTGGGTTCTTGATCAATTCGATCAGCTCAGCCACCTGCTTGGCGTCCAGGGGCAGAGGGGGGATACCCAGTGCGGCGCGTTCGGCAGCATGGTCTCGGTAGGCTTTCAACATTGTTTTCTCCAGTTGCGTTCTAAAGTGGGGCGTAGCGTGTAGCGTTCGGCTCGGCACACACCAGTCGTTGATGGGTGCGCGCGGTTTTTTATTTGGTGGCGGGCAGCGGGTCCAGCACGCTCACAGGCGGGTTCTTCTTGATGGCTTCTGCCACCACCACCTGCTCAGGGCTCATGCACTCGTCAGCCAGACGCTGACCAGCGCGCTGGTTCATCAGCATGGATTTGTTGGCGATCTGCAGCCACACGGCACCACCCTTGGCGTCCTCCAGGCGCACCGTGCCCGTGGTCGTCGCGACCGGCGACATGTAGTACTTGAAACCCTTGCCTTCCACATGGAAGTGGCCTGGGGTGGCGGGATCGGCTGTCACAGTGACAAAAGCACCGAGCTCACAGGGCATGCGCCCAACGTGCACGCGCTCTGCAATCGCCAGTTCGGCGGGCGACAGGGCTGCTTCAGCGGCGATGATGCCGGCCGCCACCTGGTTGGTGGCGCTCTTGAGCTGGGTACGGCTGCTGGTGGGTTCGGCCTTGGCAGTGGCATGGCTCTTGGCGGGAGCCTTAGCTGCGGTCTTGCCCTCTGCTGGCTTGGCGGCCGTCTTGGCGGTTGGCTTGGCAGCGGGTTTGGCTGCAGCCTTGGTGTCGGACTTGGCCGCTGGCTGGGCTGTTGTTTGTGCCAAGGCAAAGGCCGGAGCCAGCAACATGAGAGCGGAGGCAATGACGAATTTCATGGGAAGTCCTGCGTGGAAATGTCCAGGGGTGTTCACGATGGAACGAGAGTCGATGCGTCAAACCAGTGACGCACCGCCAAGGGTAGTGCGCGCCCAGTGCTTTGGGCGCGCTCCAGAATCTGCCAATAAAAGCGGTAGCTGGCACGGTCATGCAATACCCCATCCACACTGATGGGTGCCCAGTCCTCCAAGGCTGCCGCCGAAATGATCCGGGCTGCGGTGTCGATATCGTCCTGCAGGGGCGCAAAGGCCTGCAGGATGGTGCGGATCTGCGCCGGATGGATGCTCCACATCCGTGTGTAGCCCAGCTCGCGCGATGCGCGGCCGGCAGCACCTTGCAGGGCTGCCATGTCCGAAAACTCAGTCACCACGCAATGGGAAGGCACCTTGCCATGCGCGTGGCACGCCGAGGCGATTTCGAGCTTGGCACGCACCACCAGCGGGTGCGTGAACTGCCCGGCAGAGGTCATGGCCTGCGCGGGAATGGCGCCTCCATGGGCGGACACAAAATCCATGAGACCAAAACTCAGGCTCTGGACGCGGGGGTGGGAAGCGATTTCAAAAGCGCGCTGCACGGCAGCGGGGGACTCGATCAACACATGCAGAGGCACATGAGCCGCCGACGCGCGCTCCAACGCACGTTCAGCCAACAGCACATCGTCCACCGACTCGACCTTGGGCACCATGAGATGACACAGCCTGTGTCCTGCCTCGCCCACAATGGTGGCGACATCATTGGCAAAAGCTGGGTGATCCACCGCATGAACACGAGCCGCTACCCGAGCCTCTGGGGCCGCAGCGGCTGCCAGGCGTGCCACCAGCGACGCATGCTTGGACTCCAGCCCGACAGGCGCGCCATCTTCACAATCGAGAGTGACATCAAAGACGCAGGTGCCAAATTCCTGCGTCATCTCTGCCTGCAATTGCAGGCTTTTGCGCATGCGCACTTCCACGCCGCTGTAGTGGTCGCAGACTGGCAAAAAACCAGTCTGCGCCTGGACGCCGAGCAACACATCGCGCGGATGGACGGACGCAGCGCCCGGCCCCGGTACAGAGGCTTGGACGGCCCGAAGGCCCGATGCCAAAGGCGTCGGCTGCATCGCGTCGTTTACCAGCTTGATTACAGCAGGTGCTTGACGCCGTCTTGCTCGCCTTGCAGTTCGGCCAGCGTGATGTTGATACGCTCTTGCGAGAACGCGTCGATGTCCAGACCTTCAACAATCTTGTACTCGCCGTTTTCGCAGGTCACGGGGAAACCAAACATCGTGTCCTTGGGAATGCCGTATTCGCCGTTGGATGGAACACCCATGGTGACCCACTTGCCGTTGGTGCCCAGGGCCCAGTCGCGCATGTGGTCGATGGCGGCATTGGCTGCAGACGCTGCCGACGACAGGCCACGGGCTTCAATGATGGCGGCGCCGCGCTTGCCAACGGTGGGCAGGAATGTGTTGGCGTTCCACTCCTGATCGTTGATCATCTTGGCCACGCTTTCGCCCTTGATGGTGGCAAAACGGTAGTCGGCGTACATCGTGGGCGAGTGGTTGCCCCACACGGTCAGCTTTTCGATGTCGGCCACAGCCTTGCCGGTCTTGGCGGCGATCTGGCTGGCAGCGCGGTTGTGGTCCAGGCGCAGCATGGCCGTGAAGTTCTTGCGTGGCAGGTCAGGGGCCGACTTCATGGCGATGTAGGCATTGGTGTTGGCAGGGTTGCCCACCACCAGCACCTTCACGTCACGCGAAGCCACGGCATTCAGGGCCTTGCCTTGTGCCGTGAAGATGGCGCCATTGACGGCCAGCAGCTCGGCACGCTCCATGCCAGGGCCACGTGGGCGCGAGCCGACCAGCAGTGCATAGTCGGCATCCTTGAAGGCCGTCATGGGATCGCTGTGGGCGGTCATTTCGACGAGCAGGGGGAAGGCACAGTCGTCCAGCTCCATCATCACGCCCTTGAGCGCCTTTTGAGGGCCTTCGACAGGGACTTCGAGCAATTGCAGAATGACCGGCTGGTCCTTGCCCAGCATTTCGCCGGAGGCGATACGGAACAGCAGTGCGTAACCGATTTGACCGGCGGCGCCGGTGACAGCAACGCGAACGGGCTTCTTGCTCATGGTGAAAACTCCAGGAAGTGAGGAAAACAGGTGTGAGTGCAACGCAAGCACCAGCGCCTGTCACCAGTAGCCCGTGCCCCGCAAAACAGCATTGGAGTTTACCCCTGATTGGACACCCCGGTCAATTTGTCTTATGTCTTATATAAGATATGATTGCACCCCGTTTGTCGTTCGATTGTCATGTGGCAACCGCACTGCCGCACCACAACACACGCACAACTTACAGATCCCACACCATGTCATCGCTTCCGTTCGCAGCAGACAGCCCCGCGCCCCCGCAGAGCGCAGCGGGAGCCGCCACGCCAGCGTTCAGCCCGCTGTACCAACAGATCAAGGGGCTGATCCTGCAAAGCCTGCAGCAGGGCGAATGGAAGCCTGGCGAGGCCATTCCGAGCGAAATGGAGCTGGCTGCACGTTTTCGCGTCAGCCAGGGCACCGTACGCAAGGCGATTGACGAACTGGCCGCAGAGAACCTGGTGATGCGCCGGCAGGGCAAAGGCACTTTTGTCGCCACCCACGCCGAGCAGCATGTGCAATACCGATTTCTGAAGCTTTTGCCCGACACCGGAGACGCCCGCGTGGAAGGCCCTGCGCAGCGCCGCGTGATCGATTGCCGCCGCGTGCGGGCCAACGCCGATGTGGCCCGCGCACTGGCGCTGCGCAGCGGCGATGCCGTCATGCAGGCCCGGCGCATCCTGTCGTTTGCAGGAGTGCCCACCATTTTAGAAGACATCTGGCTGCCCGGACAAGCCTTCAAAGGCCTGACGGCCGAGCAGCTCGCCAACTACCAGGGACCGACCTACGCCATGTTCGAACTCGACTTTGGCGTGCGCATGGTGCGGGCCGAAGAAAAAATCCGCGCCGTGCTGCCCGACGAGGAACAAGCCCAACTGCTGCAAATCACACCCGTGACACCACTGCTGAGCGTCGAGCGCATTGCCTACACCTACAACGATGTTCCCATGGAGTTACGCCGCGGGCTGTATCGCACCGATACCCACCACTACCGTAATGAATTGAGCTGACAGCAGGCTGGCACCCGAGCATTAACGTCGAAAATTTCAAGCCCGGCTAAACCCTTGTGTTGCGTTGCAATAGAATTTTGCGTTCTTTGCATCTTCAAATTACAAAGCAGTTACATCCACGAAAGCACCAGAAATGACAGAACTAGCCAAAAAACGGCCTGAATTCCGCAACATCAATGCCTTCAAGGACTTGACGACCTACCGCATGACGCCTGCCGCGTGGGTTTCGATCTTGCACCGCGCCAGCGGACTGATCATGTTCCTGCTGCTGCCTTTCATCATCTGGATGTTCGACACCTCGGTGTCTTCCGAAATCTCGTTCGCCAAATTCTCGGCGGCCTTCAACATCGGCATCGGTTTTGTACCCGGCTGGTTCATCAAGCTGGTCGCTCTGGCCCTGATCTGGGCCTATCTGCACCACTTCACTGCCGGCCTGCGCCACCTGTGGATGGACGTGAGCCACAGCGCCGTGAACAAGCAATTTGGCAAGAGCTCTGCCCTGACCGTTCTGGTCATCAGCATTGGGCTGGCCCTGGTGCTGGGCGCCAAGCTTTTCGGTCTGTACTGATCAACCCACAAAAACGGCGGTCGCTGCCAGCCAGCGCCTGCTGAAGAACGAGAGGAAATTTCCATGTCCGTCAATTACGGTTCCAAGCGCGTCGTCGTCGGCGCCCACTATGGCCTGCGCGACTGGCTCAGCCAGCGTGTCACGGCAGTCCTGATGGCACTGTTCACCCTGGCCCTGCTGGCCCAGGTCATCTTCTCCAAAGGCCCCATCGGCTACGACAAATGGGCGGGCATTTTCTCGGCCCAATGGATGAAGGTGCTGACCTTCTCCGTGATTGTCGCGATTGCCTGGCATGCGTGGGTCGGCCTGCGCGAAGTCCTGATGGACTACATCAAGCCCGTGGGCCTGCGTCTGGCACTGCAAGTGTTCAGCATTGTCTGGCTGGTCAGCTGCGCCGGCTGGGGCATCCAGGTTCTGTGGCGTCTCTGATTCCCGCGATTGAAGGTACACAATGAGCTACACACAAGCCAACATCACCAAGCGCAAGTTCGACGTCATCATCATCGGAGCCGGCGGCTCCGGCATGCGGGCATCCCTGCAACTGGCCCGCGCGGGCCTGAACGTTGCGGTTCTCTCCAAGGTATTCCCCACCCGTTCGCACACCGTCGCTGCCCAAGGCGGCATCGGCGCTTCGCTGGGCAACATGTCCGAAGACAACTGGCATTACCACTTCTACGACACCATCAAGGGCTCCGACTGGCTCGGCGACCAGGATGCGATCGAGTTCATGTGCCGCGAAGCCCCCAAGGTCGTGTACGACCTGGAACACATGGGCATGCCCTTTGACCGCAACACCGACGGCACGATCTACCAGCGCCCCTTCGGCGGCCACACCGCCAACTACGGTGAAAAGCCCGTGCAACGCGCTTGCGCTGCAGCCGACCGCACCGGTCACGCCATGCTGCACACGCTGTATCAGCAAAACGTTAAGGCCCGCACCAACTTCTTTGTGGAGTGGATGGCCCTGGACCTGATCCGCGACGCCGACGGCGACGTGGTGGGCGTGACCGCGCTGGAGATGGAAACCGGCGATCTGCACATTCTTGAAGCCAAGACCACGCTGCTGGCCACCGGTGGCGCAGGCCGCATTTTTGCTGCCTCGACCAACGCCTTCATCAACACCGGTGACGGCCTGGGCATGGCAGCACGCGCCGGCATTCCGCTGGAAGACATGGAGTTCTGGCAGTTCCACCCCACCGGCGTGGCCGGCGCGGGCGTGCTGCTGACCGAAGGCTGCCGCGGTGAAGGCGCCATCCTGCTCAACAGCAACGGTGAGCGCTTCATGGAGCGCTATGCGCCCACACTGAAGGACCTGGCACCGCGCGACTTCGTGTCCCGCTCGATGGACCAGGAAATCAAGGAAGGCCGTGGCTGTGGTCCCAACAAGGACTACGTGCTGCTCAAGCTGGACCACCTGGGCGCAGAAACCATCCACAAGCGCCTGCCCTCGGTGTACGAAATCGGCGTCAACTTCGCCAACGTGGACATCACCAAGGAGCCGATCCCTGTGGTGCCCACCATCCACTACCAGATGGGCGGCATCCCCACCAACATCAATGGTCAGGTGGTGGTGCAACAAGGCGGCAATGACAACCTCGTGGTCAACGGCCTGTACGCGGTGGGCGAATGCTCTTGCGTATCGGTGCACGGCGCCAACCGCTTGGGCACCAACTCGCTGCTGGACCTGCTGGTGTTCGGCCGCGCAGCCGGCAACCACATCGTTGAGTTCAACGACAAGAACAAGAACCACAAGCCCCTGCCCAAGGATGCGGCCGACCGCACCTTGGAGCGCCTCAACCGCCTGCAAGGCGCCAGCAGCGGCGAATATGCCCAGGACGTGGCCAACGACATCCGCGCCAGCATGCAACTGCACGCCGGTGTGTTCCGCACGCAAGCGAGCATGGACGAAGGCGTCAAGAAGATCGCCGAGCTGCGCAACCGTGTGAATAGCGTGGGCCTGAAGGACCACTCCAAGGTGTTCAACACCGCGCGCATCGAAGCGCTGGAAGTCGAGAACCTGATCGAAGCTGCGCAAGCCACGATGGTGTCTGCCGCTGCACGCAAGGAATGCCGTGGTGCCCACACCGTGAGCGACTACGAACGCCCCGCCGATGACCCGGTGGCACCACTGGGCCGCGACGATGCCAACTGGATGAAGCACACCCTGTGGCACAGCGAGAGCAACAGCCTGACCTACAAGCCCGTCAAACTCAAACCCCTGACCGTGGACTCAGTTCCGCCCAAGGTTCGCACGTTCTAAACGGATACAGGAGCACCCACCATGGCAAAACGCACCTTCCAAATCTACCGCTACGATCCTGACAAGGACGCCAAGCCCTACATGCAGACCGTCGAAGTCGAACTCGACGGCAGCGAACGCATGCTGCTGGACGCCCTGATGAAGCTCAAGGCGCAAGACCCCACCTTGTCGTTCCGTCGCTCCTGCCGCGAAGGTGTTTGTGGCTCGGACGCCATGAACATCAACGGCAAGAATGGCCTGGCCTGCCTGACGAACATGAACACGCTGCCCGGCACCGTGGTCCTGAAGCCCCTGCCCGGCCTGCCCGTCATCCGCGACCTGATCGTGGACATGACGCAGTTCTTCAAGCAGTACAACTCCATCAAGCCCTACCTCGTCAACGACAACGTGCCGCCCGAAACCGAGCGCCTGCAGTCGCCCGAGGAGCGTGAAGAGCTGAACGGCCTGTACGAGTGCATTCTGTGCGCCAGCTGCTCCACCAGCTGCCCCAGCTTCTGGTGGAACCCCGACAAGTTCGTGGGCCCCGCTGGCCTGCTGCAGGCTTACCGCTTCATCGCCGACAGCCGCGACGAAGCCACCACGGAGCGCCTGGACAACCTGGAAGACCCGTACCGCCTGTTCCGCTGCCACACCATCATGAACTGCGTGGACGTGTGCCCCAAGGGTCTGAACCCCACCCGGGCCATCGGCAAGATCAAGGAATTGATGGTGCGCCGCGCCATCTGAGCGCGGCCCGTTCATCGTCCTACACACCGGTCCATGCAAACGCTATCCACCCCATCCATCGCGCCAGAGGCGGCCTCGCCGCTGCTGGACGAACGCGAGCTGAGCAAACTGCACTGGCGCTGCCGGCGCGGCTTGCTGGAGAACGACTTGTTCATCGAGAAGTTCTTCCACCGCTTCGAATCGACGCTGACGAGGCGCAATGCCCAGGGCCTCAACGCGTTGATGGATCTGGCGGACAACGACCTGCTGGACCTGCTGCTGCGGCGGCGAGAGCCCTCGGGCGAACAAGACACACAAGAAGCGCGTGAAGTGCTCGGCATGCTGAGACAAAGCGGTGGCGCCACGGCAGTGCATGCCTGACACCCAGCCCTCGCACCAAGACCGGATTCGTATCGGCAACCTACCCAAGGAAAGTAACAATGAAGCTAGCTGACAACAAAGCCACCCTGTCGTTCAGTAACGGCAGCCCCAGCGTGGACCTGCCGGTCTATCAGGGCAGCATCGGCCCGGACGTCATCGACATCCGCAAGCTGTATGCGCAGACGGGCATGTTCACCTACGACCCGGGCTTCCTGTCCACAGCAGCCACCCAGTCGGCCATCACCTACATCGATGGCGACAAGGGCGAGTTGCTGTACCGCGGCTACCCCATTGAGCAGTTGGCTGAGAACTGCGACTTCCTGGAAACCTGCCACCTGCTGCTGTACGGCGATCTGCCCAACGCAGCACAAAAGACCGACTTCACCAGCCGCGTGACCAACCACACCATGGTCAACGAGCAGATGCAGTTCTTCCTGCGTGGCTTCCGCCGCGACGCGCACCCTATGGCTGTGCTGACCGGTCTGGTGGGTGCCCTGTCGGCCTTCTACCACGACAGCACGGACATCAACAATCCGCAGCACCGCGAGATCGCCGCGATTCGACTGATCGCCAAGATGCCCACGCTGGTCGCCATGGCCTACAAGTACGGCATGGGCCAGCCCTACATGTACCCGCAGAACCACCTGAGCTACGCAGGCAACTTCCTGCGCATGATGTTCGGTACGCCCTGCGAAGAGTACAAGGTCAACCCCGTACTCGAACGAGCGCTGGACCGCATCTTCATCCTGCACGCTGACCACGAGCAGAACGCTTCGACCTCCACCGTGCGCCTGTGCGGCTCGTCGGGCACCAACCCGTTCGCCGCCATCGCTGCGGGCGTGGCCTGCCTCTGGGGCCCTGCCCACGGCGGCGCCAACGAAGCTGCACTGAACATGCTGTACGACATCCAGGCCCAAGGCGGCGTGGAAAAGATCGGCGACTTCATCAAGCAGGTCAAGGACAAGAACTCCGGCGTCAAGCTGATGGGCTTTGGCCACCGCGTGTACAAGAACTACGACCCCCGCGCCAAGCTCATGCAAGAGACTTGCAATGAAGTGCTGGCCGAGCTGGGCCTGGAAAACGACCCGCTGTTCAAGCTGGCCAAGGAACTGGAAAAGATCGCCCTGGAAGACGACTACTTCGTGCAGCGCAAGCTCTACCCGAACGTGGACTTCTACTCCGGCATCGTGCAGCGCGCCATCGGCATCCCAGTGAACCTGTTCACCGGCATCTTCAGCCTGGCCCGCACCGTGGGCTGGATTGCCCAGTTGAACGAAATGATCGGCGACCCCGAGTACAAGATCGGCCGCCCCCGCCAGCTGTTCACCGGCTCCGTGCGCCGCGACGTGCCTCCCCTGGCCAGCCGCTGATCGGAGCGGCGCACTGCGCCGCTCCCACACCCTACAAAGCCCGCAGGCAGTGCCTGCGGGCTTTTTTCATGGCTCATCGAGAGGGGTTCACTGCCAATTCCTGAATACTCCCCCTGAGTAATAGCCCTTTTAATGCCTGTAGCGCAATCAGCATATGTGCTTGTCTTTTATACTGCCACCCAGTACACCCCAGTGAACGACCAGCCAGCCGCCTGACCATGCCCCACACTGCCGAAGACAAACAACGCGCCATCACCCGGCTGCGCCGCATCAAGGGCCAGGCCGAGGCGCTGGAGCGCGCGGTGGAGGCGGGCAGTGACTGCGCCCCCATCCTGCAGCAGCTGGCGGCCATGCGAGGCGCCGTGCACGGACTGATGGCCGACCTGCTCGACAGCCACGTGCGCGAGACGCTGGCGGAAAAACCGGCCCCGTCCCAGCAGGCCATTGACGAAACGCTGGCGCTGCTTCGCTCCTACCTCAAATAGACCACCCACCCGCATTCGCTACCCGATTGACCGAAAGGACCACCCCATGAAATCCCGTGCCGCCGTCGCCTTCAAAGCTGGAGAACCCCTGCAGATCGTCGAGATCGACGTCGCCCCGCCCAAAAAGGGCGAAGTGCTCATCAAGATCACCGACACCGGCGTGTGCCACACCGACGCCTTTACCCTGAGCGGTGACGATCCCGAAGGCCTGTTCCCCGTGGTGCTGGGCCATGAAGGCGCGGGCATCGTGGTTGAAGTGGGCGAAGGCGTGACCAGCGTGAAGCCCGGCGACCACGTCATCCCGCTGTACACCGCCGAATGCGGCGAGTGCCTGTTCTGCAAGAGCGGCAAGACCAACCTGTGCGTGAGCGTGCGCGCCACACAGGGCAAGGGCGTGATGCCCGACGGCACCACGCGCTTCAGCTACAACGGCCAGCCCATTTACCACTACATGGGCTGCAGCACCTTCAGCGAATACACCGTGGTGGCCGAGGTGTCGCTCGCCAAGGTCAACCCCAACGCCAACCCCGAGCAGGTCTGCCTGCTGGGCTGCGGCGTGACCACGGGCCTGGGCGCCGTCAAGAACACCGCCAAGGTGCAAGAGGGCGACACCGTGGCCGTGTTTGGCCTGGGCGGCATTGGCCTGGCCGTGATTCAGGGCGCCAAGCTGGCCAAGGCCGGGCGCATCATCGCCATCGATACCAATCCCTCCAAGTTCGACCTGGCCCGCACCTTTGGCGCGACCGACTGCGTGAACCCCAAGGACTTCGACAAGCCGATCCAGCAGGTCATCGTGGAGATGACGACCTGGGGCGTGGACCACAGCTTTGAGTGCATCGGCAACGTCAACGTGATGCGTGCTGCGCTGGAGTGCGCGCACCGGGGCTGGGGCCAGTCGGTCATCATCGGCGTGGCAGGCGCGGGGCAAGAGATCAGCACCCGCCCCTTCCAGCTCGTCACCGGCCGCAAGTGGCTGGGCACGGCGTTTGGCGGCGTCAAGGGCCGCAGCGAGCTGCCCGGCATGGTCGAAGACGCGATGGCCGGCAAGATCCAGCTCGCGCCCTTTGTGACCCACACCATGGGCCTGAAGGACATCAACGAAGCCTTTGACTTGATGCACGAAGGCAAGTCGATCCGCTCGGTCGTCAAATACGCCGCGTAACTCGGCTACTCGCCAGCGCCCACAGCCCCAGAGACAACCGGGCACTCTGGGTGCTGGCCCCGACGGGCCATGAAAAACGGCTTGGAGCCGTCTTTTAGGGTCCCTCCAAGCGAAAACTGCCTCAAGCGCTACGAGATATTGCCTGAGCAGCTATCAATTCAGCAGCAATCACCATGACCACTCCACTGGATCTGCTCAGCAGACACGCCTGTTTTGGCGGCGAGCAGCGCTTTTACCAGCACACCTCCACCACCATCGGCCTGCCGATGAAGTTCTCGGTGTACCTGCCACCCCAGGCACAACAGGGCCCTGTGCCCGCCGTGTTGTACCTGGCGGGGCTGACTTGCATCGAGGAGACCTTTGCCATCAAGGCCGGAGCCCAGCGCGTGGCCGCCGAACTGGGCCTGGCCCTGATCGCGCCCGACACCAGCCCGCGCGGCGAGGCCGTGTTGGCCCTGCCCGGCGCCACGGCCAGCTGGGACTTTGGCGTGGGCGCGGGCTTCTACCTCGACGCCACGCAGAGCCCCTGGAACACGCACTGGCGCATGGAGAGCTACCTGCTGCAAGAGCTGCTGCCCCTGGTGGGCGAGCACCTGCCCATCGACGGGCAGCGCCTGGGCATCTTCGGCCACAGCATGGGCGGGCACGGCGCGCTCACACTCGCCCTGCGCCACCCCGGCCGGTTCAAGACGGTGTCGGCCTTTGCGCCCATCTGCGCGCCCACCCAGTGCCCCTGGGGCGAAAAGGCCTTCACCGGCTACCTGGGCCCCGACCGCACCACCTGGCTGGAGCACGATGCCACGGTGCTGATGCAGCACCAGCCCATCGCGCCCTACCCGGCGGGCATCCTCATCGACCAGGGGCTGGACGACAAATTCCTGGCCGACCAGCTGCACCCCCACCTGTTCGAGGCCGCGTGCCAGGCCATCGGCCAGCCGCTCACGCTGCGCCGGCATGCGGGTTACGACCACGGCTACTACTTTGTGCAGAGCTTTGTGGGCGACCATTTGGCCCACCATGCGCGGGGTCTTGGCGCCGGACATTAATGCGCACTTAAGCAACTGGCAGCACACTAGCGGGCTATGCTTTTGTCCCTGCGGCGCCTGCTGCCCTTTGCCTCGGCTTCACGCTCGGAGCCTCCCTCCGCCTCCCCTGCACCCCGCCCCCTGCACCCCGCATGGGTGGTGGTGCTGGTCAGCACCTGGCTGGCCACGGCCTGCAACGTCCCGCTGTGGCAAGAGGTGGCCCAGCTGCCCGGCCAGGGCAGCCTGCGTGGCTGGGGCTTTGCACTGGCGTTTGCGCTCATCGTCGCGGCGGGCAACGCCGCGCTGCTGAGCCTGCTGGCCTGGCGCTGGACGCTCAAGCCCGCCGTGCTGGTGCTGGTGCTGATGGCCGCGTTTGGCGCGTACTTCATGCTGGCCTACGGCATCGCCATCGACGCCAGCATGCTGGTCAACGTGATGCAGACCGACGTGAAGGAAGCAGGCGACCTGCTCAACCTGCGCATGCTGGGCACCGTGCTCATCCTGGCCGTGCCGCCCCTGTTGTGGCTGTACCGCCGTCCCGTGCAGCGCCTGACCGCGCTGCGCCATGTGGCGCACAACGGCCTGCTGCTGGCGGGCTCCATCGCCGTCATCGTGGTGTGCCTGCTGCTGGTGTTCCAGGACTTTGCATCGACCATGCGCAACCACACCAAGCTGCGCTACCTGATCAACCCGCTCAACAGCGTGTACGCGCTGGGCAACATTGCCACCAAGCCCCTGCGCATGGACACCAGCAAGATCCTGCCCCTGGGCCGTGACGCCCAGCTGGGCGCCAGCTACGCCAGCCAGGCCAAGCCCCCGCTGCTGGTGCTGGTGCTGGGCGAGACGGGCCGCAGCGGCAACTTTGGCCTGAACGGCTATGAGCGCGACACCACTCCACGCCTGTCAGCCCGCAAAGACCTGGTGAGTGCGCGCAATGCCTGGTCCTGCGGCACCAGCACCGCCGCGTCGGTGCCCTGCATGTATTCGCACCTGGGCCGCACAGGCTACGAAGGCCGCTCGGCCAACTACGAAAGCCTGATCGACGTGCTGCACCACGCCGGCCTTGCGGTGCTGTGGGTGGACAACCAGTCGGGCTGCAAGGGCGTGTGCGACCGCGTGGGCGAGACCATTACCAGCACCCAGAAAGACCCCGCCCTGTGCGCTGGCGGCGAGTGCCTGGACCGCGTGATGCTCAAGGACCTGGACGCCCAGATCGCCGCCCTGCCTGCCGAGCAGCGCCAGCGTGGCACCGTGGTGGTGATGCACCAGATGGGCAGCCACGGCCCCGCGTACTACAAGCGTTCCGCGCCCGAGAACAAGAAGTTTGGCCCCGAATGCACCTCCACTGCCTTGCAGGAATGCCAGCGCGAGCAGGTGGTCAACGCCTACGACAACAGCATCGTCGAGACCGACCATTTCCTCGATTCAGTGCTCCAGTGGCTGGGAGCGCAGGAACAATATGCCCAGACAGCTATGATTTACGTAGCAGACCATGGCGAGTCGCTGGGCGAGAACAACATTTACCTGCACGGTCTGCCCTACTCCATTGCCCCCGACGTGCAAAAACACGTGCCCTGGATCACCTGGCTGTCACCCACCATGCAGGCGCGCACCCACCTCGCCACGGGCTGCCTGCAGCAAGACCTGGGCGAGCGACGCATCACGCACGACCACTACTTCCACTCGGTACTGGGCCTGATGGATGTGAAGACCGAGGCGTACAACACCGAGCTGGACATGTTTGCCGCGTGCCGCAAGCCCGCCGCGGCGGGCTGAGACGGACCGAGGCGGGGCCAGGCGGACGGCCCCGGCAGCCCTGTGCCACAAAGGTGTGGCGCAGGGCGCAGCCAGCTCAGCTCCCTTGGGGCAACAACAGAATCTTGCCGATGCTGGCGCCAGACTCCATGCGCCGATGGGCCTGTGCAGCATCGGCCAGTGCAAACGTGCTGTCGATCACCGGCCGGATCACTCCAGCGGCCAAGGCTGGCAGCCACTGCTGGGCAAACCGCTGCACCATGGCCTGCTTGACCTCGGGCGGGCGGGACTTCATCACGGTGCCAAAAATCTGCAGGTGTCGGTACAGCAGCACATCCATGGGCAGCTCCGCACCCTGCGCACCGCCCAGCAGCCCCACCGACACCAGGCGTCCGCCGTCGGCCAGAGACCGCACGTTGCGCTGCAGGTACGGAGCCCCGATGAAGTCGATCACCACATCCACGCCCCGGCCCTGCGTGGCCTGGTCCACCACCGCCTGAAAGTCTTCGCTGCGGTAGTCGATGAACACATCGGCCCCGCAACCCAGCACGGCGCCGCGCTTGTCGCCCCCCGCCGTGGCAAACACGCGCGCACCCGCCGCATGGGCCAGCTGCACGGCGGCTGATCCCACGCCGCCCGCCGCCGCATGGATCAGCACCGACTCGCCCGCGTGCAAGCGCGCCAGGTGGAACAGCGCCTCGTGCGCGGTCACGAACACCTCGGCCACGGCGCCTGCGGCCACCAGGTCGATGCCATCCGGCACCGGCATGGCCATGCGGTGGTCGATGCGCGACAGCTCGGCGTAGGCACCGCCGCCCACGATGCCCATCACGCGGTCGCCCCCGGCAAAGCCTTGCACCTCGGGCCCCATGGCGACCACCGTGCCCGCAATCTCCAGCCCCATGGTGTCGGCATCGCCAAAGTAGGCGCGGCCATAGGCCCCTTTGCGGTGCAGCAGGTCGGCCCGGTTGACGCCGATGGCGGCGTTGCGCACCAGCAGGTCGTGCGGGCGCACCTCGGGGACAGGGATCTCGCGCGCCACCAGCACTTCCGGGCCGCCGAAGTCATCGAACACGATGGCTTGCATGGTGGGTTGTGGGTTTGCAGGTTGTTCGGCCGCTGGTGTGGACATGGGTGTTACTCCTCAAGCAATGGTTTCAGTGCCTTGAAGGATAGGGCGCCACGCAGTGATTTAAACGCAGCAATTTCGCTCTACAGCGATGCAAATTTGCATCACACTCACCCATCATCCGCAACCTCCATACGGCCATGAACTGGGACGACACCCGCATCTTTCTTGCCCTGACCCGCGCGCCCTCCTTGCGCGCCGCCGCGCGCAGCCTGGGCGTGGACCAGGCCACCGTCGGGCGGAGGCTGAACGCGCTGGAGGCCGAACTGGGCGCCAAGCTGTTTCTGCGTGCCAAGGACGGCTACCTGCTCACCGCTGCAGGCGAGACAGCGCTTGCCGCCGCCCGCCGCATGGAAAGCGCGGCCCTAGACCTGCGCACCCGCATCGAGGGCCAGGACACCAGCCCCGGCGGCCTGGTGCGCGTGACCAGCACTGACTCGATCGCCATCGACCTGCTCATGCCCGCCATTGAGCGCCTGCAACAGCACTGGCCCCACATTCGCGTGGACCTGGAGGTGTCCACCCAGTTGCTCAGCCTCAGCCGCCGCCAGGTGGACATCGCTTTCCGCAACGTCCGGCCCGAGACGCCCGACCTCGTGGTGCGCCGCGTGGTGTCGTGGCCTGTGGGCCTGTTCGCCAGTGCGGGCTATGTCGAGCGTTTTGGCATGCCGGTGCCAGAGGACGAACTGCGCGGCCACCACCTGGTGGCCTACGCGCCTTACCTGGAGCAAAGCCCGTTTCTGACCATGGCGGGCGTGCCTGCGCGCCAGGCCCGGATTGCGCTGGCCGTGCGCTCCAGCCTGTTGGTGCGCAAGGGCGTGGCGGCGGGCATTGGCCTGGGTGAAATGCCGGTGTGGATGGGGGCGCGCGAAGGCCTGGTGCGCATCTGGCCCGAGCGCCGCCGGGCGACCGACTACGAGGTCTGGCAAGTCATGCACCCCGACCTGCAACGCACGGCCCGGGTGCGCGCCACCGCAGAGTTTCTGTCCGAGGCATTCCAAGTCCAGTAGGCGCCGCAAGCCGATGGAGCCCGCCCCGCCGGGCCGGGCCCCCACTGCAGCACAGGATGCACCATACTCTGACGCAGACCCATACCCCTTGCGCCCCAACATGCCACACACCATTCACCACCAGGAACAGGACGCCAAAGGTGCGTTCTACATCGAGCGCAACGGCCAGCGCCTGGCCGAGATGACCTACAGCCGCACCAACGCCACGATGATCATCGTGGACCACACCGAGGTGGACCCATCGCTCGGCGGCCAGGGTGTGGGGCGCGCGCTGCTCGACGCACTGGTTCAATGGGCCAGGGCCACAGGCACCAAGGTGGTCCCGCTGTGCCCGTTCGCCAAGGCGCAGTTCGACAAGGACGTGTCTTTGCGGGACGTGCTGGTGTAAACAGGCCCGCTGACAGTGGTGCCCGCCCGAGGCGGTCCATTGCTGGTCACTGCGGGTCATGGCAAAGAACGCCCTTGCCCGTGGATGGGCGGCGCAACCCGCGCGCATCGATGGTGGAGTGACTCTAGTCCTGTGAGCCCACAGCCGCTGAAGACGCCAGGGGCCTTCAGGTAGAAAATTCAGCCATGGATCAAAGCGTCATTTACGCCCTGGGCGCAGCGGTGCTCTTTGGCGCCAGCACCCCATTTGCCAAGCTGCTGACGGGCGACCTGCCACCGGTGCTGCTGGCAGGCCTTCTGTATCTGGGCAGCGGCCTGGGACTGGCCCTGGTGCGTGTGGTCCGCGATGGCGGGCTCAAGCCCTCTGGCATTCCCTTGAATGAATGGCCCTGGCTCCTGGGCGCCGTGCTGTTTGGAGGCGTGGTGGGGCCGGTGGCGCTGATGCTTGGACTGCGCTCCACGAGCGGCGCCACGGCTTCGCTGTTGTTGAATCTGGAAGCGGTGCTGACCGCAGTCATTGCCTGGTGGGTGTTCAAAGAAAACGCCGACCGGCGCATCGTGGGGGGCATGCTTGCCATCGTGGTGGGAGGCATTGCCCTGGGCTGGCAGACCGGCTCTCCGTGGCAACCCGGCGGCACGGGCTCCTGGCTGGTGGGCCTGGCCTGCTTGTGCTGGGCCATCGACAACAACCTCACACGCAAGGTTTCTGCCTCCGACGCGCTCTTCGTTGCCAGCATCAAGGGCCTGATCGCGGGGTCGGTCAACACCACGCTGGCCATCAGCATGGGCGCCGCCTGGCCTTCGTGGGCCACACTGTCTGCAACGATGGCTGTCGGCCTTTTGGGATACGGACTGAGCCTTGTGCTGTTTGTGCTGGCATTGCGCGGGCTCGGCACAGCCCGCACGGGAGCGTACTTCTCCACCGCGCCCTTCATGGGGGTGGTTGTGTCCTTGTTGGTGTTCTCGGAGCCAACCTCGTGGGTGTTTTGGATGGCCGCTGCGCTGATGGGCCTGGGGGTGTGGTTGCACCTCACGGAACACCACAGCCATGAGCACCAACACGAAGCGCTGGAACACGAGCACGAACACGAACATGACGAGCACCACCAGCACGCGCATGGCGTAGAGCATTGCGGCAGCGGCAAACACAGCCACCGACACACGCACCTGCCACTGAAGCACACGCATCCGCACTACCCGGACATCCACCATCGGCATGTCCATTGAGACCGAACACCCGCTTGTGGCGGGGCCGTCCCTTTGCAGGCAGCACGGCATTCAGCGTTAAGCGCCCCCCAGTCATCACCAAGGGACGCGCCGTTGGCGAGCCCGCAGGGTGCGCAATTAGCGCAGTGCCATCCAGCCCTCCACCTCTCCCACCAAATGCGCCCGGAACACCTCGGCAATCGGTGACAGCTGCTTGCCCTTGGGCCAGACCAGGTGCCACTGCGACTGGATGGGAAAGCCTTGCACGTTGAGCACGGCAAGCCCCTCGTGGTGCGGACCCAGGGCGTGGTGAGAGACGATGGAAACGCCCAGCTGGCCCTCCACCGACTCCTTGATGGCTTCGTTGCTGCCCAGCTCCAGCAATGCGCTGGGCGCAAAACCCAGTTGGCGCAGGTGGGCGTCGGTGGCCATGCGGGTGCCGGAGCCTTTTTCGCGCAGGATGAAACGCTCCGTCTGCAATTGCGCGAGCTTGATGCGCTTTTTGGCGGCCAGGGGGTGGCCTGCAGGGGCGATGACAACCAGCGGGTTCGGCATGAGGATCTGGTCCTCCAGCGGCAAATCCGCAGGCGGCATGGACATGACGTAGAGGTCGTCCAGATTGCTGCGCAGGCGGGTGATGACGTGGTCGCGGTTGAGTACCTCCAGCGAGATATCGATCTGCGGGTGCAGCTTGCAGAAGCTGCCCAGCAGGCGGGGCACAAAGTACTTGGCGGTGCTGACCACGGCGACCTTGAGGCGCCCGCTGGTGAGGCCCTTGGCGCCCGACACACGCTGCTCGAACGCATCCCACTCGCCCGCAATGGCACGCGCAGTGCGGGCCAGGGCCTGTCCCGCCTCGGTCAGGTGTACACGGCGTGAGA
Organism: Acidovorax sp. K2F; assembly: GCF_025246485.1. NCBI lineage: Bacteria > Pseudomonadati > Pseudomonadota > Betaproteobacteria > Burkholderiales > Comamonadaceae > Acidovorax > Acidovorax sp. K2F. The sequence goes on from NZ_JAOBSQ010000045.1 coordinate 51,707, forward strand.
CCACCTCGTACAGCGGCAGGCCCACGGCCTGGGTCACCTCACGCAACTGCATGGAGGCCGTGGGCTGCGTGACATGCATGACCTTGGCAGCGGCGCTGACGCTGCCCGTCTCGGCCAGCGCCAGGAACAGCCGCAGCTGGCGAAAGGTGATGTTCATAGATTTTTATCTATAGATAAACGCGTTCGAATCGATTTTACTTTGCAGCCACACATCCCTAGCATCGACCCCCAACAAGGAGTTGAATGATGCAAAGCTTGCTGGACCCCGCGATTTTGTTTTTTGCCCTGGGAGTGTTTGCGGGCCTGGTCCGATCCAACCTGGAGATGCCGGCGGCGATCTCGAAGTTCTTGTCCATCTACCTGCTGATGGCGCTGGGCCTCAAGGGCGGGTTTGCCTTGGCGGCTTCAGGCCTGACACCCAGTGTGGCCAGCAGTCTGGGGCTGGCGGTGCTGCTGGCCGTGGTGGTGCCGCTGGTGGGCTATGCGCTGCTGCGGCGGGTGCTGTCGGGCTTCAACGCGGCGGCGGTCGCAGCCACCTACGGATCGGTCAGCGCCGTGACCTTTGTGACGGCCACGCAGTACCTGGAGTCACAGCACATTGCCTACGGCGGCTACATGGCGGCAGCCATGGCGCTGATGGAGTCGCCCGCCATCATCCTGGCGGTGATGCTGGCCAATGCGATGCGGCAGCGGCAGTCGGTGGCTCAGTCGTTGGCAATCACCCCCACAAGCCCCCTCCTGCGCGTGCCACCGGTGGTCGCCATGGCGTCGGCAGGGGGCCCCGCGCTGGGTGGCGCAAGCGCAGGGGGCGCACCTGGCAAGCCGGGGCCTCACCTGTCGGTGGGCAAGATCCTGCACGAATCATTCACCGACGGCACCCAGTTGCTGCTGCTGGGCGCCATGGTGATCGGCATGGTGACTGGCGATGCTGGCAAGGCGGCCATGCAGCCGTTCTCGGGCGATCTGTTCAAGGGCATGCTGTGCCTGTTCTTGCTGGACATGGGCCTGTCCACGGCTCGCAACCTGCCTGCGGTGCGCAAGCAGTCGCCATGGCTGCTGGCTTACGCGGTGCTGGGGCCGCTGACGCACGCCAGTCTGGCCCTGGCGCTGGCCTGGCTGCTGCAGGTGCCCACGGGGGATGCCGTGCTGCTCATGGTGCTGGCCGCCAGCGCGTCCTACATCGCGGTGCCTGCCGTGGTGCGCTATGCCATCCCCGAAGCCGACCCGTCGCTGTATGTGAGCCTCTCGCTGGGGGTGACGTTTCCGCTGAACATCCTGGTGGGTATTCCGCTGTACACGCAGGTGGTACAGCGGGTGTGGGGGGGCTGACGAGGCAACGCATTGCGGCCTGCGGCGCGCAGTGCAAAGTGCAAGGAGAAGGGCACGGGATCTAGAAGAGGCTCCCCTGCCCTTTCAGCAGCCCTGGCCTGAACTGCCCCAGGTCCAGCCCCTCGCGCTCCCGGTTGAGCCCCAGGCGGCGGCAGATGTTGGCAAACCGCTGGCGCAGCAGGTCGGCCCAGAGCCCGCTGCCTTTCATGCGGGTGGCAAAGTCGCTGTCATAGGTCTTGCCGGCTGCGCGCTGGGCCCCGGTCAGGGGGTGCAGGTCTTGCACCCGGGCCATGACGCGCGCTGCACGCTGCGGGTAGTGCACGGCGAGCCACTCTCGAAACAATGCATCCAGCTCCCACGGTAGCCGCAGCACAGTGTAGAACGCGGTGCGCGCACCGGCCTCGCGTGCGGCCTCCAGTACCTGCTCCATGTCTTCGGTGATGAACGGGATCTGGGGCGCCACGCTCACGCCCACCGGCACACCCGCCTCGGCCAGCGCACGGATGGTGCGCAGGCGCCGGTGGGGCGCGGCGGCGCGGGGTTCCATGCGGCGAGCCAGCGCAGCGTCGAGTGTGGTGATGGTGATGTACACCGCCGCCAAGCGCTGCGCTGCCAGCGGGGCGAGCAGGTCCAGGTCGCGCTCCACGCCGCTGGATTTGGTGATCAGCGAAAACGGGTGGCGCGCCTCGCGCATCACTTCGATCACGCTGCGCGTGAGCTTCAGGTCACGCTCCACGGGCTGGTAGCAGTCGGTGGCGGAGCCGATGTTGAGCAAACGCGGCACGTAACGCGGCTGTGCAAGCTCTTGACACAACACCTGCGCCACGTTGTGCTTGGCCACGATCTGCGTCTCAAAGTCGAGCCCGGGCGAAAAATTGAGGTAGCTGTGTGTGGGACGGGCGTAGCAGTAGATGCAGCCGTGCTCGCAGCCCCGGTAGGGGTTGACCGAGAGTTCAAAAAAGATGTCTGGCGAGTCGTTGGCGCAGATGGCGCTGCGTGCCGTCTCGAAATGCACGCGGGTGGCGGGTGAGGGGCTGGCGCAGGCTCCCTCGTCGCCCCCGCCCCATGCATCACCCTCTTCAGCCCCCCTGCCGTTCGGGCTGCCACCCTCAGCCGTACCCGTGCCACCCTGCTCCACGCCCTCGGCCCTGCCAAGGGCGCGCGGATGGTTCCACCCATCATCCGCACGTTCGCGCTGGTCTTTGGCAAAGCGGTGGGCCATGGCCGTGGCGGCACCGCGCCCGCGGATGGCCTGCAGCGGAATGCGGATGTCCTGCGGCCGTGCAGGCAGGTCGTCGTCGGGAGGGTCAAGTGAACTCATGGCGATCGAGTGGTGGAGCAGCATGCACGATAAAACTGTTTATTTATACAGTATTTGTCCGCCACCTACAAACCCACCCTCTGGCAAAGCCCCAATTCGGTGCAAAGCCTTGCACCAACTCCTGGCGCACTTCTTGCTTCAACTTGGTGCAAATCTGTGGCGTCGGATGAAAACGCACCAGAGTCGATCAATCACTATCGCGAGGACGTTATGGAAGCACTCAAACAGGGCACAGATGCCTTGTTCATCTTGCTCGGGGCGATCATGGTGTTGGCCATGCACGCCGGGTTTGCGTTTCTGGAGCTGGGCACAGTCCGCAAAAAGAATCAGGTGAATGCGCTGGTCAAGATCCTGGTGGACTTTTCGGTGTCCACGGTGGTCTATTTTGTGGTCGGCTACACAGTGGCCTACGGCACGCATTTCTTCATCGGTGCCGAATCGCTGGCGCAGCAAAGCGGCTATGCGCTGGTCAAGTTCTTCTTCTTGCTCACGTTTGCGGCAGCCATTCCAGCCATTGTGTCGGGCGGCATCGCGGAGCGCGCCAAGTTTTGGCCGCAACTGCTGGCAACAGCAGTCATCGTGGGCTTTGTGTACCCGTTTTTTGAGGGTATTGCCTGGAACCAGCATTTTGGCGTGCAGGGCTGGATCAAGGCGCTGACGGGCGAAGAGTTCCACGACTTTGCGGGCTCGGTGGTGGTGCACGCCATGGGCGGCTGGATTGCGTTGCCGGCGGTGATCCTGCTGGGCTCTCGCGCCAACCGCTACCGCAAGGACGGTGCGATCTCGGCCCACCCGCCGTCCAACATCCCGTTCCTGGCGCTGGGCGCCTGGGTGCTGGTGGTGGGCTGGTTCGGCTTCAATGTGATGAGCGCGCAGACCGTGGACAAGCTTTCGGGCCTCGTCGCGGTGAACTCGCTGATGGCCATGGTGGGCGGCACGCTGGCCGCCCTGGTGCTGGGCAAGAACGACCCCGGCTTTGTGCACAACGGCCCGCTGGCGGGTCTGGTGGCCGTGTGTGCGGGCTCGGACCTCATGCACCCGCTGGGTGCGCTGGTGGTCGGCGCGGTGGCCGGGGCCATTTTTGTGCTGATGTTCACCCTGACGCAAAACAAATGGAAGATCGACGACGTGCTGGGCGTATGGCCGCTGCACGGGCTGTGCGGCACTTGGGGCGGACTGGCTGCGGGTATCTTTGGCAGCAAGGCGTTGGGCGGGCTGGGCGGGGTCAGCCTGTCGGCCCAGCTCATCGGCACCGGCTTGGGCGTGCTCTGGGCCCTGGTTGGCGGCGTGGCGGTGTACGGCATCCTCAAGCAGACGGTGGGTATCCGCCTGACACAGGAAGAAGAGTTTGACGGCGCCGACCTGAGCATCCACAAGATCAGCGCCACGCCCGACCGCGAAGTGAGCTGGTAGCCAGCCCAACCGGCGGCGGCCCGGGCCCGGCACCACGCCTGGTGCAAGGCCCAGCCGTCGCCTTGGCGCCCCGTCTGACATCGCCTGGGCCGGCGCACGGCTATACCTGAGCCCTGCGCCCCAGCGGCTCCACGGTCACAATCGCGCCATGTTGTCTTTGCCCTCCTTGTCCTTGACCCTGCCCCTGCGGGCCCGCCCCGGCTGGCTGGGCATGGCGCTGGTGGTGGTTGCCATGGCCCTTGCCGGTTGTGCGGGCCTGCCCAAGGATGTGGACCGCCCGGTGTCGGCAGCCTGGTCGGCCCCTGGCGATACCCCCCTGGGCCAGTTGGTAGCAGCACGCAGGGTCCCCGAAGGGGCGCGGCACGCTTCGGGGTTTGCGCTGCTCAGCGGCCCGCAAGCCGCCTACAGCAGCCGCCTGGCACTGGTGGACGCCGCACAGAAAACCCTGGACCTGCAGTACTACGCGATCCACGCAGACGCCAGCAGCGAACGCCTGCTGCTCAGCGTGATGGCAGCAGCCCAGCGCGGCGTGCGGGTGCGCGTACTGCTGGACGACTTCCACAGCACCGGGCGTGATGCGCAGGTGATGCGGCTGGCGTTTGTGCCCAACATCGAGATGCGCATGTTCAACCCCCTCACGGGCGCAAGGGGGTCTCCCATTGGCCGCATGCTGGGCCTGCTGGGCGACTTCTCGCGCGTGCAGCAGCGCATGCACAACAAGCTGTTCATTGCCGACAACGCCATGGCAGTGACCGGGGGCCGCAACCTGGGTGATGCCTATTTCGGCAATGCCGACTCGGGCAACTTTGTGGACCTGGACGTGCTGGCGGCAGGTCCCATCGTGCGGGACCTGTCGCGCAGCTTTGACAGCTACTGGAACAACGAGCGCGCCTACCCGGTGCAGTCGCTCATCACACAGGGCGAGCTTGACCACTTGCGCGACAGCATCCGTGTGGCCGACGAAGGGCGAAGACGCCGTGTCGCAGGCCAGGGTGGCACCACCGCCCCAGACCGCCTGCCGCCCGACATGGGGCCAGGCACCACCGCTGCGCAGCGGGCACGCATCTGGAACTACGAGCCCATGGACCTGGAGCGCACGCCCTTCGTCTGGGCTGCGGCGGCCGTGCTGGTGGACCAGCCTGCCAAGATTCCGGCCGACAGCGCAGGGACGGGCAATGGGGCTGCTCTGGCCTTGGCAGCGCCGCCGCCGGGCCCAGGCGCCAGCGCCGCCGCAGGGGCGACCCACAGCCCCAAGGCCGCTGCTGCCGCCTTGGTCTCGGGCTCCCGCACGATACCGGCGGCCGACAGCGCGGCAGCCCCCCCACCCCGCGTGCTGCCGACGGCCGATAGCGCCACCGCATCTTCCAACGGCGCGCCACCCGACAGCCCCCGCGCAAGCCCCGAAGCCACCGAGGCCCAAACCGACACCGTGGTGGACGGGCTGTTGCAGCTCATGGGCCAAGCGCGGCGTGACCTGCTCATCATCTCGCCCTACTTTGTGCCGGGGCCGGACATGGAGGCCGCCTTTGCGGCGGCGAGGGCGCGCGGCGTGCGGGTGCGGGTGCTGACCAATTCGCTGGCCTCCAACGACGCGCCCATTGCGCATGCCGGCTATGCCCGCCACCGGCCGCAGCTGCTTGCCATGGGGGTGGAGCTGTACGAGATGCACAGCGAACTGCCAGGGGTGCTGCGGGGAGCGCTGGGCGTATCGGGCAGCATGGGCGGCGGCGCGGGTGCCGTGGGTTCGCAAGGCAGCTCGCGCGCCATGCTGCACTCCAAGCTGATGATCGTGGACGGCCGACTGCTGGCAGTGGGGTCGATGAACCTGGACATGCGCTCGCAGCGGCAGAACACCGAGGTGGCGCTGCTGATCCGCAGCACGGAGCTGTCTCGCCGCGCCCTCACTCAGATCGACACGGCGCTGAAAGAATCCGCGTGGCAGGTGCAGGCCACCGACCAGGGCCTGCGCTGGCGCGCCCCCGAGGGCAGCGGGCTGCCAGACGCCACGACCGAGCCCGACGCCAGTGCCCCGCTGCGGCTGATGCTGCAGCTGCTGGGCCCCCTGGCGCCCGACCACCTGCTGTAGCAGCGGCCTGAGACCCTGTCCTAAGCGCCGTGGGCGCTCTGGGCTTGCGCCTGCAAGTCCGCCACCCACACGGTGATCGCCCGCTGGTCCGTCATGGTGCGCACATGCTGGTACGCCACCTCGGCCTCGGCAAACCGGCGGCGCAACAGGTTAAGCCATTGCTTGAGGCGCCCCGCGCGCTGGCGCGGCTCCAGGTCGTCGCACACCAGCTGCCAGAAGGCGGCCAGGTGTGGCACCAGATCGGCCCAAACCACGGTGTCCGTGTCCGGACGTCCTGCATCGGCAGCGCGAATGGCGCGTGCCAGGCCGGGGTCCGCCACGATGCCGCGCCCCAGCATTAGCGCGTCGCAGCCCGACACTTCACGGCAGCGCTGCGCGTCGGCCACCGTCCAGATCTCGCCATTGGCCACCACCGGGATGGTGACCGCCGCGCGGATGGTGGGGATGTGCTCCCAGTAGGCCGGTGGGCGGTAGCCATCGGCCTTGGTGCGCGCGTGCACCACCAGCTCAGCAGCGCCCCCTGCCTGCATGGCCTGGGCACATTCACGCATCAGGTGGGTGTCGTTGAACCCCAGGCGCATCTTGGCCGACACCGGCAGGTGCGCCGGCACGGCGCGGCGCACCGCAGCCACCACCGCCGCAATGCGCTCAGGCTCCTGCAGCAGCGCCGCGCCACCGCCGTGGCGGTTGACCACCTTGGCGGGGCAACCGAAGTTCAGGTCGATCCCCTCGGGGCCCAGCGCCGCCAGGCGCGCCGCGTTCTCGGCCATGCTGACCGGGTCGGAGCCCAGCAACTGGGCCCGCACGGGCACCCCGGCCAAGGTACGGCTGCCGTTGCGCAACTCGGGCACGTAGCGCAGGAACACCTTGTCGGGCAGCAGGGTGCCGGTGATGCGGATGAACTCCGACACGCAGCGGTCCACGCCGCCCACGCGGGTCAGCACATCGCGCAGCACAAAATCCAGAAGCCCCTCCATCGGGGCGAGCAGCAAGGTCATGTCACGGGCTCTGCTGGCTCGATGAGCCCTCTCCGAAAAAAGAGCCTCCACAGGCACTCAGCAGCAAAATTCAAACAAAAATAGCACCAAGCGCTAGTGCAATATGCCCAAGCAGCTATCAAATAAGGAGCAATTGCGCAGGCAATCGGCGCTTGAGGCAGCGCCAGCCAGCCCACGATTGTGATGCAGGACATCCCAAGGGGGTCATCACGGCGTCACGCCCGGCTGGTGGAATCGTCGCTCCAGAGACCGACCGCCACGGAGACACCCCATGCTGCTGCAAAAAACCGACAAAGCCCGCCTGGAACTCTCGCCTGGTGTGCGCACCCTGAGCCTGCGCGAACGCTCTCTGCTCCTGCTGGCCGACGGCAAACCGCTGTCAGACCTGCAAGCCATGTACAACGGCATTGGCGCGCAGATTGTCGAGAACCTGATGCGCCAGGGCTACCTGACCGGGCCGGCAGACCTGCCGCCCACGCCGGAGCCCGCCGCACCCTCCGTCGAGCGCCCGGCACCGGGTGAGTCCCTGCGGTCGCTGGCCGGTGCGCGCATGTACCTGTTTGACACCTGCGAGCGCCTGTTTGCGCGCCGCGACCCTGTGCTGGCACAGCATTTCCGCGAGGCGCTGCGCGCTGCCAAGGACCGCACCAGCATGCTGGACGTGGGCGAAGCCATGTTTGAAGAAGTGGCACTCGCTGCAGGCGCCGAGCGTGCCGCCAGCCTGCGTGAGCGGCTGGACCAGTTGCTGCCCACCAGCCCGGTGGCTGAAAACTTTGCCACTACGCAGCCCGCGCTGCTGAGTTGAGCCGGTCTGTGCGGGTTCAGGCCGCAGCAAGCCGCCACAGAGACGTGACCTCGGCCGCACGCGCAGCGTGCAGCGCATCCTGCGCGTCGGCAGCCTTGGCATGCACCGGCTTGACATCGTGGCGGCCACGCACCACCAGGCCAGCCTCGGCAATCCAGGCCAGCAGATGTGCGCGCGGGCGCAGGCCCAGGTGTTCGGCCAGGTCCGACAAGATCAGCCAGCCCTCGCCGCCGGGCTCCAGGTGTGCCGCCAAACCCGCCAGAAAACCCTTGAGCATGCGGCTGCCTTCGTCGTACACGGCGTGTTCGATGGGCGAGTTGGCGCGCGCCGGCACCCAGGGGGGGTTGCACACCACCAGCGGCGCCCGGCCCGGTGGAAACAGGTCCGCTTGCTGCAACTCGACACGGTCGAGCAGCTGCAGGCGCTGCAGGTTCTCGCGCGCACAGGCCAGTGCCCGGGGATCCTGGTCGGTGGCCACCACGCGCTGCACGCCACGGCGCGCCAGCACGGCCGACAACACCCCCGTGCCCACGCCAATATCAAACGCCAGGGCCTTGCTGGGCAAAGGTGCTGCTGCCACCAGCCCCACGTATTCGCCACGCACCGGCGAGAACACACCATAGTGCGGGTGAATGCGGTTGAGCGGCGGAGCACCCAGCGCAGGGATTTCGACCCCTTTCTTGCGCCACTCATGCGCGCCCACCAGCCCCAGCAGCTCGCGCAGCGTGGCCACAGAGCGCTCGCCGGTCGCAGGCCCCCAGGCCTCTGTGCAGGCCTGGCGCCAGTCGGGCGCGCGACGCAGCGCAACGCTGTAGTCCCCCTCCAGCGGAATCAGCACCGACGCCAGCACCCGCGCGCGCTGCGCCTGTGCCTGGCGGTGCAGGTGAAACGCTTCGGCCGCCGTGGCCGCCGCCAGTTTCTGGGACGCTTTTGCAGCCGCCTTGCGGGGCTTCTTGTCGGCCCGGCGCATCAGCGCTTGCAGCAGGTGCCGCGCGTTCTGGAAATCACCCTGCCACAGCAACCCCGTCCCCTCACAGGCCATGCGGTAAGCCGTGTCGGCGGCCAGCGTGTCGTCAGCCCCCTCTACCCGGCGCGGCGCGGAGGCGCCACTCTCGGAGCGCCACAGGGCTTGCTGGGGCTGGCCCTGGTGGGTCCAGTGGATGGTGGAAGGATTTGTTGGCATCAGAGTCTGACAGTGCCGCGCACAGTCCGTAGTATGGGAAACAGGCGCGCGGCAGGCCGGGGATGCCGAGCAAGGGCCGCCCTGCAGCGAAGGCATCGTCCCCCTGCCCGCGCAGCGCAGCGAAGCCAGAGCGGAGGGAACGAGCGCAGCGGCGCAGGGGGGTGTCGTCGCACTTTATGCGTTGATCGGGCGCTTCAGGCGCACTTCTTCGATCTTCACGCCGCCGATCACGGCGGTCTTGGCGGTGGACAGCTCGCGCTTGAAGCCGGCCAGCTCATGAAAGCGCAGCGCGCGCTCATTGCGCAGCGGCACCCAGGCGGTGACGTTGGTGCAGCCTTCTTCTTGCAGGCCATCACGAGCGGCGTCCCACAGGGCCAGACCCACGCCCTGGTTCCAATGGGTGGGGGCCGCGTAGATGGCCCAGATTTCACCAGTGGTGGGGCGGGACTTTTCATCGCGCGAGCGGTCGTAGCCGACAAAGCCGACGATCTTCTCGCCATCGACCGCCACCTGGACCTGGGGCTCGCAATATTCAATGGCCTCGCGCCAGTAGGCCTGGCGCTTTTCGACCGACATGGATTTCAACTGCTCGTCTGGCACCAGTCCTTTGTAAGCCTCTTGGGCAGAGACAGTGTGGATCTGGGCGATGGCTTTGGCATCGCGAAGCGTAGCGGGACGAACCTGGATACTTGACATGAAAAAACCGAACGAAAACGAGGAATGAAAAAACAAAAGGACCGGCATTGTCGCCGCAAACGGTTTTTCCACCCTGACAGGCGGGTAGCGCGGCCCTGTCGGTCACGCCTCCCAGCCTCGCTTTTCGCCCCCCACGCCCCGCATGCGCAGGGGCCCGCAGCCAACCCTCAGGCCATGACCATGGCGCCCGACAAGGCGCTGCCCGCAGCCGCAGTGGCCGCTGCCGCTGCGCGCTGCACCATCGCGCGCTTGTTGCGGGGGCGGGGCACATGCACTGCCGGAGGCGCGCCGTTGATGGCCGCGAGGCTGAGCACCAGGGTGACGGTGCGCGAACCGCCATCGCGGTCTTCGCTGGCATACGCGCGGTAGCTGCCGTTGCCCTGGCCATGGCTGCGCTGCACCGTATGGAACGCCACCCGTGCCCCCGTCACCCGGTGGCCGCCAAAGGGCAGCACCCGCAGGCGCGCGTCGCGGTCCAGCGCCAGGCCCAGGTTGCCCGGCCGGTTGATCAGGTCGGTGCGGATGCCACGCCAGGTCTGCCCAGCGTCGGCCGAGAACTGCCAGGTGCCAGCCTGGGCGTCCAGGTGCTCGATCACCACGCCGGCTGCCGCCAGCATGTCGGGGCAGTGCTCCTGCACGATGAGCGCCACGCTGTTGCCCCCCAGGCCCGTGCCCGCATGGGCTGCGCCAGGGTTGGCCGCGGGTCGTCGTTCGCTGTGGTGCAGGCCTGCTTCGGAGGTGCTGGCGCCATGGGTGTGTGCATTGATCGTCATGGGAACCCTTTGAAAACGGAGTGTGGTTACGAAGGTTTGCGCATTGGTGCGCACCCAAAGTGCTTTTCAATGCTTGACGGAAAGTCTAGAAAGTGCACATCCGTGCGTCCATCGCACAAATGGACTAGCCCGCAACACCCGGTTGTGCGCAATACTTGCCTGTATGACTGCCCGTCTTTTGCTTGTGGATGACCACACCCTGTTCCGCACGGGGCTACGCCTGATCGTGCAGGACCACCCCAGCGTGGGCAGCATTGCCGAGGCCGGATCGATCGCCGATGCCTGCGCGCTGCAGCAGGCGGAGATCGACCTGGTCCTGCTGGACATCCAGTTGCCCGGCATGAGCGGGCTGGACGGCCTGCGACTGTTGCGACAGGCGTGCCCCCGGGCGCGCATCGTTCTGGTGTCGGCCAGCGTGGCACCCGATGCCATCCACGAAGCGCGCGCGCGCGGGGCCGATGGCTTTTTGCCCAAGTCCGCCAGCGCCGAGGACATCCTAGAGGCCATCAGCTGCGCACTGTCAGGCCAGCCGTGTTTTCCGATCAACAGCGGCAACAGCGCCACGGTGCGGGGGCCCGACACGCCATCCCTCACGGCGCGGCAGCTGGATGTGCTGTCGCTGCTGTGCACGGGCAGGCCCAACAAGGTGATCGCCCGCGACCTGGGGCTGAGCGAGAACACGGTGCGTGTGCATGTGGCGGCCATCTTTGCGCAGCTGGGCGTCAACAGCCGCAGCGCTGCCCTGCTGGCGGCCCAGCGCCTGGGCCTGTCCACCCCGCAGCTTCATGACCCCCTCTGAAACCAGTCCGCTGCCCCTCGAACCGGTGATACCACCCACACGCTGGGGCTGGCCGGTGTGGGAGCGCGACGAGGTCCTGCGCGAACAGGTAGCCCTGCTGCGACAGAACTTTCCGATGACGCTGCTGGCATCGCTGGCCACGGCCCTGGGCACGCTCTGGGTCATGGCCCGCGTGGCAGACACGCAGGCCATTACGGTATGGCTGGTCTCGCACACGCTGGTGGTGGCCGGGGTGTACCTCACGCTGCGCAGCATTGCACCGTTTGTGAATCCTGCGCCGCAGGCCGCGCGCAAGCTCATCGCCTGCATGGCGGCCATGGGCCTGAGCTGGGGCAGCCTGGGCTATGTGGTGCTGTACTGGGGCAACTCCGACAGCGTCATCTACGCCATCGGCATCATCAGCACCGTCTCGTCGGGAGCGCTCGGGCTCGGCGCGCCGCTTTACCGGGCCTACGTCACCTACCTCACCAGCGCCATCGGCGGCGTGATGCTGTCAGTGGCGTTGGCGGGCGGGCCCGTGATGTGGCCTGCGCTGTTCCTGACCGGGGTGTACTACGCGCTGACCTGCCTGCAGGCACGCACGGCCGACCGTGCCACAAGGCGCAGCATTGCGCTCAAGCTGGAAAACGAACGCCTGGTCAGCCAGCTGCGGGCCGAATCGCAGCGGGCCCTGGCGGCACAGGAGGCCGCCGAGCAGGCCGACCGCGACAAATCCCGCTTTCTGGCGGCTGCCAGCCATGACCTGCGCCAGCCCTTGCATGCCATGGGTCTGTTTCTGGAATCGCTGCACCGCAGCCCACTCAATGACCACCAGCGCACCGTGCTGAAACACGCCCATGCCGCATCTGGCGCCGCGGCCGAGATGCTCACCACCCTGCTCGACTACTCCCGGCTGGAGGCTGGCGTGGTCAAGGTGCGGCCAGCCGCGTTTGCGGTGCAGCCCCTGCTCACCGCGCTGGAGCAGGAGTTTGGGGTGCAGGCCGACACGGCCGGCCTGGTGTACCGCACCCGCGAGACCTCTGCCGCCGCATTTGCCGACCGCTCCCTGGTCGGTCTGGTGATGCACAACTTCATCTCCAACGCCTTGCGCTACACCGCCCAGGGCGGTGTACTGATTGCCTGCCGCACGCGTGGAAAACGGCTGGCGCTGGAGGTGTGGGACACCGGGGCGGGCATCCCCGAGCACCAGTGGGAACACATCTTCAAGGAGTTCCACCAGCTCGGTAACCCGGAGCGCGACCGCCGCAAAGGCCTGGGCCTGGGCCTGGCCATCGTGCAGCGCCTGGCGCGTGAAATGCGGACCTCCGTGGAGTTGCGCTCGCAGCCTGGCAAAGGGTCTGTCTTCAGGCTGTGGCTTGACCGCTGGCAGGGTGCGCTGGAGGACGATGCCACCACACCCCAGGACGGCCGCAGCCTGGTAGGCCTGAAGGTGCTGGCCATCGACGATGACGAGGCCGTGCGCCTGGGCATGCAGTCATTGCTGCAAAGCTGGGGCTGCCAGTGCATGACGGCAGAATCCAGCGCAGACGCCCTGGAAGTCCTAGAGGACGTGACGCCCGACATCATCATCACCGACTTCCGTCTGCGCCATGAAGAAACCGGCAAACAGGTACTGCAGGCGCTGCGAGCCTACCTGGGAACCAACGTGCCCGCGATCATCATGACGGGTGACACCTCGCCCCAGCGCCTGCGCGACGCGCAGTCCACCTCCGCGTTGCTGCTGCACAAGCCGGTGTCCACCGGCCAGCTGCGCGATGCGATGGTGCAGCTCATCACCCAGCCGCCGCTGCCTGCTGCCATGGTGGACGACGAACCGGAAGACGGTCAGACAGCACCCGGGCAACTCACACAAAGCACTACAACCAGCGGCGCAGCAGCCCCATGACCTGGTCGAACTTGGCCCCATAGGGCGGATAGAACAGCGAGCCCATGGCCCAGCGCGACTGCACCAGCACCGACTTCTGGTGACAGAAGCGCAGGAACCCCTGCTCACCGTGGTAGGCGCCCCAGCCACTGTCCCCCACACCGCCAAACGGCAGGTTGTCGTGCGCAATGTGCATCAGCGTGTCGTTCACCGTCACCCCACCGCTGACGGTGCGGCGCAGCACATCGTCGCGCACGGCCTCGCTCTGGCCAAACCAATAAAGCGCCAACGGGCGGGGCCCGCTGTTGATGTGGGCAATGGCATCGTCCAGCCGCTCGTACAAGATCACGGGCAGGATGGGACCAAAAATTTCCTCCTGCATGAGCTGCATTTGCGACGTGGCACCAAACACCAGCGTGGGCAGCATCTGGCGGCTTGCACCGTCGCCCAGCGTTCCCACGGTGGGCACCACAGGTTTGCCGTCGCTAGGGTCGATGGTGTGCACCTCTGCCCCTTGTGTTTGCGCCTGCTGCAGCATCGTGCGCAAGCGGGCATGGTGCCGAGGCGTGATGATGGAGGCGTAGTCGGCGTTGCCCTCGATGGTGGGGAACAGGCGCGCCACTGCGGCCCGGTAAGCCTGCGCAAATTCGCCCTCACGGCCGCGCGGCAGCAGCACGTAGTCGGGGGCAATACAGGTTTGCCCCGCATTGAGCAGTTTGCCGTGCGCAATCTTGACGGCCGCGTCCGCCATGTCGCAATGGCCGTCGATGATGCAGGGCGACTTTCCGCCCAGCTCCAGCGTGGTCGGTGTCAGGTTCTGCGCTGCCGCCTGCGCCACCTTGCGGCCCACCGCCGTGGAGCCTGTGAACACCAGATGATCGAAAGGCAACGAGGCAAACAATGCGGACAGGTTGGCGTCTCCCTGCACTACACAGAATTCGTCGGGGGCAAAGAACTGCGCCACCAGTAGCGCCAATTGGGCCGAGGTATGGGGCGTCAACTCGCTGGGCTTGAGCATCACGCGGTTGCCCGCAGCCAGCGCGGTGATGGCGGGTGCCAGGGCCAGTTGCACCGGGTAATTCCACGGTGCAATCACCCCCACCACCCCCATGGGCTGGCGCTGGATGAAGGCGTGGGCCGGCTGAAGGTGAATCGGCGTATGCACCTTTCGGGGCTTGACCCACTTTGCCAAGTGGCGCAGCGTGTGCGACAGCAAGGTGCGCAGCACCAAGAAGTCTGCCACCTCCGTGAGGCGGGGTGACCGCATGCCAAAGTCGGCCTGCACGGCCGCCGCCAGCACAGGCCCATTCTCATCGAGCAACTTGCGCAAGCGCAGCAAACGCTCTCGCCGCACGAGCAGCGGCACGTCCACGTGCGCACGGCTGGCCTGGAACTGAAGATCGAAATGTGCGCGGATATCGGCTGGTGTCATGGATGGATGATAGGAGACACCCCGATGGGCGCGTCACAAAAAGGCAGACGCCCTAGGGTTGATGCCCGTTGGCTTACGCTCGTGCCACGGGGCTCTCATGAGATGAGGTTGGTGGCAGCCAAAGTGCAGCGGCCGCCACTGCCACATCAACGGACTTCGCGTGCGTCTACGTCAGTGACCTGTGCCGCACCCGGCAGGATGCCGCCACGGCGCGATGCGGCGGCGTCTTCACTGGCGCCTTCAGGCGCACCATTGCCTCGGCGGCCAGCAGACCACCGCTGCGTAGACCGAAAGACCGTGCTGAAGCCTGTGCGTGGGTCCACACCCATCACCCACGGCGTCACCGGTCGTCCTGTCAGGCGCGCCCAGCCTGCACGCAGCACCCACACCAGCGCAAGCAACATGGCCGCGACCAAAAGGCTGGCAAACAGGACCAACCCCATGGCCATGACGACCAGACGCAACAGAAGGCTCATGACACCCGCAACAAAATCATTCAAACGACACCTCTCCTTCACAACTTGGGATGCAGATTGCGGTGCTGAATCACACCGCAACCGCTTCCCGAGCCCACATCACTCTTGCGGGGCGACTCCGAACTGGAACACACCAGGCTCCAGGACAGGGTTGACGGTGACCGGAATCACACTCTTGGGTGGGAATCGCCCTTCCAGCAACAGCTTGGACAGCGGATTCTCTATGCGCTGCTGAATCGCCCGCTTGAGCGGCCGTGCGCCAAACACCGGATCGAACCCCACCTTGGCCAATTCTGCCAAGGCAGCGTCGGACACCTGCAACTCCAAATCCATCTTCGCCAACCGGGATTGCAACAGCTGCAACTGGATCTTGGCAATCGAGGCAATGTGCTGGGCATCCAGCGCATGGAACACCACGGTCTCATCGATGCGATTCAGGAACTCAGGCCGGAAGTGGTTTTTGAGTTCACCCCAGACGGCTTCCTTGATGTCTTCCGAATCCTGCCCCACCATGGCCTGGATCAGATGCGAGCCGATGTTGCTCGTCATCACGATCACCGTGTTCTTGAAGTCCACGGTGCGGCCCTGGCCGTCGGTCAGGCGGCCGTCGTCCAGCACCTGCAGCAACACGTTGAAGACGTCCGGGTGGGCCTTCTCCACCTCGTCGAGCAGCAGCACGCTGTAGGGCTTGCGGCGCACGGCCTCGGTCAGGTAGCCGCCCTCCTCGTAGCCCACGTAGCCGGGCGGCGCACCGATCAGACGGGCCACCGAGTGTTTCTCCATGAACTCGCTCATATCGACGCGGATCAGGTGGTCTTCGCTGTCAAACAGGAAGCCCGCGAGCGCCTTGCACAGCTCTGTCTTGCCCACGCCCGTGGGGCCGAGGAACAGGAACGATCCAGTGGGCCGATTGGGGTCACTCAGCCCCGAGCGCGAACGACGAATCGCATTGGCCACTGCGGCAATCGCCTCTTGCTGGCCCACCACACGCTCGTGCAGCTTGGACTCCATCTGCAGGAGCTTGTCTTTTTCGCCCTGCATCATCTTGGCCACGGGAATGCCCGTGGCGCGGCTCACCACTTCAGCGATTTCCTCGGCGCCCACCTGCGTGCGCAGCAGGCGGCGCGCGGCGGGCGCGCCGTCCTTGCCGGCCTCTTGCGCTTGGGCTTCCTTCAACTGCTTTTCCAGCTCAGGCAGCTTGCCGTATTGCAGCTCGGCCACCTTGTTGAAGTCACCTTTGCGAGTGAATTCCTCGATCTGAAACTTGAGCTTGTCGATGGCCTCGCGCACATGAGCGCTACCTTGCGCCTGGGCCTTTTCAGCCTGCCAGATCTCGTCGTAGTCGGCGATTTCCTTTTGCAGCTTGGTGATCTCTTCCTCGATGAGCGCAAAGCGCTTTTGTGAGGACTCGTCCTTCTCGCGGCGCACCGCTTCGCGCTCGATCTGCAGCTGTATCAGGCGGCGGTCGAGCTTATCCATCACCTCAGGCTTGGAGTCCATCTCGATCTTGATCTTGGACGCTGCCTCATCGATCAAGTCGATCGCCTTGTCCGGCAGGAAGCGATCCGTGATGTAGCGATTGCTAAGCTCAGCCGCAGCGACGATCGCCGGGTCGGTAATGTCCACGCCGTGGTGGACCTCATATTTCTCCTGCAGGCCGCGGAGGATGGCAATGGTCGCCTCCACGGTGGGCTCGCCGACCAGGATCTTCTGGAAGCGCCGCTCCAGTGCCGCATCCTTTTCGATGTACTTGCGGTATTCGTCGAGTGTGGTGGCCCCCACGCAGTGCAGCTCGCCACGCGCCAGCGCGGGCTTGAGCATGTTGCCCGCGTCCATCGCGCCCTCGCCCTTGCCCGCACCCACCATGGTATGCAGCTCGTCGATAAAGACGATGGTCTGACCTTCGTCCTTGGCCAGTTCGTTGAGCACGCTTTTCAGGCGCTCTTCAAACTCGCCACGGAACTTGGCACCCGCAAGCAGCGCGGCCATGTCGAGGCTGAGCACGCGCTTGCCCTTGAGGCTCTCGGGTACTTCGCCCGCCACAATGCGCTGCGCCAGGCCTTCTACGATGGCGGTCTTGCCCACGCCGGGTTCGCCGATCAGCACGGGGTTGTTCTTGGTGCGGCGCTGCAACACCTGGATGGCACGGCGGATTTCGTCGTCGCGGCCAATCACGGGGTCCAGCTTGCCAAGGCGAGCGCGCTCGGTGAGATCCAGGCAGTACTTGGCCAGAGCACCACGCTGGCCTTCGGCCTCTGCGCTGTCCATCTTCTGACCGCCGCGCACGGCGTCGATGGCGGCCTCCAGGCTCTTGCGCGTGAGGCCGTTGTCCTTGGCGATCTTGGCGGCTTCGCCCTTGCTGTCGATCACGGCGAGCAAAAACAGCTCGCTGGCGATGAACTGGTCACCGCGCTTGATGGCCTCTTTCTCGGTGGCTTGCAACACACGCCCCAGCTCGGGGCCGCCTTGTACTTGGTCGTTGCCCTGCACCTGCGGCAGGCGCTTAACCGCCGCCTCGGCTCCCGCCAACAGGCCGGGTACGTTGGCGCCCGCACGCTGCAGCAACGCCTTCGGGCCATCGTCCTGTTGCAGCATGGCCTGCAGCACGTGTACCGGCTCGATGTAGGCGTGGTCATTGCCTAGTGCAATGCTCTGTGCATCGCTCAGGGCTTCCTGGAATTTGGTGGTGAATTTGTCGAGACGCATGGTCTATGTCCTCCGAATTGCACTGAACTTGAGGCAGGGGGGGCCTGATTTCAAGAAGTTTTTCGTTTGGATATTGACCTGCGTGAATCGCCCCGGTTTCTGCGGAGGCTGTTTGGTTAAAGTCAGCCCACTTCCACAGTGACCTGACTGGCGAGTTGCCGGTAGTAGTTTGCCTCAGCCTCAGCAGGCGGGATGTACCCGATGGGTTCGAGCAGGCGATGGTGGTTGAACTACGATACCCATTCGAGCGTGGCGAACTCAACTGCTTCCTTGGTTTTCCATGGAGCCCGGCGGTGAATCAGTTCGGCCTTGTACAGGCCGTTGATGGTCTCGGCCAGGGCGTTGTCGTAGCTGTCGCCCTTGCTGCCCACCGAAGGCTCGATGCCAGCTTCCGCCAGTCGCTCGGTGTAGCGAATGCTGACGTATTGCGAGCCTCTATCGGAGTGACAAACCAAACTGCCATCGCGCTCAGGCTGACGGGCATAGAGGGCTTGCTCCAGGGCGTCGAGAACAAAGTCCGTGCGCATTGAACTGCTCACCCGCCACCCAACGATGCGCCTGGCAAACACGTCGATGACGAAGGCTACGTACAGCCAGCCTTGCCAAGTCGAAGCGTAAGTGAAGTCGCTCACCCACAACTGGTTCGGCCTCTCGGCCCGGAACTGCCGGTTGACCCGGTCCAATGGACATGGTGCTTTGCCATCACTGACGGTGGTTCGTACGGCCTTGCCGCGCATCACACCACGCAGTCCCATGCTGCGCATCAGACGCTCCACCGTGCAGCGGGCC
>NZ_JAOBSQ010000046.1:0-32804 GCF_025246485.1 Acidovorax sp. K2F
TTTTACTACCAATATAAAACCGGCGCACCACTTACGTGGGCGCCGGTTTTTTTTCGTCTGTACAAGTAATAAGAAATTTGGATTACATGCACCGGCCATTCCCGGCGTTAGATAGGTCCTCAGTTGTAGGGACTTACAACTAAATCAAAGCATTGATCGCAATAGGGGCATTGCACAACACCCGCAATTGCGTGCAATCTTACAGGTCAATTGAGGCTCTTACCCAAAGCGCCTCCTCAGTAGCGGGTGGGCCCTCTGTCGTGTTCTCGCAATTGCTCCTAGCACAATAAGTCACGACAATTCAGTTGATCATGAATTCCAAAGTCGAATTGAGCGCAGATGAGTTTTTCGAGCAATGGCTAGAGCATTGCTCGAATGATGACCAGCGGGCCATCAACGACTTTGTTTTCTACAGGTACTTTTGGATATCGTGGACCAAGTTTTTGACAACCGGTGGGGACAAGGAAAACCCCAGGTGGGTTCACTGGACTGATGCAGACCCCGTACTGGTCAAGGGTTATCTCGCTTCCGGTATCGAGTCTCGCGCCAACGGCGACACCAAAATCAGCGTGATCACCGAGCGTCGGTACTGGCGCCTGCTGGAGCGGGTGTATGACTACGCTGTGGAGCGCGGGTTGGTTGCAGAAAATCCTGCTGCTGGCATTGCCGACAAGGAAAAGCCTCCTTCTGAAGATCCCAAGGGGGCCATCTTGTCGCCCGTTGTCTGGGAGCAGTGCTTCAAGATCCTTCGAGATGGCTCCGAAGATGCTGCGGGCCTGAAGGCCATCGACATCCGCAACCGAGCGCTTTTGCTGGTGCTCTTTGAGTTGGGGCTCACCTCGGCTGAAATCCGCGCGCTCACAGTCGAGTCCTTCGTAGACGGCGGGGCAGGGAAGGGCGCCTCGATCCGCATCACCTCGGGGGGCGTCAACCAACTGCGCACGATGGTCGTGTCCGACGAAGTGCGCTCGGCCATCAAATCCTGGCTGCAGGTGAAGGCGACAGCGGGCAAGCACGCTTTGGCACCGGCACTTTTCAGCTCGCAGACGGGCAAGCCGATGACCGACGAAAACCTGCTGGTGCTCGTGCGCGCGCACCTGCTTGCTGCCAGTCGATCTGCTGGCCAAGATGACCCGGTTCGCGCTGGGCCGCAGATCGTCAGGAACACCAGGCTGGTGCAATGGATGCTGTCTGGCATGCCCCAGCCGGAAGTGGCACTTCGCGCCGGTCTCAAAAACGTCCGGGGGCTCCTGCATCTTCGCCTGCATCTGCCTGACGGTCCCCGCCTGGAACTCGCACGCGCGTCCAGCCGAAAAGACGACGAACCGCTGCGCCCCGTTCTCCAGCGGTTGGCCTGAGCCACCCGCTGGGGCTCAGATACTGGTCTTCATCTTGTCCACCGCCCTGATGCGCTCTCCCATGCCGGCCTTCACATAGATGGCGGTGGTGTTGATGTTCTTGTGCCCGAGCAACTCCTGCACCACACTGAGGTTTCCACCAGCCGCCTCCAGCGCTTTGTGCGCGTAGGTGTGGCGCAGCCAGTGGGTCGAAGCCCGCATGAAGGGCGCCTTCCCTTCACCCGCCATCTCGTGGGCATTGTCGGAGCAGATTTTGAAGAAGCTCTTGAGGATGGTGTACAGCATGTGACTGGACAAGGCCCCATGCTCATTGACCGTGTACTTGATCTTGCCCACCTCGGCCTCGCGTTCGATCTCGATGGTGGGCAGCGCCTTGTTGGAGCGCAAAGCCTTCTGCGCGCGTTCGATAGCCAATCCCTTGTCTCTGGTGGAGATCCATCGATCATCCAGCACGCCGATCAGCGGCTGGTCTTCAGGTTTGACCTGGGTGAACAGCGCGAGCTTGCCCTGAGCCATCAGCTCTTCGCGGTCCTTGCGGTGCTCACGCAGCGCTTGCATCGTGGCCGCATTCAGGGGGACCGTGCGTTTGCGCATGCCTTTGCCCAAGACTTCCAACACGCGGGACTCCACACCACGTTCCAGGGCTCGGTCGGTTTGCACATGGGCCCACCGCGCTTGCGCCACTTCCGCCCGTCGCAGCCCAGCGTTCTCAATCAGCCGAAACAGGGCGCGCAGCCTGCGCTTGGCGGGTCCATCCGGCAGATCTGCGAACGTGTCACCCACCACCTGCAGGTCGGCCTCCGTGAAGGACCGGAACACGTCCATCGTCACCTCATCGCGCTTTTGCCCGTCCACCGCCAGGGCTGCGTTGGCACTGATGTACCCTGATTTCTTCCAGTGCGTGTACATGGCCCGCACGGCGGAAAAAGTCACGTTCAGACTCTGGGCGTTGAGGGGGCCACGCAGAGGTCTCCATCCATCGGTGTACTTCTGCTTTGTGCCTTTGGCCACTTGCACCCAATGCTCTGGCGGGTTGATGAGGAATTTCTTGAACGCAAAGAAATCGTCTTCCGTGAGGGACGACAGCGCCCGCTTGCGTTCATGAATGGCCCAGAGGATCAAGCGTTCTATGGCCCGTTGATAGGCTTCTTGGGTGTGGGGTGACTTTTGCTGGATCTTTCTGAACCACGCCTGTACCGCTTCAACATCATTCGACGCTTCCATCGTATTGGCCGCGAGTGCCCGGAACACTCCGTCGCTCCCGTCCAATTCTTCTGGCCACAGCATCGATGTCAACGGCTGCATCTCGTAGGGCGAAGAGATCTGCAGTTCACGGCTGTTGGCCAGCGCGGGGAGTCGCGAAAGTCCTGGTGCCGGCGTCAGCGTCCAGCGATGCAGCCAGGCCAGCAGGTTTTCTGCCCGCCTGACGCCGTAGCCAGGCAGTTCGTCGTACCAGCGGTCGCCCTTCAACGAGATCCAGTCCACCAGGTTCCCCAGCGTGATCACGCCCGCCTTGCCAAGGGCCTCCTTCTGACTACCGGACATTACGACCCACTGTTCGACGCGGTGAGCGCGCTCGGGCTTGGTGCCCAGGTGTTCATCCAGCCAGTTGATCGCATGCAAGACATCCGCCATCCGCTCGGCCGCACTGCGGCCTGCCTGAAGCAGCTGCACCGCCCCGGTCTGCAATGAGGGCTTGGTCTCGGGCGCGAGGGGGATCTCTACCTGACTCGGGGAGGGTGCCAGGTCAGGAGCAGGTTCGGCCCTTGCTTCTGCCAGGGCCTCCTCGTACCGCTCGATCAGCTCAGCCTCCGAGAACATGTCCGGGTCGAACTGGGCCGCGAACTCTTCCAAGCTGAGCACCTTGGGTGCCTGCACCGTCACGGGTTGGGCCTGCACGGCGATGTCCACTTGTCCACTGGTGGGCGCTGGAGGCTCGGTGTTGCTACCGGGTGACCCAACCGGCACTGCGCTCACTATGGCCTGGTGGTCCCTGAGGACCCTCACCATAGCGCGGGCCTCTTGGGACTGCTCGATGCCGTTGGCTGCAGCCTCGATCCGGTCCAAAAGTTCCTGGTACTTCTTGACGAGCGCTGGACGCTCGGGCGCACGACCCGGCCACAGCATGTACTGGCGAGCTGCTACAGTGAGATCCACACCTTGGGCGATGGCGCGCAGCATCGCGAACTCGTCGGCCGTCGCATTGTTGTGGGCGATCCGGGTCTGCGAACCTGGTGGGCGTCCGCGTCGGCGAGCCGGTTTGACGCGCTGCGCGGGCTCCAGCGGCTGGCCACCGTCCAGATCCACCACCGCCAGTTTTCCGGGCTCGGCGAGGGCGCCGGATTCGGCGGGCGGTTGCGTTTCAGGAATTTCGGGCGTAGAGTGGGTCATGACCTTGAAAGACGAATTGTCCTCGTGCACTGGCGGCTTGGCCAACTGGCCGCAGCGCCAGCCCAGCCGGAACAACTAAGCGAAAAAGGAGCGGGATGTCCCCTCCTCTTTTTTTGAGTCTCGTTTAATGCTCCATAATGGATATTATGGGACAGTACACATTAAATGTAAAACGATTCCGAAGCGCTAAAAACTTAACGAAGTTAACGGATTGATCAGACGTACTCAATTCAACGTAGCTATCTAATCTTGCGAAGTTTTCAGGAGCGATGTACATTTCCCCATGGAAGCACGGCCTGGCCGATGGATGTCGGCCGCGTGACCACAGGAGATCGAAATGCTTGTTTGTATAGACGGCCCGAGTCTGCCCAGAGCGCCTTCAGCGCTAGATCACTACGCGATCATTCGCCGCAACGGCTGCGTGGTTCCGTTCGAACCGCAGAGGATTGCGGTAGCCATGATAAAAGCGTTCCTGGCCGTGCATCAGACGATGCGGAGGTCATGCACATGGCACCCCTTTTCCTACCCGATGAGCACTCTGTCGAGTCGCGTCTCGCAGTGGTACAGCCACGAACGCCTGGAAGTCCGCTTCCCGAAGATGGGCGGTGGTGCGCGCCTGAGCGCACGGCGCCGCAACAACACCGACCTTCGCGACGGATCTACTTCTGGCTTCTTCTCGGCGGCAAAGCCCAACCTGCGCAACGCGCCATAAGCGCACCACGGTTTGAAATCCCCATGAACACCCTGTCCATTTCCTCACCGTTTGCCCACCGCAATGCCCCAGACCTCTCGCAGGCGTCTCCTGATCCCTACGCGACAGCGGCCCAGTCTGCCGCTGTCTTGCGCTCGGGGGCGCAGTACCGCCGCGAGCGCATGGAAGCCGACGACATGATCACGACCGACGACGCTGCACTGCTGGCGGGCGCCAGCCGGGTGACCATCAACGCCTGGATCAAGTCGCGCCGCTGCATCGGGGTTTCCCACCTGCGCCGGGGGTTCAAGTTGCCGCGCTGGCAGTTCGAACCCAACTTGTGGCCCATCCTGCAGCCCTTGGCTACGGCCCTCGGCGCTTCGGATGGCTGGCAGGTGCTCGCCTTCCTGGAGACGCCGGCATCGGCCCTCGACGGCCAGACACCTCGCGCCGCACTTGAGCAGGGCGTCCCAGCGAAACACATCCTGGCATTGGCAACGGCTGAGGCTCACTGAATGACCTCGCCCCATGAACCTGACAGACCTCAATCCGCCATTCATTGAACTTCCTGACCGCCAAATCTGGCACCGCATCCAGCGCACCAGCTGGCGCAAAGACAGCGTGCGAACGCGCGGGTTCATCCTCCCGCCCTTCGGCATTCCCACTGGCCGTTTCGATCTGTCCGACGAGCCCACCGCTTACCTCGCCGATAGCGAGCAGACCTCATGTTACGAGGCGCTTTTTCGGCGGGACACGCGCAGCTACACCCTGGATCAACTCCGAAAACGCTCACTGGTCGCCTTTCGCACGGCTGCAGGCATGCGCCTTGCCGATCTGCGCGGGCTGGAGGAGAACTACCCTGTGCTGCAATCCCTGCGTTACGAGGCCACACAAGCCTTTGCCGCCGACGCCCGGAAGGCCGGTGCCCATGGGGTCATGTACGCATCCGCGCAGCACCCCTACCATTCCTGCATCTGCCTGTTCGAACGCGGCGTGGCCAGCATGACCAAGGTATCAAGCACACCGCTCGTGCAACCCGGCAGTGATCGCCTCCACCTCAGTGTTCTGCGCGCAGCTCTGGGCTCTCAAGTAGCCATCGTCTCGTGAATCAGGAGTGCAACCCATGCTCATGACCCCGCGTCCATCAGTAGTGCGAACCGATGCCGATGGCCTTGCCGCCTTCCAGGGTGACGCGCTGCTGGTGCTGGAGATCTCCAAGCGCGAGATTGAAACCGGAAACATCGCGAGCGCGCTGGAGCGCCTGCACGCAATCGCCGAGTCCTGAGAGACGGCCCTTCGCTACCAAGAGTGCCTGGTGATTCAGGTGCTGGGTTACGACTCTGACCACCGTGAACTGGCGGAAATCCCCGAGGTGCGCGCCTTCTTTGCCCGACTCGCCCAAGAGTGGCCCCACTGGATGTGGTTCCTGCACAGGCATGTAGGGGCGATCCATTTGCTGTTGGCACTGCTGTGCAAGGTCAAGATCCATCGCCGGGGGAGCAGTACAGGGACCGAGTTTCTTGACCGCCATGAGCTTGCTGCCCAGATGGCTGACCTGTTCCAGCGCGGCAACGCCATGTTCGAGGCGTTCGGAATCAGCGAAAGCGAGGCCGAAGCTTCATGCGAGAGCGCGTGCGCTGAGCTGGTTCCATAGCCACCGTCATCCGGGGCCGTGGACGAGCCGATGGGATGCTGGATCACCCCCTCAGGGTGCATGGGCCACGACAAGAAACACCTAACGGATGGGAAATCTGGGCGGAAAGGAGATTCCTGTCGCCCGAACCCACGACAGGATCACCCGAGCGAAAATGTCAGTCCTGGTAGACGGACACACGCCGCAGCGTTTTCCCCAAAACGACCACTTCCACACTGCCGACTGAGTAGCCACCGAGCTGCCAGCGGCGGCTACCATCTGACGCACGCTGCTGCTCCCCAAAGGCACCTGCCATCCGCTGCTCGAACGCAGACATGTCCTCGGCCGTGACGCTGCAGGTGACACCCACCATGCCCCGGCGCGGCTGGAAGTCGAATTGCACGGGCCGATCCACCGAGCAGGGAATGAAGCCGTCGCTCAAGCGGATGGGCGGCGGCATGCCGGCCTGGTAGCCCATGCCACACCCGATACCGCCTCCAAACGAATAGGCACTGCAGTTGCGGACATCGAAGCCATAGAGATCACCAGCATCTCTGGGCGACATCCCCAGGGGCGCGGCAACCGACACGCCACCCTCATCACCAGGCTTGGCGATGTAGACCATCTGAGCCGAACCGCAGCTGGGGTACAGCCGCACCTTGTAGCTGGTACCGTCCTTGAGCTGGCTGGACACGTCGAAGAAGCCCTCCTTCGAAAACGAGGTCTTCACGTTCCACGGACCCTCGTGTTCCAGCACCTTGCTGATGGCCTCGATCAGGCTGGACTCACGGCAGGAGCCGCTTTGGGTCGCGGCGAACCAGGTTGCCTTGGCCTGCGCCGATTTCGTCACGTCATCGGCGCAGCGCAGCCAAGACTTGTCCGAGTTGGCGGCGGCATAGGGCCCCCAGCACCACCCACGGGATTCAGCCATCTCCTCCGCAAGGTTCGCGCGGCTGCACGGAGATCCTGGCTTGTCCGAATCCCGTGTCGCCGCGCGGCACTCTACCCGCTGGTGCAGGGCCTCGGCCTGCAGCTTTTCATCGCTCATGGCGCCGTAGGCTTTGCGCACGTCTTCGACGGTCGTTTCACCGCAACCGGTCAGCGCCAAAGTTGCGGCCGACACCAAAGGCAAGAGGACAAGAAGCTTCATTGGGATGGACGGTAAGGGGAAGTGGCGAGCTTAGCCCGGAGCGTGCTCAACTGGCCACCGCTGGCGTCCAGTTCGGTGAAGTCGTTCACATTGCCCGTCCAAAAACAAAGGGCTGACCACCGGTCAGCCCTTTAGCAAAGAATCGAGCGTAATGTGAGAGCGCTGTTCTTCGCAAAACCCGATCAAAGGATCAGAACGCTCATTCTACCCGCGCACTTCACTCAAAACAAATGTCGGTGGATACTCGTAGCCCCTTTTCAAAAGGTATGCCTGTACTGCGGTGAATCTGACCTTGGCCAGATCCAGGTCCGTGAATAGTTCCTGTCTGCGCCCATGACGGCGATTTGTCTCGCCGTACCAATGGCGGTTGATTACACAGGCATCGAACAGATCAACATCCAGGCTCAGGATGTACCGGCGTTTTCCACGAACAAACTCTTGACGCATACGCGCTCCGCAGAAACAGGCCTGCCTACGACGACTTGGCGCGCTTGCTGGCGAGTCCCACGGCCAGGTCTGTCAAGACCGCAGCTTGCAGGTTCTGCAATAAATCCTCAGGCACTCTGGTCCAGGCCAAAATGGAATTGGGATATGCGCCTACTGGCATTCCGTGTTCATTGAGGATGCAGGTGGTATTCCCCTGAGTGAAAACACTGCCATAAATGACGGTAACCGATGGCTTCATCATCATTTCCAGGCCGAGGGACTCAAGGTACATCGAAGGGTCGTGGGCAAT
This sequence comes from Acidovorax sp. K2F, assembly GCF_025246485.1. Taxonomy (NCBI): domain Bacteria; kingdom Pseudomonadati; phylum Pseudomonadota; class Betaproteobacteria; order Burkholderiales; family Comamonadaceae; genus Acidovorax; species Acidovorax sp. K2F. The sequence continues at coordinate 7,960 of NZ_JAOBSQ010000046.1, forward strand.
CACCTCCACATACCGCTCATTGTGAATACCGCACCACTTACGGCAAGCCATGGCGACTCGAACTCCCTCTGGGGGAATGCCCACAGTCCAGGAGCCAAGACTTGCGGACTGAGTGTTTTTCAGATCTTCATTCATTCAATTAACCCAAAGAACGTGCAAAGCTTCGAACGCCTTTGCCAACCCTGTTACTAGCGTCGGTCGTGGACGATAACTCGGTACTGCTTGGACTACCTGCAATCTCCTTTACCGGATCAACAGGCTTCGGAAGAGACTCCACGTCAGTTGCATTCGTCGTTAGCGCAGGTTGTCTTGAGCGTGGGCTGTCCGACGAAATCTGAGATCTAGGCTCCGCCGCCATAGATGCTTGTATTGCTGGCTTACTCCCGTCTACTACGAGTTTCCCCGTCTCTGAATAGAGCGCCAGAAGTGCCAATATCCTCAAACGTTCGGCTCTAGCGCGCTTAGAAATACTGCTCAACTGATCTAGCAACTTTGGTTGTGTTTCGCCAATAAACACTGCGAACTGGATCGGTTCTAGCTGCCCGTCAACAACCCCCATGTTTACCGGAATGCCCCTGAAAGTTTCTGATCCGCTTTCAAGGTACATACCGATCATTGCCAAAGCCCTAAGCCGTTCTGATCTGACATTAGCCGGAATCCGCGCAAAAGCACTATGCAAAAGCGGGTATGCCTCGTTAATTTCGACAACGACTTTCAGGCTTTTGCCGCTCATACAGAAGCACCGCCGAGCAGCCAAAATCCACGCGCATTCGAAAGCACAGGATTTTTAGGCGATACCACTTTCAGGCGCGGGAATGCCTCCTGAATTGCCTGCTGGAAGAAGGAAGATCCACCGCCGACCAGAACAATAACGTCAGGAGACATAGTTTCCACGCGGAGAGCCTTTTGAATCGAAGTGGCTGCGACAGAGGAAAGAGTTTCACTTGCCTTCTTGAGGAAAGGAGCAAGTTCGACACGCTCACCCATGAGCAAGATGCTTTCCTTGCCGGAGTGAATTGCATTTCCGAGCGTTTCGACACTCACTTTTGCTCCGTGCTCTTCGGAAATAAAAGTTCCCGCTTGCGCTCCCACCTTCATTACATAAACTTCACAATTAATCGCACTCCATTAGACACTTAATGCAATTACGTGCAATTCTTGTCGCAGGTCAACCGCAGCGTAGTCGCAGCAAATACGCCTGGCGTCGGACGGTCTCGTAGCAGTACAGAGTGACTAATGACTCACTTCAACGAATTGCTCGGACAAAACGACGTTTTCATCATTTTACGCCTCTTGATCCTAATAGGATGAATTCACACCCCTCTTTATGCGGACTGCAAGATCAGCTGTTCCAGCGGCTCTTTGACCTAGTGGATTCATCCTATTAGGATGGAACGGCAAATAATGGATCATAAAGAGACCCAACCCCCTCCGCTCCCTGCGACATGAAAAGTCCAAAAAGCTGTGCATCCTAATAGGATGGATTGGCACCCTGAATCCATCCTATTAGGATTGACACTTTTTCAAGCCTACACCTGAGGATGCTATAGGATGGGTGGATTCATCCAACTAGGATGGACCAGACCGGCATCTCCATCCCGGAAAAAGTGTGTTTTGAGCAGTACGGCCCCGTGGATGGATGTACCGGGTATCTCCATACACGGTAAAGAGATGGATCTACCCCCCGAAATGAACAAAGACGAACTAGCCCTCTGTGAAGATGCAATCCAAGGCCTTGAGCGATGCATCGAGGTGCTCTATGGCCAAGCCATGGTCGCGGCAGACGAGTACATGAGCTTTGTGGATCGGGTTGAGGCGAAGGCGACAGGCTGGGAGTCCAGGTCAACACTGCAACTCTCATGTACCAGAAAGGGCAACCACTTGGATCTCAAATGGACGGGAATCCGTTGGTTTGGTCAAAAGAACAACCGACAATCCATTCGAGTGAGGATTGCGATCAATGAAGAATCAATGACCTATGCAAAGGACCGATTGAATACCTTTGCCAAAGAATGGGAAATTGATGAAGTGATGAAGACAGAAAAAAAAGCTTCAATCCATCAGACGAAAGTCAAAACACATTGTCAAGGCCATCATCAATACTCGTAATGCCATCCGCGTGTTGAAAGCGCAGAAGGGGGATGAGGTTGAGTCCGAGGAAGAGGCGGTCGGCTAGGGCCTATGTAAAAGCAATAGAACCCGCAGCTTGACCCACAATCGTCTTTTTCACTTGCACTTAAACCTGGGCCCTATGTAGATGCACATGGGGCCTTTGACATTTCAGACGGGGATGGATGTGCTCGCCGGGTATTTCCCTCGCGGCTTTTTTACTCTTCAGGACCCGTGCTTTGTCCCCTGTCTTCTTTCCCCCGAAGAAATAGGCAATCCGTAGTTTGATTCCATGGATCTCGGGTTAGGCGCTCACACTGGCTCTTCCTCTATACCCATTGCGGGCTTTCGAGGCTTTTATTGAGGGGACGAATCGCCCCTCGCGGAAACGCCTCAATCGCGGCGATAGTTGAGGCCCTATGTAGATGCATTTCTATGTAGTTGCGCATCGATTTTGATGACGACCCGCGTCGCCCAATCAGACCGACAGCGTTTAGTGTTCGCCCCGCACTTCCGTAGCCTTAATTTCCCCCCGGAACCGGTATCTTCATCATTTGGTGCTCGGTATTTGTCCTGTTTCCGGGCTTCGCCTTTCAGCACCCTGTTTCACGGCTGGAATTGGCATATGAATTCGCAGGCCGACTTACGACAACAGTAGGATGGCGATGGCGGGCGTTGGATACGACGAGCTACGCGGAAGCCATTTGGCCTTTGGCGGTTCTGGCGGTGGTCCGCGTCGGGTTTTGATTCAGTGGTATCCCAAGGAGAATTCCGCTCTCTGGGCCCGGTGACGCGCGGCGGTGCAGAAATCGCTCTTGTGACCTTTTCACCGACAAGCCGCCTTTTGCCGGTCTCAGTGGCGCAGCCCCCCAAGGCGCGACCATATAAAGCGGGATTTGCTCACCGGTATCTCTGCGAGCTGTGGGTTTTCCGTCTCCCGTAATAGAACCCCAAGATTCTCCGATGGGCCTCCTAGCTCCCAAAACGCCCTCAGAGCCCCAAATTAATTCTCCCCCCGGCTCTAGATCTTCCAAATCAAGTTCGCCTTGGTGGAGCGTGGAACTCGCGAGATCCAGCAATATGACGCCCGCTTTTTGCAGCTGGTATCCGTCTTCATAAAACCGGCGCACTCCCACGCGAGCTGCTTGGACCAGAATGGATGTGTCTGCAGTTGGCCTGCGCAATGGCACGACTACTCCGCGCGAAAACTGGGGAGGTGGCCGAAAAGGCGAGCTGTGGGCAAAGACATAAAGCTGGCCCGCGAAACTCCTCTGCTTCCTGATTTTTTCTGCCGCGCGTGACGCAAACTCACTCACGGCCTCCAGTAATGGCTCCAGCGTTGCCACCGGACGGCCGAAGGACCGCGTTACCGCGATTTGCTTTTTATCGGTGGACACATCTTCCAGCGCCATGCACGATTACTGCCCTTTTCACCCGACCCCGTGAAACTCAGCCTGGGCTTCAAGGGGGATTCGCTCTCCGTAATCAACGTGCAGCGCCCCGACGAGGTGATGGAGACCAAGATCCGGCAGGAGCTGGAAGCCAAGTACGGCTCGCCGACACTCGATGATGGACGCAAGGACGAACAGTGCATCTACCGGAACGGCAACAGCTTCACCCTGAAGTCGGGCGTGATGTCAGTGTGCTGGAAGGATGACGAAACCTCGACCACCACAGATCTGAACCTGGTGCTTTGCCAGTCGTGCCCGTCAAACTTCAGCAGCGGCATGGTCAGCACGCAGCCATCCCGCAGCCTCTCCATTCAGCGTCGGCCCGCCCCCGCCAAGGCCAGCGGGCTCTTCTGAGCGCCCTCCTCCCCCTCGGGGTGACAAAAGCGCCTTTTTGCTCAAGTGCGAAGCACTCACGAGTGAGAAAAGCGGTTGAACTCAACAGTCGGTTGTAGGGCGCAGAGCGCACGCAGCCTGACCCCGCTTTCGGGCGGGGCATGTAATCCAAACAAATCACACTTTTTGCCCTCGGTCCTGCGCGATATACTTGCAAGGCCACCCCTGGGCGCGCGCCGCTTGCGGCGTTGGGGGTCTATTGAGACCATGGCCTGATCACCATTTACAAACCCTCGATCCTCTTTCTGGACCGGTGGAGCTTTGCGAATGCGCCCTCCCAAGCTTTGGCCCGAAAGCGCCAAGGCAGCTCCATCGTGAATGAAGGAGTTCGAATGAAGTTGTATGTCAACGATGGCGCCGTTTTTGCCGCCAATGTCAACCTTAGCCAAGCTGCCAAGAAGGCAAAATCCCTGAAGTACGTCGAAACCGTTGAGGAGGGCGAGAATCTGATCGCCCAGCTGCTCGGACACCGCGACTTTTTCGAGGTGCGACATCTCGCCAAGAAGGGCGCAGCCAGCCGCAACATTGCGCACCTCGACGAATTTGCTATCTACGACCTGTTGCACAAGAAGTCCGTGACCAAGGGCGAACCGTTCCCTCGCGATCTGCCCCGCCAGTTCAATCGTCCCTGGAAGGATCAAGCCCTGCAGCTTCTGGATGTGGCGCTGGCCAACTGCAAGCCAGACGAACTGGATTTCGTGGCTCTTATGGGTAGTCCTGGATCTGGCAAGACGATCCTCGCCAAAGCCCACAGCCTCAAGACAGGTGGCTACTTCATCGACGCGGACCTGTACGCGTGGTGGGCAAAACTCTCACCTCCGCGTAACGTTGCGCCGGCAAACTATCTGGACCGCCCAGCGAAAACGCCCACAACGACCGGCACCAACGCGCGTTTCGTTGCTGCCCGCGAGTGGCAGGCAACCGGTATGGACCAGCGCACCGAGGCCAAGGCCTCAGGAGTCTTTCGTGTCCCTGAACTCGGCTTCCCGATGGATGAGATTGAGGTCATGGAAAGCAATTCTCCGGCTCGGGCACTGGTGCGCAGCAGTCCAACGGTGATCGCCTTCGGGTCTCTAGATGCCGTACAGAAGGCTCTTGACAACGCTTGGCATGCGTACATGGGCGACCCAGCCAAAACCGCCCGTCTGAACTGGGGTGTAGCCCCGTGGTTTGCTTGGACGACATGACAACGCACACGCTGCGCCGTAAGTCAGGATAAGCATTCTGGGGGTCCGGCATATGCCCGAGCCCCCTCCTCAGCTCCAAGGGTCCAGCTTCAGTTAGCTGTCTGCCGCGTGCCTGATGAGCATGCAAACCGCCTTGTAGCTCTCCATCACCAGAAGCGTGCGGGCCCCTTGATGCACTCCGTGACCAGAGCAGGTTTCATTGAGCGTCAACTTCGTCTTCACACCCGCCGCGTAATTGGCGCTTGCCACATCGACCACCGTGGCGATCAGGTCCACCTGCACCAGCGCGCTACGCGGTACTACCAGGTCATCGCTGGAATCGTTGACGACAGTCAGGTCGATGCGGGGAGTCGGCATGTTGGGGCGCTGTCAGACCATCAAGGTCTTGCCAGTCTTGTTGGCCATATCGCCCATGCTACTTGATGGCCCTGAAGGAAGTCACACACGGGCATGCCCTGGCGCTCCCCCGAATAACACACGAGCCCATGGCCCGCAGTCTCACTTTCCGGTTGCTGGAACGAGTGCATAAACGCAAACCAGAGGCCGGAGGAAAGTGAGCCCGTTGAACAGATGACAGTGGCAACTCTCGGGGATGTGGCCATCATCTCCGACAGCGGGGAGCAGTATCTACGCGCAATCAACACAAAGGGCATGAACCGCGACACGCTGGCAGACAACTTCATTGGTGCAATCCAGGCTGAGCCTTCACGGCATCCCCTGACCTTCCAAAACCCATATCCCGGTGGTCATACGCTGGCTTGTCTCGCAACACACGACTGTTTGCTGAGCCACGTTGTGCTTTTCGGGGTCTTCTACGCCACGTTCATAACGCGCAATCCATCGGGTTATGGCGGCGACTCCAGGGTGTTCTTCATCAACCCGGCATCTAGGGAGTACAACGCCAGCGACTTCAGCCGCGAGGTTGCCGCAGGGCGAATCAAGGGCTTGGGGAGACCTACTTCGCCCAGCGCTTGATGCGGGCTACCAGTCGCGCGATTTCTGGAGGCTCCAGTGGCATTGAGGGAGCAAGTTCGAGACACCTTTCAAGGGTCACATACCCTCGACGCAAGAGCCCCGTGCAAAACTCCTGATCCTTCGGCCTGGCTGCAGCCGCCTTCGACATGAAAAGGTCTTCAACGTCCAAGCACCAGACAATGAAGCTGTCGGTATTCCCGCTCTGCACCTTCCATAGCCGTTACTCCCACCCCTGGGGCAGGACTGCAGTCTCTGGGCCCACGCCTTGGGCATAAAACCCGTTCGCAAGGTGAAACTCGGAACCCTCGCCCAGCACCCCTTCGATCTTCTCCGCAAGCTCAGGCGCGTACCTGGGATAAATGTCAGCCTCTGCAGACATCTTGAACTCGGGGTCTGGGTAGGGAATCTTGCCCAGAATGGACTGGCTCCCGATCACAACGAATTCGTACTCTTCGGTGATCGCACCGCTCGCCCGGATCAGATGCTCCAGTTCGTGGCGATTCATGGAAGGGGCCCTTCCGCACCGAGAACAATCCCCTTCTTGAGAGTTGAAACATGACTCAAGATGCTTTCGCGATCCTCTTTCGAGAGCAACGTGGGCAAAGGAGACGCCTGGCGTAGCTCCTGCGCATGTCTCGAACGGCCCAAAACCTTGCTCCACTTCTTCGCCATGAGGATCTTGAGCCACTCTGCGTAAAGGGTGTGCGAATGCGTATTGCCACTTTTCATCCAGCGATTAACAGTCTCCTTGGCTTCCTCAATCAGCTCGGGATTGGCCCGCACCCGCTCCACCGCCTTTTCGTGAAGAACCAGGCTCAACAGATCCTGCGCCTGATGCCGCTTGTTGTCCGCGCTGACCATGATTTGAACCTGAGGCGCTGGTCGGTGTGACCGGGCCGCCGCCGTACCAGGCTGCGCTGGATAAACCATATCTCCCGCCAAAAATGCCAAGTCAGCGGCCACGCCTAGAACACCCATCACCCGCAGATAGGTGCCCATGGATGGGCCTGGATCGCCAGCTTCCACCGAAGCGAGTGTCATGCGGGAAATGCCAGCGCGTTCAGCCATCTCGACCGTGGTGAGCTTTCGCGCCTTGCGCAGTCGGCGCAGGCGATCACCCAGCTGCAATAGCAACTGCCGGTGAAGGACGAGAGAATCAGAAGGATCGGGTTTCATTTGGCTAGAATTTTATACAAACGACCTATCAATGTCCATATTTCTAGCCACATGAAAAGGCGCGACCACATAGCTAATGCGACGACAAAGGCTCCTGCTCAATCAACCTTTTGTCATGACATACCAACGCACATGGCCCTCAGGCGGCTGGGGCGCGTCTGGTAACTCGACTGCAGCCACAAGGCGCTGGACCAGCCACATGACCTTCCGGCCCGAGCAAGAGGACCCTTGGCAAGCTTATCCACCACACCATCGTCCCGAATGCCCAAAAGCGGCTGCGGGCACCGCACTGAGCCCTCAACCATGGCGATCTGGGTTCCCAGCGAAGATCGCCCTTGCCCTGCCCTTATCCATGTGGGGCCTCACAAAGATGGCCTCGAAGTCCTCCACAGCCTTCGGACTTGGGGCCATGCGCGTAACGGGCACCTGCGGCTGTGGGCCCGACACAGAGGTACCACAAATGGCCGTCCAGCAGCGCAACGGTAATAGGGATGGCCAGATGCATCTCTGCCCGTAGTTCCCGCTTTTCATGGCATCACGAGAACGTCGCCAATCCGAAAGGACGTGGGCGAAGGTCAGGGACATGGATTCTCCGAAACGGGTGCGGTCGGCTGGCGGTACGTGAGGGTTTGTTTCAGGGGTGCGCGCAATCAGGCATAGGGGTGCCAGGGACACCCCGCATCACCTGCGTGCTCACGCGGTACTGCGCGCCGCGCTTGGTCGTGAGCACAGGGGCGTAGCTGTAACCGCCGCTGTAGAAGCTGGATGGCAGTTCGGCCAGGGAGCCCCCGGCCCGCAGAGCGCTGAGAACCTGGTCGAGTCCAGCAGATTTCATTTGGTGGGGGCGCCACGCTCACCCAATCGTCCTCTACATGGGTATCCTTCGATGCGTCAGTCGTTGCTGGCGCCCCGTTCTGTGGGCCTCTGGGCTGCTTGATGACTCTTATTGCAATTCAATAGCCAATTCAAAGCAGTACGGCAGTTGCTTTGTCAATTTCGATGAAGGAACTGAACCCGCCCAATTCAGCATTTGGATAGCGTCCAATTCGGCATTCAACCCATTCACGGGCTTCCTCTGCTGGGCTCACTTGTCGCTAGGCTTGGGGGGCCTTAGCAGCCGGGACTGGCAAGCGGACGCGTCTGAGCATGTCCGCAATCACAATCATGCGGATGGAGCGCAGGAGATGGCTTTGTGCGCCGACAGTTTCGCGGGTGGGCGTGCCGTTTGGCCCTGTGGCGTCGCGCATAGTGGCTTCCAGCTTGTCGGCGATGTCTTCTGCGGCCTTATCCAGCTTGCTCACGATCTTGCCGATCTCGCGCGCGGCAGTGACCTTGTTGAGCCCCAGCTCCATGCCGGTTTCAAGGAGCTTTTCGAAAGTCACTTCAGCAAAGAAGGTCGCTCCTGCAACGGGAGTGGCCAGCTTTTCGTTGGGCCAGACGGCATCGCCGTCGCTATAGACCCGCGTGTGATAGACCGCCGTGCACAGGAGGTCGTAGAAGGGGGCCACTCGCTTACCCTCCTGATCCACCAAAAACGAGATGTTCTTCAGGTGCGAGTCCGAGTTGCCCACCATCGTGTTGAAGATGATCCAGCGGAACACCTCCAGGCGCGCCACCACTTTGTTGCGACACTGGTCGATGAGTTCTTTGAGCTTGGGGAGGGTGGCGCTCGTGTACTTGTTGAATGCAGGCTCATTGAGCAGCTGGATGCCGTCGAGCGCATGCACGCGGTCGGGTTCGATATGCCCAGGCGTTCGGTCGAAACGCTCGATGATGAACACTGGCTCCGGGAGGTACAAGTGCCAGACACTGGGCACGGTGAGCCCCAACCGAGCAGCCAGCAGCATGGTGAACGTTTCGTTGATCACTGAGTGCGGATAGCCCTCGGCCGTCGAATTCGGCTTGAGGATGTGGGTGGATGGCGTGCCTTTCAGGGGCTCGCTCAATTCCTGGCTCTTCGGATCAAAGAGAACCACCATCTTGTGCTGAGCCCCGGCCAGCGACATGCGCTTGGGGGCATCCTTGTTCAGAGACGCCCTCGGCAGGTTGCGGATGCGTTGAGACAGGTCTTCCCAAGTGAGCGGCTGCATGCCTTTTTCAGGCTGCGGTGCGCCCTCAGCCTGCAGCACCAGGGCCCCAGCCGACTCCATGCCCATGCGCTCCAGCATGCCGAAGGCATCCGCGGATTCCACGTTCACCTCTTTCGCCAGCACCTGGCGCATCAGCTCCTCGGGCAGCAGGTTGTCAAAAAACCATTGCACGGGCCGCGACGATGAGCCGTCCACCTGCCAGTCGGTGGATAGCGGAAGAGACGGGGCCAGAGGGAATGCGCCGGGGCTTGCCAACCAGGTGCCGGCATACTGGAACGCCCAGATGTTGTCGGCATCGCGCAGCGTGCCCACCAGTGCTCCGTTGATGAGGACTTGGAGCGTGCGGGTGGTCATTCACGCACCTTTTTGATGATCATTTTGTTCTCGGTGCTGGAAAGGAGAACCATGTTTGATTTGGGTAAAAAGTGCTCAAAGGCCCGCTTCACAGCGGATGCCTGCGAATCTGGCACCTCCAACAGCACCCGGATACCAAGCTCATCGAGCACCTTGAGCACGCGCCCGAACTGAATGGTGTCCTTGCCCTTCTCCAGGTCGCGCAGGAACACATGGCTTACCCCAGGCACATCCTCCTGACGAATACTGTTGACCTTGCGCATAGCGCGGATGGCCACACCGACGCTCTCAACTGACGTTACCTGTATCTGCATGTACACGCTCCTGAATCTCAATGATCGCTTAGGCTTAAGCCATTATGGACTCTGGAAGTAGTCAAACGCAACGATCTATTCGTTTTTGACCATCACCAGTGGGTTTGAGGCTTAAAACTAAGCACACCATTCGATTCTGACCTTCAATACATCGTTGAAGCTAGTCTTCGAAGCGAGCGTTGCGAATTTCTAGGATAGGGCTAACGGCAAGCATCCCGGATGCCACCTCTGCGGGAGCTGGTAGCCTGTCATTCTCGAACGCCCCACAATGCTGTGCACCGTCGAATCGAGGAGACAGCGTGAAAGACTGGGGACATCTTTGATCTCGCGCGTCACATTTATCGAATGACGAGTAAGGCGCTCTTCCTAGATCCAGGTACGGTTCTTGTCCCGCTCGTAGGTAACTCTTAACGACTCCCTGCTCACTGTTGCTCAGTCATCGGGAACCAGTTTCTGATGTCGTCGTAATCCTGGTGAGCCCCAAGGATGACAACCGAATCGACGTGGTGTTCCTGGGTGTTCAGGTAAGGGACATTGATGGTGCTGCCCTCCACGAGCTGGCACAGCAATGCGTCCTCATCCATGTTCAGGAGAAGCCTGCATTGAAGGGGGCGGCTTGAGTAGATACCACAGACATCATCCTTCAGGAAGGTACAGGGCTTGCCAAACGCTTCCTGCGTCGCCGCCTTGTAGCTCTCGCTGTCCTCATCCACGTTGGCCATCGTGTACTTCCCTGCCAACGGGTTCATCGGCGCACCGGTTTCCTTGGCGATGACCAGTGCCTCGGCTCTGGAGATCATCACGGCGATATGGCAGCAATGTGAGCAACCCTTGCGGCATGCGGCCAACGGCGCAGCACTGCCCGTGACGCTATCAGCCGCCTTGCGCAGCCATGTCACCCGCTTGGCCACAGTGCCGGCCTTGGCAGCTTGGTCGAGGAGCCGGGATTCCTGCCTGCGATCCACACCTTTGAGCGTCTGCAGCTTGGCCTCCACGCGTTCGCGCAAGCCTTCCCATCGGCGCTCGATGCGCCCCATGACCTCGGGGGCGGAGGTTTGAACCTGCCCACCGGGCACGACGAAGTCACTGTCGGTCTTCATGGCTTTACCCCAGCTCCAATGGGTTCGATGCCTTCATCCAGCGCGGCACAGCCAACATGACGGTGAAGGGGCAAGTTGGGGGCTCATGTGCGGATACTTGGAGTAGTTGGCGCGACTGATGCCAAGAACTGGCCTTCCACCGCTCCAGGATCAGTTTTCGATGAGAAAGTAGCTATCAACCTCCCGACTGCCGTCTCTTCCTTGAGGTGAGCGAACAATTGGAGATCTACAGCATGTTCACGCTGCTCGGCTTCAAGGCGTAGCTTTAGATCCTGTTGCAGCTCGCCCAGGCCATCCAGCACATTGAGCTCATACGGCACGTAGGCGCAGTCGTCCTCGCTGCCCAGGAAGGCACGCGCGCACCGAGTGTCGCATATCGACAGGGCCGACAGGTCCTTGGGGGACACACTACCTTGCTCCATACAAATTCATCAATCTGGCCATTCACGCATACGGTGAAGGTTTCCTGAGCGTAACCAAATTGGGCCATAGCCACATTGGCGTTAGGGAGAAATAGCTCTGACTGGTTGACTGGTCGCGAGCCCTGCAAGCACGCTTTAGAACCCGTTAGCCCCCAGACTTTCCGCTTCCATTGCCGCCATAGACGGTCGTCAAGCCCTTGGCTCCAACTTCCAACTGCTGGTTTTCAGCGTTGACGTTGCGCAAATTCTTGATGACGAGCAACTGGATCCCGATCTCAGCCTGGATCGGTACCGGTATCCGGCCTTCGGCAAGAGGCAAGGGCTCCTGTTTCTCTGGATCAGGTATGCCATGTGCCACCTTGAGCAGCGCATGAAGGTCATCTTAATCAGCGGGCGTAAGCACATTCTTTACCAGCAAGAGCGCCGCTCCACCAGGCCTGGAGCCCTTTTGTCCAAGCCCATAGTTTCCGCGTCGTCAACATGACCTCTCCTGACTTGTCAGTCATACGATTTCAGTTAATCCATTGAGGCTGGATCTATTGGGTGCTCAATGGCGTTCTCAAACGTGAGAAATTGCCAAGGGGGCGGACATAGAGAAGACTGGCACGCTGGACGGGGAAAGCATCTTCGTGAGGACCGCCTGAATAGAGTCGCCGCGTCCGCTGCGCTCCACAATCTGCTGAAGCTCGCCCACCATGGTCAGCCCCCAAGAAGCCGCCTTCCCCTGATGGGTCAATAGCGTTGGTTACTTCGAGCCCCACGGGGTCGGGGCCCAACGCATCACTAAGCGTGCTCGTACCCTCCTTGGGTCGATGCAATCTGGTTCCTCGGTCAGTTCAATGCACATGATGACCTGAGTTACAGACGATCGTGGATGTCTCGAGCGCCGGGGCTTTGCCCCAATGATGCTCTTCCCTTGAGCCACCGCAAGCTCTCAATTTCGACGTTATCCAAACAACATTTCAAAAAAGCCAGCTCTGCATTGAACATAGCCGCATAACCACACCGCCCAGAACTTTCAGCGCTGAAAGTTCACCCTCGCACCCGCACTCAATAAAAAACACAAATTAGAAATTTTACAAAAATACAATGCATGAACAATAAATTTTACGCACCAACAAAGCCGCGACACCCCACCGATCACGCACTCCCCCACGGGGTCCAACCTTCAACCCTCAGCACCAAAAGCCCCGCAACCAATCGCACCAAAACATCGCCGCCCAAACATAGCGCGCACCAGGCAACACAACACCAAAAGGCCGATCAACAACCACCCCTGACTCAACTTTCAGCGCTGAAAGTCAAGCCATAGCAACGATTAAAGCAACACAGAAGTCGTTTTGCAAAAACGCATGTGCGATAAAAATAAACAACATTTTCATTAATTTGTTATTGAATTTCATCTGAGTTTGATACAATCCCCTTCGCGGAGAATCCGGCAAGACTTTCAGCGCTGAAAGTCTGCCAACCTATCAGGAGCAGGCAATGACAGCAAAAGTGGTCACCGTGTTTAACCAAAAGGGCGGGTGTGGAAAAACAACCATTGCGATGAGCCTCGCTGGATCATTCGGGCTTCGCGGATATTCATCACTTGTCGTAGATATGGACCCGCAGGGGACTGCAAGCCGCTGGGCAAGTGCCGCCCCCGAAGAGCGGCCATTTCCAGCTTCTGTGATTAGTCTTGCTCCTATGGAAGGAAAGATGCACAGAGAAGTAAAAAATCACATAGATAAATTTGATGTGATCTTTGTAGATTGCCCACCGGCAATGAATTCTGCAGCCCCCACGTCGGCCATGTTGATCTCTGACTTGGCTCTCATACCGCTGGTCCCGAGTCCGGCGGATATCTGGGCGGCGGAGTCTGCCAAAAAATTGGCGGGGGCAGCACAGGCCAACAACGAAGAGCTCGTCGCACGAGTCGTTGCTAACATGGTCCAGCGCTCGACTTCACTAGCCAAAGAGCTAATTGAATTATTGGAGGAAGATAAAGAATTTCCTCTTCTAAAAACGTCCCTAGGTTCGCGAGCGGCGTTTAGAGAAGCCCAGATTCTGGGGTCAACCGTTCATCAAGTGCCACGCGCCACAGTTGCAATGGAAGAGGTGGAGTTGATGGCAGAGGAAGTGCTTCACCTTTTGCACCTTCCTTCGCGCAAAAATTAAGGACAAAAGATGATTTCCAAAGTCGACCGCAAAGCTGCAATGCGAGCGTCCCTTTCGGCTGAAAAGCGGGATGTAAATGCGCGGTTTGCAGCGGCAGATGCCGTGCTTTCCGAGCGTCCAGGTGGCCTTGGAGGTGTGCCCCCCCCCCAAGTCGTCCTCGATGAGGCACAGGCTGGTCGGACTTTCAGCGCTGAAAATACTGGTCCAGCGCAGCAGCGAATTGTGGCAGCTCCTCTTGATAGAGTGCACGAAAACCCACTGAATGCCCGTCACATCTATGACCCTGACATCGTCAAGGAGCTGGCGGCGTCAATTGCAACTCGTGGTCAACTCGTTCCAGCGTCTGCGATCGCGCATCCGACCATACCAGGTGACTACTTGCTGATCGATGGCCACTATCGAAAGAAGGCGCTCGCTGCAGCTGGTCAACACAGCATCGACCTGGTGATTCGCCCACACGAGGGTGATCTCGAGCTCTATCGCGTGAGTTGGGTGCTCAATGAGGAGCGTAGCGCGCAAAGTCCCTTAGACAATGCATTCGCGTGGAGAAAATTGCTTGATAAAGGCTTAGTGCAAACTGAGTTGCAAATCGCTGAGCTCTTGGGAGTGTCGCTCTCGACGGTGAACAAGACCATTGCGTTGCTGAGCCTTCCGACTGCTGTGCTCGACCGAATGCGCGATCGGCCAGAGAAGTTCGGCGTATTCGTTGGCTATGAGATCACGCTTGCTGCCAAGAAGGTGAGCGAGATAGAAGTGCTTGCATTGGTAAATCGCATCATCGAAGAAGATCTGTCGTCGCGTGAGGTCGGCGCCATACGCGCAAAACTCGATACTGGCGATAAACGCAAGCCTAAAGAAACATCGCGCCAATACAAGATCCAACACACTGGCCAACAGATCGGATTCCTCAAAGAATGGGACTCAGGAAAGGTCTCACTTGAGGTCGTGCTTGCCGATCCAAAGGAGAGGGCAGCACTCGTTGCCGAACTCAGAAGCCGTTTCGGTCTGTTTGACTGATCAAGATATCGGCCAAAAGGTGAGCCTCTACAGGGAGCGAACAATGCTCCCGAAGAGGACCAAGGGCCCATAGAACGGACTGGAGACTCTCTAGGGACGCGAAAAGGGGGTGACTGTCCTTCCCGCCTTAAACCGAGACCTTTGATAGCCCGTATCGGTCCCTTCTTCTTTCTAAGGTGAGTCTTTACGGGGAGTGCCGCTCCACCGTTGTTTCAGCAGTCGGCCTACCAATCCGTCTCCACCGCCGGAGTGCAGTGCCAGAGCGACCTGCGCTTGCCAATCCTCAAAAGGTGAGCCTTTTCAGGGACCCGTCGCAATCGTCAGCGCGAAGGACCGGGGGAAGCATTCGAACACCCCGATATGTAATAAGGTGAGCTTTTACGGGGGCTAAAGCCAGGCCCTGAAACCGGAGCGAAATGTTTGCAGTCTGCATTCGGCGGATCATCACCCCGAAACTCCCAAAAAGCGCCATATGGATGCCTACTTCATCGAGCCAAAGGGCATGTAAAGGCTCAAAGGTGAGACTCCACAGGGACTAGAAATGGCGCCCTAATGAGATTCCAGCATCTAGGATGTGTGCACTCACACACAGGGAAGAGTATTTAAAAGCTATCTTGCACACAAAGGTGAGTCTCATCAGGGACCAGCGCGGATGAGGTTCCACTATGCGTAGCCCGCACGGCTTCCTGTAAAGATTGGGTATAGGTGAGCCTTTACGGGGGGGCCTGATGAATCTAGGCGATTCTGATTGTGGCTGGGGAGAGGGGCAGGAGTCGTTTTCGATTTGACCTCGTCTGGTGAGCTTTTACAGGGAGCAAGGGAGTGATGCTCTACTGATGGGCAATTGGGCATGGTCGAATTCCTTCTGGACTCTGGTGAACTGGCTGTTTTGCATTGGAATTCACTCGTTAGGCATCCACGCTATTGAGGATTCTTTGTATTGAACATCCTTGGAAACCTTAAATACAATTTAAACATCGCAAAACCTAAGCCCCACGCGGTTTTCCGCCTAGTGAGGTGAGTGGATTCGGGGACCAAGGTGAGCCAATACGGGGAGAGAGGTGAGTGCCCCCGGGGACAGGCAACATCTATGGTGAGAATTAACAGGGACCATAAGTGAGTGGATTCAGGGGCAAAGTGCGCAAAGGTGAGCTTCTACGGGGAGTGGGCGACACGGTAGCTCCTTGAACTCGCCTAGAGCTCATGAACTTTTTCTTGGCGAGCTAGCTTCCACCTAATGATCGGGTTGGCCGAATGAGCGGTCTGCAGCCCAGCGTAGGCTTGCCTCATCACCTACGAAAAGGTGATGAGGC
Source organism: Acidovorax sp. K2F (assembly GCF_025246485.1). Classification (NCBI taxonomy): domain Bacteria; kingdom Pseudomonadati; phylum Pseudomonadota; class Betaproteobacteria; order Burkholderiales; family Comamonadaceae; genus Acidovorax; species Acidovorax sp. K2F. The sequence goes on from NZ_JAOBSQ010000046.1 coordinate 24,021, forward strand.
CACAAACCGATACAAAGGTGAACCCTCGACGCTTCCATCGAAAGGTGAGAGAATCGCGCCAAAATTTCACCGATAGATCCGGTCGCATGGCAGCGCGCACCAAGCACCGGTCAGGAAAGGTCGATGCCGATGGCGAGGAAGAGCAAGGCGAAACCTGGGGAGGTCATCACGATCGACGCCAGCGATGTGAGGGAGTTTCGCAAGACCAATGAGGCTATTGGATTGCGGGTCGTAGAAGGCAATCTCTCGCTGCTCTCTCGTAAGGTATTCAATGTGATGATGTACCACGCCCAGGAGATGAAGGTTCCTGGGCTCAATGCACCGATCAACACCGCTGCAGCCAAGAAGTACTTCTGGATTCCGCTTTCTGACCTTGCCCGGGATGCGGCCTACGACAGCAAGGATGTGCAGTACCTGAAGAAGCAGCTTGAGGAAATGCAGAACATTAAGCTGCTCATGGAGAACGAGCGACAGTGGACGAGTGAGCGACTGGTCTCTTCGGTCACCTTGGTTAATCCCGCTGGGCTGAACAAGCATGCAGGGCAGGTGTGGTTTGGATTCGCTTTTCCTCCTGAGGTGCACGAGCAGGTGATGGCGCCTAGCACTTACACACGGCTTTCGATCGTGTACCAAAGCTCGCTCAAGTCAGGGTCTGCCCTTGCTTTGTATGAAATCTGCCGTCGTTACGCGACTAATCCATCCAAGGTGACTTTCATCCAGACTTATGAGCACTGGTACGGTGTGATCACAGGCAATCCTATATCTGAGTCGACACCGCCCGTCTACAAGTACTTCAAGCGGGACACCCTGAGGCCCGCCATCGCTGAAATCAACGCGCTCACTGACATCAACATCGAACTGATTGAGCACAAGAACGGCCGGCGCGTCGAGAAGCTGCAGTTCAAGGTCGAGCAGACGAAGCAAGCCCAGCTTGAATTCCCGGCGCCGCCCATCATCGACACGGAACTCATGACGAGGGTGATGAAATTCGGTTTCAGCCAAGCGGACGCCAGCGACTTGGTCGCGCAACACAGTGACGACCTCCTGCGCACGGCCATTTCTCGGGTGGAGGCACGCGCAGAGTCGAAGGGAATGACCCCGCTGGAGACCCCAGCAGGCTACTTCCGCTGGACGCTCCAGGACTTGGTGCGTAACCCGACTCCTGTACCTGCACTGGCATCACCCAAGGCTGCCCCCTCGTCTAGCAAGGCGAGCGGTCGCAGTGTGATGGAGCGATTTCTTGCCGCCAGGGCTATTGAGGCCCTTGGGGTCTACAAAGAACTTGACGATAGCGAGCGCAAGGCTCTATTCGAGGCGTTCAAGTCACAGAACGCCAACAAGACGTTAAAGCTGGACAAGGGGCTTGATAGCGCTGCAGTCCGTGGCATTTTTGCGCCTTGGTACGCCAAACAGTTGTGGGGAGAGCCAACGGCCCAAGCGCTGGCTCAGTTTATCGAGGAGTATGGAGCTACGTCCAGTTAGCCAGCGCTGGCTGGCGTCGTACGTTGTGGCCGGAGACGAACCAATTTCTGCCGCTTCAACTCAATACCCCGGCTGGAAAATGGTTGCATTCTTATGTTGTTCGCATATTAATTATGTCCACGTAACGTGGACATTCAAAAAAATGGACGACAAAGGCATCTTTGAGAGTGCTCTAGAAGCAATAGCGCCAGTAATGCAGTTCGAGGTGAATCGTTCCGGGATTCTCGGAGGCTGTTTGGTTTAAGTCAGCCCACTTCCGCAGTGGCCTGACTGGCGAGTTACCGGTAGTGGTTTGCCTCAGCTTCTGCCGGTGGGACGTACCCTATGGGTTCGAGCAGGCGATGGTGGTTAAACTATGACCCCCATTCGAGCGTGGCGAACTCCACGGCTTCCTTTGTTTTCCATGGCGCGCGGTGATGGATTAACTCGGCCTTGTAGAGACCGTTGATGGTCTTGGCCAAGGCGTTGTCATAGCTGGCGCCCTTGCTGCACACGGAAGTCTCTATGCTCGCTTCAGCCAGTCTTTCAGAGTACCGAATGCTGGCGCATTGCGACCCGCGGTCACTGTGGCAAATCAAGCTTCCATCGCGCTCAGGCTGCCAGATGTAAAGGGCTTGCTCCAGTGCATCGAGCACGAAGTCCGTGCGCATTGAACTGCTTACCCGCCAGCCCACGATACGGCGGGCAACACGTCAATCACGAAGGCTACCTGCCGTTCCGTACGTGAGGAGGAGCTTTGCTGTTCCACCTGCTGTCCCAAGCTGTACGAGTGCACGAGCGTCGTGATAACCACCAACCTGAGCTTCAGTGAGTGGGCCAATGTGTTCGGAGATACCAAGATGACCACGGCGCTGCTGGACCGCATCACGCATCACTGCCATATTCTGGAAACCGGTAACGACAGCTACCGGTTCAAGAACAGTTCGGCACAGCAGCCACAGACCCACCAAAAAGGAGAAGACAACCAAGAACTTATCCACAACGTGAGCATGAAGTTCACGAACCAGGGTGGGTCAGATCGAGATGGAAATGGCGGGTTAGTTTTGGGGAAATCAACAGTCAGCCACCGCCCCCGCTAGGCAGGCCAAGCGCAGCGACTTCTTTCTGGACTTCGGCCAAAACAACCGAGACGTCATCTAGCGATGGAGAAGTGGCAAATGAAATTGCGAGCAGGGTCAGGGGATGGACGTTCAAAGCGGTGGCGATCTGCTCCACTTTTCCCAACGTGGGACTTTTGGTGCCTCGCTCTAGACTGCTGATGTAGGTTCGACTTGAAACAGAGGAGAAGTCCTCTTGGGTGTACCCCCGTGCGCGACGGATTACCCTCAGAGCCATGGCGATATTGTTCAACGCATTTGAATGAGCTTCCATCTCCGCGATTAGGAGACTTTGAACACAATAGGGCTACAATCTATAGTGTTCAAATTTTGCTTGACCAATGATTTCTTACTTTCGCAGTGTGCTTGCTGGGCTAGCTAGAGTCTCCCGCCGAAGAGCCCCAATAGCTAGTCTAAGTTTTGTACGACCATACTTCTTTGTTGAGTACCGTACAGAAAGCATTGGCGGAGGCATGAAGAACATTTTTTTGTCGAATGAAGACCTATTGCTCGACTTTGTGAAGCAAGGTTCTTTGCAAGGCTATATTGTGGTTCGCGTGAGGGTAATGTCACCTGGATACATGCATGATTCAAAATTTTGGCATTTTGAAGATCTCATAGCTTTATGGGAGGCTGAAGAACCTAATATGTATGAGCCGGCTCTGCTGTACACGCTGTCAACTGGTGTCGAGTTGGTAAAATCAGCTTCCTTCACGCCAATAGAGCATTTGGGAAAGCGCAAGTTGATATATCGGGCCCCTTAAGGCCAGGCAGTAGCAGCTATATGTTCCATTTCTCTCAAAAACTGCTGAGCAGAGCCTCCTGAAACGTGTTTTCTCTACAGTCGATTGCGGATATAACGATGACCGAGTTCTTTAATAATCCTGTTGCTGTCGGAATGAGCCTGTTCGGTCTGCTTCTGCTAGTGGGCTCCACATTTTCAAAAATGCAGGCTCGTTGGGAGCGGAAACACTTTCGCAATGACGCTCTTTGATTGAAAGCTGAGCCTCGTTGTTTTTAGGAATCAAATTGAATCGACAGGAGGAGCAAAAGAACGCTTTTCCCATCCTTCATAGGTTCTGTGATTGATTGAGTATCAGTCCTACATTATTTAGTTGCGCATATCACCATGGGCTTATTTGTCTCATGCCAGCGATAGCATAATTTATTGGTGTACGTCTCTGCGCAGGGGGTCAGAACTAAAATAATTGGAATAGCCTTGACTGCGTTGTACCAACGACATAAGCTGCACTATGTGAACAAAGCGCATTCGTTAACCTTCGGCCTGACTACCGCCCAACTGCAAGAGTTGGCCAAACAGGCTGTCCGTGACGCCATAACCAAGAACGTTCAGGCGGGTGTTTCAACAACCGTTCTGCTCAACGGGCGTGTGCAATCGCTCGATGCAAGTGATCTACGACTGCAGTCGCTCTTGAACGAACGGGACGCGACTGGCCACGAGTCGTAGTGCGGAGGAACTTCATCTGGGCTGCTGTGCCCGTCATCGAAATCTCGAACTTCGTAGGGGTCATGGAGGCCGACCAGCTTTGACAACTGAGGTTGGCTCTGCGGGGGAAGCGTCCCGCGACTCCGAATTGCGGAATAAATGCTCCTATTTGGCGGTTCATATATCGGAGCATATAGGGGCAGCGGGCTACTTCAGGCTGGTTGCAGACGCTCAGCTTTCATCGTCGAGTGACGGCCGCCGCCGAAACCTGCCGTTCGGGGTCCGCTGAGTCGATCGGCTGCTTCGTTCGGAAACCCGCCTGAGCCGTTTGCAAGGCTGCATCCGGCAATTCAACTTCAGTCTTGCACCACTCAATCAACCCACTCCGGATCCAAAAATGACATCGGCACATTCTCTGCTGATGAATAGACGGGGAGACCGTAGGTCGCTGCCAAAAGTCTTGATCGACTTCCCAGCGTGGACGACGTTCGGGATTCAATGACAGTGATATCTGCACACCGCATCCGCCTGGGCAACCCAAGCATGCCCATTTCTTGACGCCGCCGTCCACCACCAGCCACAGCTCACCCGCAGGAATCTCGGTCTTGCCCGGGTGTCGAGCCACTCGTTTAACGAGGAAGTTGAAGTCCAGAAGGCCGAGGCTGCGCAACATCAATGCGAAAAGACGCTTCATACAGTCAGCCAATCACGCCAAGAAAGGGGTTCACGTCACCACGGCCCCAGATGGCCTCGGTTCCACAAACAGGGCAGGTCGGAACTGGTCGGCACGTCGTGGAGCGTTCCTCCACACGGTCGAACCGGCGAATGCGGTTTTGCGCCATGCCGCCTGGGCCGCGAAAACCTGTCAAACCCTGGATCAATTCATCAACTGCAGCGCAAGCAATACTGGTGGTGAATGTGACCACTGCTGGTGCTGGATCGCCACCGCCTGCCACATACGCCTCAGCCTTACGGCGCTCAAACTCCGCAGGATCATTGCGCTGCAAACCTTCGGCTGCAGCACGCTGGGCGTTGACGACGCCAAGACACATCAGGCAAGGGTTGCCTGGTCGGATGGTCGTGATTCGGCCCGTCATGTCGTAGTCCACGCCGCTTTTGGCCGACCGCATACGCAACCCCACGTCGATCAGCGGAATCCCGTAGTAGTGGGAAAGCCGGTTCAGCGTGAGACGCCCCTGGTTGTCATCGGTACAGCCGAAAAGCACGTCGCAAGACCGCAGAACGTCACGCAGCGATGGATCGCCCACCCACGCCCGCCGGGTGACTACGTGGTTGCCCAAACCGCACGCCTCGATTTCGCGTGCGAGGATGTCCACTTTGGCCAGCTTGGCAGGTACGTCTGCAGTGCGTGAACCGTGAACACGATTGAGGTTGGTCGTGTCGATCGTGTCGTTGTCCATCAACGCCAGGTGACCGACCCCCAGCCGAGTCAGCAGCGAAGCCACGGCACTGCCCGTACCGCCGCAACCGATCACGCCGACGCGCAGCGCCCGCACGATCGGATTGAATCCTTTGCCGAACAGTGCTGCTTGCCGAGCCAAAAACGCCGTGTCTTCGTGCCCAGCATCCTCACGCCAGATCTTGATCTGGCTTCCGACAATGGAGATCGATGAGGCTTGCGTGGATGCCTTGGCCGATGTCCACAGGCGCCCCACGATGGCGTCGTCCTGGCCGAAGACCATGCTGGCAAGCCCCTGTGTGCCCTTGTTGAAGGTGGTGCGCGCTAGCTCAGCTTCGTTGCGGTCGTCCTGGTCGGAGAAGAACGCCTTGGCCCCAGGATGTGTGTGAACCAGCCCAGGAACGAGGTTGCGGTGCTGCGCCAAGCCCAGCAGCCGCATGAATCCCTGCGTCGACCACGTCACATGCGTCGAGGAGGACGAAACCATTTCGTCTGACGTGATCGGCACCACCTCGTGCGAGATCAGGCGGATGCGTGGCTGCTTGGACCACGGGTCTGCTGCGATCTCGGCCTTGCCGAACAGCACATAGGCGGCTGCCTCAGTGCCGTTTTCCCGGTGAAGCAGCGTGCGCAGCGCCGCTTCATGGGATTCAAGCAAGATGATGTCCAGCGCTGCGGCCGACATCACTTGGCCTCCGCTAGTGCGTGCTCGATGCGCTTGATCATCGTGTGCAGGCCATCGACACCCGGCCGCCAGCTGGTGTTGTGGCGAGACCAGCGTTGCCAGTTGCGGCCCATGAAGGCGTGCGGCTGATCCGCACATGTCGGGTAGCGATCAGCAGACACCAGCGTCAACCAGGGGTCGCAGAAGAACATATCCGGTGCCACGTCGGGATAGCCGGGCGGGAGGATCACCAACACGTCGGCCGCAGGGTGGTCGAACTTGCCTTGCGGCAGTTGCATCTGCTTCAGCACAACACCCGTGTGCATGCCGTCACCGACCACTTCCACGGCGAAGCCGTGGCTGTCCAGATAGCGCTGATCGGCCTCCGGCAGCGCCGCGAGTCCTTCCGTCGTGTCACGGATCAGCGTGATGAAGCGCTCGATGCCCGGCTTGCTGAGGTCGAGCAAGTCGGCGTCGCGGATGAGAACATCCTGGCCGCCGCCGCGGACTTCGAGGTAGACGTCATAGGTGTCGGTAGGGACGCCAGCCAACGCCTTCAAGATCTTGCCGCTGATCGAGGGCTTACCCCATTCCATTTGGCGATCGTCGATCGTGAACTTGAATGCGCGGTCCGTCTGGAAGATGACGAAACGCTCCGCGCCGCGCTCACGCAAGTCGTAAGTCTCGTCGAGACGCAGATCTTCAAATTCGCCGGATGGCAGGATCGCGTAGATGCTGTAGTCAGCCACCGGGCGAACTCCAGCAGCCTGCAGGATCTGGCGGCCGGTGGGGACCGGATCACTCAGATCCAGGTTGCGCTCGTTGAGCTGTTCATCGGCGACCACGATACGGTAGAGGTGTGCCAGACGAAGGCCACGGCCTTCGCGGATGGCGGCACCGATGTCTTCGAGCGGGATGCGGCTGTCATCGCCAGGATTTTGCGTTTGCATTTGATTGACTTTCTGTCGGCCATCTGCGGGATTGCAGTTTTCTTGGCCTCCACTAAGTCAATCGCGGTCAAAATCCGGACCGGAAAGCTGAATCAAACTTTTTTTATGGTGATCGCGCCAGCCGGGAGGTCGCCGCAGATAAAGAAGCTGGGGCACCTCGGGCAAGTGCGCGCCTCTTCCTTTACAGGGAAGTCGCCAGCGCGGACACGCCTGACGAAATCCCGGACCTTCTCGCTGCGCGTCTTGAGTTTGCGCTCTGTGATCTCCATCGGTTGCGTTGTCTCGCTAGTCAGGTAGGTCACCTCGACCTGGGCCGATCCGCCATACTCCTGCGTGGTCGCGAGGTGGAGCAAGGTGTACTCGATGTCATCGAAGGCATTGGATCTGGGCTTCCCGGTCTTGACGCGCCGAACGACGATTTGCCCGTTGTCGCCTCGGGCGACACTGTCCGGTCGGACAAGTATTTCTCCTTCCGCCCAGCCGAGCGAGATGGGAGTCGCGGGAGCCGGTACGCCGCGACTGCGGGTCTCAACTACAACATCCACAAGCCGCCGAGCGATGCTGCGGTAGTCTTCCGCATAGCCATGATCGACCGGTCCCTTTGATTGCCATGCCTGGTCGAAGCGTACGCCGAGTTCGGCTTCGGTCGGCATCGTCATTGCATGCACGGTCTTGAGCCAATCGAACACGTCCGAAACAACGTTGTGCATCTTCATGAAGGCCGTCTCCGTGCGGCGGCCTCCAAGTTTCATGACGTGGGTATAGAGAAACCGGCGTGGACATCGTTCGAACAGGTTGACTTGACTGTCGGTCCAGGCCGGCTTCTGCTCCCAAACAATCTGCAGGGCTGACGATGCTCGCAGTCCTGCATGGCGCTGAGCCGGAATCGGCGGTTGGATCAGGTGATGCAGGATGGAGGGCATGAACTTGGAAGGGTTGCGCGTTCTGCCATCCGACTGAACTGACGACGCGTAGAGGAACAACCGATCGCGCGCACGGGAGAGGGCGACGAAGAACAGGCATTCTTCCTCTTCATCGTGTCCGGCCTTCACCGCTTCCAGTCCGGTCATTTCGTCGGAGCCATGAATGAGCCCGTCGGGTGGCACGCAGCGCGGTGCCATGTTGTTGCGCGGCAAGCCCGAGGTCACCATGCCAGGAATATGCACTGCGTGGAACTCGAGCCCCTTGCTGGCATGGATCGTCATCAGGCGGACGGCATCGATGCTGTCGGCAACACCTGGCAAATGGCGCAGCCCACGATCTTCCGAAAGTAGGACGAGTCGGCGAATACGATCAAGGAGACGCACGCAAGGTGAACCGGTGTCGGAGGGTTGCTGACGGCAGAAGTTGAGGAACTGCCACAGTGCCAAGCCCTTCATCCTGCTTCGTGCATCGCCTGCCAGATACAGCGACTTGGCGAGGCCGAGCCGATCTATCACCCATGTGGTCAAGATGCTCCAAGGGTTGCCCATCGGACTCACCCCATCGAAAAGCATGGCGGCCCGGGCTAGTGCCGTCTTGCTGGCTTCCGCAAGTTCCGGTGGCCAATTTTTATTCAGGCGCCACTCGAGAGGCGCCACTTTGCTTTCGCGCAGGCATTCGATGATCTGCACCACATCTTGCAGCGGCAGTTCGTAAGTCGACATCGTGGACACGCGCACCAGTCCAACGGCATAGGGGTCGCTCAGCATCGAGAGCATGGCGAGGAGATCCTTGATCACCGG
>NZ_JAOBSQ010000047.1:0-16055 GCF_025246485.1 Acidovorax sp. K2F
AGCGGGCCACGGTCACGCCTTCGCGCGCTAGTTGCCGCCATACCTTGTCGGCGCCATAAACCTGCATGTTGGCCTGCCAGACTCGTTGAATCTGCGGCATCAGCAATTCGTCGCGTTTCGCTCTGGCGCAGCGTTTGTGAGGCTCGCGCACCAGCGCGGCGTGGCGCCGATACGCTGACGGGGCAACCTGCAAGACCTTGCAGAGCGGCTCGACCCCGAAAGCATTGCGCTGCTGGTCGATAAAGGCCCTCAAGACTTGAGCCGGCGGTCGAGCTCCGCCTGGGCGAAAAACGCGCTGGCCAGCTTCAATATCTCGTTGGCTCGGCACAATTCTTTGACCTCGCGCTCCAGCTCCTTGACCCGCTGGGCTTCGGCTGTGGTGACGCCTTCTCGCGTACCTGCATCAACTTCGGCACGCTTGACCCACTCGTGCACGCTTGACCCACTCGTGCACGCTTGACCCACTCGTTCAGGGTCTGCGGCACGCAACCAATCTTGGGGGCAATGGATTCGATGGCAGCCCACAGGGATGGGTACTCCCGCGCTGCTCCTGCACCATTCTCACTGCGCGCTCACGCACCTCGGGCGAGAACTTGTTCGTCTTCTTCATGGCTCAATCCTCTCAGAGTGTTGAGCCTCCTCAAAAACCGGGGCGATTCACCGCCGCCACGTACAGCCAGCCTTCTGCCGTCCAGATGTAGGCGAGGTCGGCCACCCACTTCTGGTTCGGGCGATCGGCCTGGAGCTGTCGGTCCAGTAAGTTGTTTAACACGGCATTGCGCACGCCGCGGTCCTTAAGCAGCCCACGCCGTCGGGGCTGGCTCGTCATGCCTGCTCGCGCATGAGCCGTTCGATGCGGTGCAGACCACAGGCCTGACCTTGCTCCAGCACGCCGTACCACACACGGCGTGCGCCGTAGGTGCGGTCGCTGCGTAAGACGCTCCGGCAGCCCCGCGCGCCCAGCACTTCATCGCTGAGGCTGCGCCGGCTCCTGGGCCGTGTGAGCCACGCGTAGCAACCACTCCGTGAAACACCGAGCGCCTCGCACATCAGATTGACCGGCCAGGCCCCTCGGTGTTTCGCCACGAAGCCGAACTTCACATCGACTCCTTCGCGAACCCACTTGAGTAGCACGTTTTCGTGAATGTCCGGGTCTTTGGCAGCCTGGCGCACAACCACATCACGCTCGGTAACCAGCTTGACCACCTCGAGCTTAAACTCTCGGCTGAATGCCCTTCTTCTCTCCATGAACCACCTCCGGTTTCATCTTCTACCTTAACAAGGTGTCTTTGAAACCGGCAAGAGCCCACACTACCGACTTGCTCACTGAGTAGCTGAACTAGTGCAGCTGGTGTCTGTACTCGGTTTGCAAGCTCTCACCCGCCCCGTCCGAGCCACCACCACACGCCTGGTTTCCTCCAAGGCACTAGCACTGGGTGTGTCGGTCCTAGCAATCGTCAAGCTGAGTGCAACAGGAGCAGCACTGTTGTCCACTGAATAGCCAGAGCTATCAAACTTGATGTAGGGAGTTGAACCCGCTGCAATACTGTTGCCAGTGATATTGAAATAGCTCTTAAGAGCATCTTGCGTCTGAACTGCTATGTCAGTTCCCTCTGTATAAGAGTTGTCGCGATCCGTATCGACGTAAACAATCCAACCACTGTTCCAGCCAGCGCCTCTGGGAATAACAAATGCGTTCCTCCCAGTCTTCATAGCTTCACCCTTTGCAGCATTCACCGCAGCCAACAATGAATTGGTTAGCGAAGTGAGTTCTGAATTACGCTGATATTGAACAAAATTGGGTGCAGCAAGCGTAGCCAAAACTGCTGCTATCGCTATCGTAACAATAAGCTCAATAAGGGTAAAACCAGCACTGAGATTTTTCATCATCATGGCCAACAAATTTTTGGATCCGTGGCAGCAGCAGTGCCAGTGCACGATTTGGTACCAGTTGTAGTCATTTGCAAAGCACCCACCTTGGGATCTGCCTTGACTGGCGTTGCTATAACTCTGACGCAATCGCCAATTGAGAGCGTGCCAGAACCGGCTGGGCAAGCATCAGCACTTAATATGTAGTGAGAATTAGCCAGCGTATCGCCCGAAAAGGTCTTGAAAGGTACAGATGTCGCGGTCACGCCACCGCAAGCCGAACCAGGCGATGTAGCAGTGGCCGCCCCCGTTGATGCATTAGTTGTGAAGCCGAGATAGCAATTCTGCTGGGTGATGTAACGCTCTTGTTGCTGAATTAACTGTGCCACAGCAGCCCTGCCTTGGGCTCTACGCCCCTTCAGTACAGAGTCCGTGTAAGCGGGATAGGCAACAGAAGCCAGAATACCAATAATTGCCACCACAATCATTAGTTCAATCAGGGTAAACCCCGCGGAATACTTTTTGAATCTATTCATGGCGCATTCTTCATATCTTGATAATTAAAAATTTGCCGCCAATTTAAGCGCCCAATGGTTTCTTTTGTTGTTACAGGGGGGGCGCTAGTATCGATGCCACTCTGTGCCTGCGTAAAGCGACGCAATGTCGTTGTCCGAATACGCCTTCCAGTGCTATCAGATGGAGTAACGACTGTCTCGGAATCGCTGGAGAGAAGGACTGGGGGGCCGAGCAACCCAAGGCTGGAGGGCGTATAGGACCCAGAGCCGCTGTTGATGCTTAGGAAGTATTGATTCCCACTGCCCAGCGTATTGGAGCAGGAACCAGCACCAGAAGTAGTTGAGCCTGGGATTTTAGAATTGACAGCAGCCGACAACGTCCCTAAATCAAGCGCAGCCTGGTCGATTCTCTCACCAGACACTGGCAAATCAAAATACCAGCCGGCTCGACTACTTGTATCAGTATTGGTCGCTGGGCGCCCCCATTTGAAAGCACTCACTGTAATAGCCTTGGTAGTCGTATTTACCGTACCTGCTTGCAGGCGCCCTCGACCTGTAACGACACTCGCCCCTGCAGGTGAATCGTCAGCACTAGTAGCACCGTTATCATAAACAGCATACAGCGACTGAGTCGTCGTGGAAATATTATCCCCAGACTCCAGATACTTGCCGGTTCCAAAAACCACATAGAAAGACTCCACTCCACCGACAATCGGACCGGCAAAAGGAGTTGGCGCGGCGAAAATAGGCTGCACTTTAGGTGTTGCATCTCCCGTACGGGCGATATATAGCGGGTATGGAACAGGGCTTCCAGCGCTACCCTTATCGAAGAAAGACAGTTTGTCCATATTCCAATCCGATGGAGCCTTCCCTGCAAACTTGAGCCTCCACAGAGCACCGTGAAGGTCACCCATGTAGATATCAGTCATCTCGCCCTGAGTACCATACAAAGCGCTAAAGTTCGCTAATCCCGTTGCATTGCTGGTTGCCAAACTGGAACTTGTAGGTATAGAAACCTTGTAGTAATTATTACCCAACGACCATGCTGCACCAGAAGGCTTGTCGAGAGCAAGTAAAAAGAGCGCTGGCTTGCCAGTCGCACTAAACCTGCCATCCGCATCTGGAACATAGTTATTCACCCCACTACCCACCACTGCAAACCAACGATAGGTGACTGTTGAGCTAGTACCGCTCGTTTTAATCTTTAATATCTTTGGCTCTCCGACTACCTGGCCCATATCTTCGTCGTCGGCACGAGTGAACTCCCACATCACACTGGATGCACTGAAATTGGAAGGATTGGAGACATCCAGGGCAAAGACTCCGGAGCCCCCCCCTCCAGTACCAGACACAAGAACTGTTTTCCAGTCGGTGCTTGCACCTGTGTTCGCAACTTGTGCCTCCGACACAACCGATGGAGCATCGACGTAATTTTGATGATTATTGGCAAAAGAGGGATCTGTCAAGGCAGACAAATTGCGTCCGAGCCAGCTTGGGATATAAGCAAACAATTCATCCCCCGTCGTAGCACTAAACGCGTGAAGCATCCCGTCATTAGACCCTGCGAAAACGGCGGGCGTGCGCGCATCATAGGCAGTTCGGAAAGCAGCATAACCAGTGCCGGTAAACGCTTTAGAAGGCGCACCAGAATAGGTAATATTGGAGTTCACAATATCACCCAGCAATGAGCTACGGACCCTGAATGGAGCACCTTCTTTGGTCCTGTCGCCACGAAGATAGGCCAACCTATCAGGCCCAAGACCGTCTGCAGCTGCAGAAGGGCTTGGTTTATTCAACTGATCCTTGAGCGCCGTATCGATGGCGGTCCAAGTAAATGCAGTAGCAGTCGAAGTGGAGGTCGCCCCTACACGGCCGACAAAGATCTTGCGATTGGTCGCAGGCGAAATCATGTTGTCCAACCGCTGGGCAGCACTCCAGAGCTGCGTGCCGATCACAAGATTATTGCTTGCATCTTGGGTAACAGGCTCAGCAACAACATCGCCACTCCAATTGCTAGTGTCGAATTTTGCAGAGTAAGAAACGGAATTGCTTGTGACTTTACTACCCGTACTCAAGCCACCGCCAGCAACACTTCGCGCACTGGTTGAAGCTCTGCTGAAAATCTCATCGAAAGCAGTGAGCACCTCCCGGGCCGGAGAAGTTTTCGAGGTATTGTAAACGTAATATGTTCCAGCTTCGCCAGCCTCATTGGCCTTTTGCCAGACATTATTGTTATTTACGTTATTTTGATCTTTAAAAGGATTGCCCTTTACATTATAAGGCTTCTGCCCCGGATTAGTAGGATCCGTTTCAAAACCACCATACTTAGCAGCCATGAAGAATTGATTGGCCGTGCGACGTGTATTATCGTCATTTTGAGCCCCGTATTCATTCACATCGAACACAAACGTTTTTACGCGCAGCCCGGGACGCTGTTTAGCAGAGTCAGCGGTCCACCCTGCTCCGCGTATATCATGCGTTCTCGCCCAATAGGCCGAACCCATGATTTGACTACGATCGGTTCCACTAGGCACACTGTTATTGGCTGTATTGGGATTCGAGATGGTTTGCGTATTCCCCTGCCCATCCACATAACTTCCCGCTGTATTCTTCTCAAACTTCTGAACAATACCACGCCAATAATTTATATCGGGAATATTATTAGCTACGCTTGCAGTCGGCAGCCGATTACCATCATGGGTATTTATATCACCCACCACCACAATATTACTCTTCACACAGGAGTAGTCACTGGTGTTGCTACGGCCATCTCCATATGGATCAGTCCACGATGTGAAGTAAGGAAACCCATCCGCCATTGTTGGGGTAATAGTGCCACTGATGGAGTCGGCACTCGGCTGCAGGCCTTGCAAATAACGAAGTGTCTCGTAGTGCAGCTCACCCACTGGGTCATATTTTTTGTACACCCCGGGCGTAGGTCCAGTTCGACCGAATTTGTTCAAATAATTAATAACCCCACTAATAGCGGGTGAAGCATTAGAGTCCGGATTGTCGTAAAAAACTCCAGTATTTGCATTCCACTCAGCCTTCGGATTTCCGCCTGACGGCGTATTGTCTTGCCCGGCAATACTGTAAGTCTTCGTCCCAACATATTTCATGGGTGCGCGAAGAACCCCGCCATAGCGCCCGCCAGAATTATAACTAGCCGTTTGATCCAACAAATAACCAAATGCAGCAAGACGCATTTGATCACTATATTTTTGAATCACACCAGTCGGCTTATAGTTCCCGCTTGGATATTGTTTACAAAAATTGTAATTCCGAGAATCCTGCAAAGCGCCAGAGATAGCGTTGCACACCTGTACTCGAGCATAGAAAAATCCGTCGGAATTTAATGCTGCAGAGGAAGTTGGCGGCGTCCAAGACCCGGAATAGTCTGCAATGTAGCAACTCTTGGTTTGCCCAGACCAAGGATCCCCAAAAACTGCATTGGTGCATGAAACGCCGTTATATGCAGGCGCTACTTTCCATTTATTAGTTCCACCTGATTTTGCACCGTACCACACCTCTTTCACCCCCGTGAAACTGCATGTCGCATTTTCAGCAGCGCACATTGTGGAGCCGCTGGGTCGATTGGAAGTACTGTTTGCTATAGGACCAATGGCAGTAGAGCTGGTGCTGGCACCCAAAGTATACGCGGAAGTATTTCCACATCCTCCTGTCTGCGAAGTGCCAAAATAAATACGATTCAGAGTGTTCGCAACGTAGATGTCACTGCCATTAGCAGCAGTAATCATGGCAGTGGGAACTGCCCCCCAATAAGTCCCGGCTCCGCCACCATCCTTCGACAATTGCTTAGCTGGGAAATTGGTACTGTTCCACATGCATGTGGGATCGCCATTAGGGATAACTGCCCGCTGCAGAATCGTCAGAGATGCGGTATCAATATACCGGTCCCCACCCGACAGAGCGAGGCGAAGCATGTCAATGGCCGAACTGGACGCCCAGTTCAAAAAATTACCACTGAATGCATTCGAACATTTACGGGCTGTAGCCGCGCCGACACGATCAAACCTCTTGTAATCGGCAACAGTTTGCGTACCTGTAGGCGTCTCTGAAGGAGTATCATTATAAGAATAACAACTTTCAGCATCGTAATAACCTAGATACTCTTTAGCAGAACTATAGGTGTTATCAGTACTGCCGCCCGGAGTGTATTGAGCCCCAACAGTTGGAAATTCAACAGACAACGCAAGCGCCAAAGCTGGTTTGTCAACGACCACTGCAGCATATAAAGGCTCTGTGGCAAGAGCCACAGCAGGAATTGCAGGAGGAGTTCCGCTTCCGATTGCGACAAAAGAGGCTGCTATAACAATTGGCGCCAGCCCCCAAGCAAGATATGGAACTCGCGTGCGAGGGAATACATCTCGAATTTTCTGACGCATATTGGCGCTGACAACTGTCAGATTTTCAGATAATTTTGACATATTTTTCACCACTCAATTTCTGTAAATCATCTGAACCACACCTTGCGTCTCCCCATTGGGACCAAAACCCATGGAAGTAACGCGATAGACGTAAGACGGCCCCGATCCAGCTGTTGGATCTGTAGTTCTGTAAGATTTCACCCCGTATCGGTCAAGAATAGGCTCTATCACATAGCGAGGCGGCTTTGCGGGCTGCGTACCTTTGACTCCTGACGGAAAATCGCGTCCCGTATAAGTACCCAACTGCACCGACTTCGCGCCAGTGCCGGAGTCTGTAAAGTCAACTGTCAGCCATGCAGGCTTACCGATTTCTTTCAGAGCACACAGGCCAACACTTTGCCCCGAATCTCCGCAGTTATCTATAAACTTAGCGAGATCTACATCTCCACGCTTGAATATAGAATTGCGTTTATTGGGTGAGGCGGCCGGAAGCCCCTCAATATCAAACTCTGCGTCTATCAGACCTGCTTCAGCGCCCTGCCACGCGATCTGCATATCTCTTTCATTTCGAGTTCCTCGCTCACCCATCATCGATATCTGTATACCCCCGACCCCGAGCACAGAAACCACAATAAGAATCAGCATTACAATGATCAGCGACAGGCCGCGCTGATGCATTAACACACCTTTTATTTGTCGAAGATTTGTAATTCTCATTTCAGTACTCGCCCTGAAAATTTCGCAGATGCACGGTGAACGTGACAACTTGTCTCAGACGGTTATCAGTGGTCGGCGTGTAAACAGTTCCTGGGTCCGTCGTGTTATTCGCAAACCCCGATCCTTTGGTGCCACTGGTAGAGCCTTTTGAGACCCCCAGTGGGTAAAAAGTTTGGCTGCTGCTATCTACAGCAGAGCCCGGTGGCCCACGCAAAACAACACCAATTCTTATACTTCTAACACGTTGCCAGTTAGCGTAAGTAGCAACATCGTTACCAGCAACCGTCAACTGATCCGCCCTTAAATATCGCTCGGGGATCGAATCGGCTGAAACGGAGGGAATAGGGACCGTGGTATTCCCCGGCGCAATACCGTCAACTCCATAAAGGACTTGAAAATTTTCCACACCGGAGATGATTGGTTGCACATCATAGGGTGCGGCACCAGTATCGGACCGCGAGCACATAAGAGCAGGCTCACCGTCTGATCCAACGCCCACATGGAGAATGCTGACCAGCTTGTCATCCAGTCCTGTTGCGACTACCGTGGACGCAACACCAGCACAGTCAATCATGGTGTTGTCGGAAGTTACGGCATCCGGAGTCGATGAGCTAGTTTGATGCCTCAGTACCAAAATGTCGCTTCCGTAGCCCACTTGACCAGATGTGCGTGCTGTGCCTGCATCCCACGTCGTGGTAGAGGTACGGGAAGCGTTGTTCAAGCCAAACACGTTCGGTGGAGGGGTGCCAGCTCCGTACGATTGATTTACTTTGGCGGTCGTATCGGTCGCAAACTTGATATCCCTGTACCCAGCCTGCACGCCCAGACGCTGCGTAAGGCTTTGCAGATAACGCCCGTTGTCCCGCAACTGCGATGCGGCATCAACCGCGGTAAATCCCTGACGAGAAATTAATAAAGAAGCGGCGGCAGCAAGAGCAATCAACAAGCCCAGGGCCATAGCCACCATCAACTCGATAAGTGTGACGCCCTTTTGGACAGTAGTCACGAGGCGCCCCCTTCTAAATCCGTTGCTGACAGTTGAGTGTTTCATCATGTAACGTTACCACTGGTCACAGGAACCACTACGTAAGGTCGGCTAGTGCTGTCGCTTGCTCTTTCAAGTGCTGCGGTGCCGCTCTTGCTTTTGTCAGTCACAGTCCGTGTCCACCCAATTTTGATGAACACGATTTCGTCAGCTCCCGTCGCGTTGCATGACCATTGAGGGAGTCCATTGGCGTCGTACGGCGTGCCATCGAAGCACACTGTGACTCGTGCGTCGGGCAGATCAGCAGCCACGCGAGCCAGCCAGTCTGTCATTTCTGCAGTAGCAACATCTAGCGTGGATGTGCATCCGGTGGATGCGTTACCTACAGCCATGCAATAGCTGGGCGATGAAATAGTCATTGACGTCACCAAGTAGGGATTAGCAGCCGCAGTGGTTTTTACGGCAATTTCTTTGTTGCCACGCATCATTTCAGCTAACTCGCGGGCATAAACCACCGCCTGAGCTTGAAGACGGGCATCCCGATTCGCCTGAAGTGCAAATGCTTGCATGCCCACGGTCCCCAACATGCCAAAGGCCAAAATTACAATGGCTACCAAGATCTCCACCAAAGTGAAGCCGCCTTCGTTTCGGTGAACATCCACATTTTGAGCGGATAGTTGGTAGCGGATTGAGCCACATGAAGATCGAGATTTCATGCACATATCTTACGAAGCGACTGGTATTTAGGGTAGGTGCTGCCGAACCGCTTGTGCGCTCGGATTGACCGCCGAGCGCCAAAGAGAAGTTCAACGGCCTCGAGCATGCAGTTGTGTCCTCACACTGCGCTGACAAGTTTCATCAAAGACAAGTACGCGGGCGGGAGCCAGTGCTCCTGTCTGAACTCCATGCGCTCAGAGCCGCGCTAACCACTGGTTGACTGATGTTTGTGGCGATGCCAGCGCATTCGGTTTTTGCTTCACGCAGGCGAGCATGACTTGAGGCCGTCTACGGACCTCTCGAGCATGTTTACAACCAAACCGTCAACAAAGGCCCATTCGCGCAGTTGAAGTATGTTTCAGCTCAATGTCCATTTGTTGTTACCTGTATCTCCAGAGACAATGCTGCTCAACATGACTTCTTCGCAGCGCACCGAAAGCCAGCAAACTTCCGACGCATTCGACCCGGATTCAACCCTGGCATTCCAGCGCCGCATGGAGCGAGCGCCGGAGTGGTTTTGTTCTTTTCTCGCGGGCAACAGCCGGGAAAAGAGCCGCTTGCGCCGCGAGATGGCCACCATGAAAGGCTCGGTGGTCTGGCTGGTGCAGCAGCGCCGCCAGGGCACCTGGAGTGCCGAGGAACGAGCCCACCTGCGGGATGTGATGCGGTCCGCGTCTTCGGTCAGCCCTTATCTTTTTATCTGGGTGATCCCCGGCTCGATGCTCCTGCTGCCCTTCATGGCGTGGTTTCTGGACAAGCAGCGCAAGCGCCGGGAACGCAAGCTTTTGCGGTAGCACGGCACTGGGCTGAAGGACATGGCGCGCTTAAAAAGACAGCCCAGTCGGCCTGCCCCTGCGGTCTCAGCTTAGGGGCTATGCCCAGTTGCTAGTGATAACAACCAACATGCCAGCCCCCACCAGCCCCAGTTGCCAGCGCAGGGCCGTGGACCACGATGGCACATGACGCTCCACTCGCAGATACAACAGACGCCCAGCTGCCAGCGACAGCCCAAACGCCAGGAGCATGCCCACGGCGTTCAGCGCTGGTGATGTAGGCCAGAGGTGGCTGACCACCGCGTTCACAAGCAAGCACACGGCAAAGTGCACCAGAAACACCGAGTACGACATCTGGCCGAGCTTTACGAGCGGCGTCACGCCGAAAAAGCTGCGCACGCGCGCAGAGCGCATGGCCACCACCAGGCACAAGGCCGTGACGGCAGCCACGGCAATGCGTGCCCGGAAATCCAACGCCAGCGCTGCCCCCACCAGCAGCGCCATGAGGCAGACCCATGCCTGCGCCTGCGGCGCCCGCACCGCCCAGTAGGCCAGCATGCCCAGGCCGTAGGCACCAAAAAAGTACAGCGCCCACATGTCCAACCCCGCGATGCGGTTGAAAACCCATAGCGAGGCAGCAGCCACCAACAGCACCAGCCCCTGCGACAAGGCCGCTGCATGGTGCTGTACCCAGCGCACAGGCAGCGCGCGTACACCGGCCAGCATCAGCACAGTCAGCGCAAAGAGTTGAAAGTCGATGGCCACGTACCACACGCCAGCCGACAAAGCACCTTCACCCACGATGTCCTGCAGCAGCAAAGCGTTCGCCAACAGTTGTGACAAGGTGGGTTGGTCGGGCACGGAGTGGTGCTCCATCCAAGGTCGCACGAGGGCGGCGACCACCACCGCCAGCATCAACGCCACGGCATAAGGCACCACAAGCCGCACGAAGCGTTTGGCAATGGCGGTGCCCGCATGGTCGAAACGCGCAAAGCCCTGGGGCGCAAGGCTCGCAGCAGCCAGGTACCCACCCAACACCAGAAACACCTGCACCGCCATGCGCCCATAGTCATATAGCCACGCTATGAGTGCTGGAGCCAAGGGATGGGCGATGTCGGACATCGGGCCATAAAAGGCCAAGTGGTGCCACACGATGGTGGCGCAAGCCATGCCCTTGATCATGTCGATCAAGGGTGTGCGGGATGTGGACGAAGACATAGGGTGAGGTGTTGAATCCCCGCGGACAGCGCGCCGCTGGATATCCGGATTCCCTCCGCGCTGATTCGCCTGCTGCGCAAATCAGCAAGACGAACTGAACCGAGGATGGAACAACAAAACCCGCTATTGTCCTCCGTCAGAGGATTTTTTGCACAGCTGCACTGTCTCCCGCTGGTCTGCCATCACCTGCAGCGGGCTCGATGAACAAGAGTCCGCCCACCGCGCGAAGCGTGGAGACCCTCAGTAACGCAGACTGCCTTCCGCGTCCACGATAGCCAGCTCCACATAGGTCGACCCATTGTGGTTGCGCGGCGAATACTTCACGCTGAAACGACCAAAAGCAATTTCACCCGCGTCCTCCATCGTTTTGGAGAACGACTCGGTAGTCAGGTTGCGCCCCGTGCGGCGTAGCCCTTCCACCAGCAAGCGTGCGTGGACAAAACCTTCAAACTGCGAAGCCGAGGGTTGAGCGCCGGGCGACTTGGCACGCAGCAGGCTCAGATATTCGACCACCACTGGGATAGTGGTGTTGCGCAGCGAAGGCATGATCTGCGCCAGGATGATGCCCCGCGCCTTGTCCCTGAGTTCGCGCTGGATCACGTCCATGCTGGCCACCGAGAACCCGTAGTAGGCAGGACGCGCCGCCGTGGCCTGTACCGCCTTGATGTAGCTCGTGAAAGTGGTGCCGCCGGTCGCCACGATCACAGCCTGGGGCTGGGCTTTTTCAGTCGCCTGTGCGGCGGCGGCAAAGTCGGGCTGCTTGGGGTCCACCTTGATCTCGGCCACAAAGGGCAGCTTCTCCTCGTCCGAAGCCTTCTTGAGCTCACCTGCCAGTGTCTTGCCCAGGCCGTCGTCCTGAAAGAACACCGCCACACGGGTGATGCCTTGCTGGCGCAGCTGCGACACGATCTTGCTGGCCTCATTCGCATAACCCGCACGCACATGGAACACATACGGATTGAACGCCTCCCGGAACACCGAGGCACCTGTGACGGGGCCAAACAGCACAGTGCGCTGCTCCTTGAGCAGCGGCAGGATGGCCGCTGTCTGCGCCGTACCGGTGCTATGGAAAATCATGAACACCTTGTCGTTCTCCAGCAGCTGGCGCGTGTTTTCCACGGCCTTTTGCGGGTCGAAAGCATCATCGAGTGTGGTGTACCGGATCATGCGGCCATGTACCCCGCCCTGCGCGTTCACCGCGTCGAACAGCAGTCGCGAGCCCTCGCCGTACTGCGCCGTCTGCGGCCCGAGCGGTCCCGACAGCACGACCGAGGCACCCAGCCGGATTTCATCGGCGGTCACGCCTTCATTGCGGGCATGAACCAGGGTGGTGGCGCACACGGCCAGCAGGCACACAAAAGCACGGAACATCAGGCATCTCCCTCGCAACATGGTGACAAGGCCGGCGAACGTGGCACCGGCATTCATTGATTATTTTTCATCACCATTATCGGTAGGGGGCTTCTCCTCCTCACGCGGGTTTCCCCTCGGGTGCGTCACCGCAAAGACACCGCTCAAACACCTCCCACAAAGACATTCGCCCGCCATGTGTGGATACACATGGCGGGCGAAACAAACGGCGGGGTGAGGGAAGAAGGACGGCCGAACGCCCCCAGAGGCACAAAGCCAGCGCCCCTCACACAGAGCGCAGATTCAGAGCTTGAGACGGGCCCGGGCCGCCTCGTATTCACTGCGCAGCTTGGCGACCAGTTCGGCGGTGCTGGTCACGGCATTGATGGAGCCGATGCCCTGGCCGCAGCCCCAAATGTCCTTCCAGGCCTTCTTGGCGTCGCCGCCAAAGTTCATCTTGCTGGGGTCGGACTCTGGCAGGTTGTCCGGGTCCATGCCGGCCGCGCGGATCGAGGGCGCCAGGTAGTTGCCATGCACGCCCGTGAACAGGTTGCTGTAGACGATGTCGTCCGAGTTGCCGTCCACGATGGCTTGTTTGTAGGCCTCGCTGGCGCGGGCCTCATGGGTGGCGATGAAGGCCGAACCGATGTAGCCAAAGTCCGCCCCCATGGCCTGTGCAGCCAGCACCGCGCCGCCACTGGCAATAGAGCCGCTGAGCGCCAGCGGGCCGTCGAACCACTGGCGGATTTCCTGGATCAGCGCAAACGGGCTCTTGGTGCCAGCATGACCACCAGCACCGGCCGCCACGGCGATCAGGCCGTCAGCGCCCTTCTCAATCGCCTTGTGCGCGAACTTGTTGTTGATGATGTCGTGCAGCACCACGCCGCCCCAGGCATGCACGGCCTGGTTCACGTCCTCGCGCGCACCCAGGCTGGTGATGATGATCGGCACCTTGTACTTGGCGCACACCTGCATGTCGTGCTCCAGCCGGTCGTTGCTCTTGTGCACGATCTGGTTGATGGCAAACGGCGCAGCAGGCTTGTCTGGGTTCGCCTTGTTGTAGGCCGCCAAGGTTTCGGTGATCTCGGCCAGCCACTCGTCCAGCAGTTCGGCAGGGCGGGCATTGAGCGCGGGCATGGAGCCCACCACACCGGCCTTGCACTGCTCGATCACGAGCTTGGGGTTGCTGATGATGAACAGCGGCGAGCCGATGACGGGCAGCGACAGGTTTTGCAACACGGGAGGCAGTTTGGACATGGCAACAACTTCCAGAACAAGAATAGGGATGGAATAGGCCGGATGCGCTAGTGAATCATGCGTCCGTAGCTATCATTTTTATATCAAGGCCCCTGCCCCGCAGGTGGCCTGTCTCCTCACGGCACGCCAGTCCTTCAGAAGGCTTCCAGCGCCAGCTCGGTCACGCTGGCCGCGCCTTCCACAATGCTGTCGCGCAGGCCTGGTGCCTTCACCAGGATGTGGTCGGCATAGAACTGGGCCGTGGTGATTTTTGCGCGCATGAAGGCTTCGTCCTGTCCCTTGTGCAACAGGTCTTGCGCCACCAGCAGGCTGCGTGCCAGCTGCCAGCCCGCCACCACATTGCCCGCCAGCATCAGGTAGGGCACGCTGCCCGCAAACACGGCGTTGGGTTGGGCCTTGGTGCCACCGGCTACAAAGTCGATCACGTCGAGCAGCGCCTTGCGCGCCGCCGTCAGGCGTTTGGCCACGGCCAGCGCAGCGGGCGTGCCACTGGCCAGCAGGTCGGCCTCGGTCTTCTCGATCTGCGCGGCGATGCCCTTGGCCACCTGCCCGCCATCGCGTGCCGTCTTGCGGCCGACGAGGTCGTTGGCCTGGATGGCGGTGGTGCCTTCGTAGATGGTCAGGATCTTGGCGTCGCGGTAGTACTGGGCCGCGCCGGTTTCTTCGATGAAGCCCATGCCACCATGCACCTGCACACCGAGGCTGGTCACTTCCAGGCTGGTCTCGGTGCTGTAGCCCTTGACCAGCGGCACCATGAATTCATAGAACGCCTGGTTCTGCTTGCGCGTGTCGGCATCGGGGTGGTGGTGTGCGGCATCAAACGCCGCAGCCGCCACCGTGGCCATGGCGCGGCAACCCTCAACGGTAGCGCGCATGGTCATGAGCATGCGCTTGACGTCAGGGTGGTGAATGATGGCGGCGCTGGCGTTGATGCTGCCGTCCACGGGGCGGCTCTGCACGCGGTCTTTCGCGTACTGAACGGCCTTCTGGTAGGCGCGCTCGGAGATCGCGATGCCCTGCATGCCCACGGCGTAGCGGGCCGCATTCATCATGATGAACATGTACTCCAGGCCCCGGTTCTCCTGGCCCACCAGGTAGCCCACCGCGCCGCCGTGGTCGCCAAACTGCAGCACGGCCGTAGGCGATGCCTTGATGCCCAGCTTGTGCTCGATGCTCACGCAATGCGCGTCATTCCGCGCGCCCAGGCTTCCGTCCTTGTTGACCATGAACTTTGGCACCACGAACAGGCTGATGCCCTTGACCCCCTCCGGCGCGCCCTGCACGCGGGCCAGCACCAGGTGGATGATGTTCTCGGCCATGTCGTGCTCACCGTAGGTGATGAAGATCTTGGTGCCGAAAATCTTGTAGGTGCCGTCGGGCTGGGGTTCTGCACGCGTGCGCACCAGGGCCAGGTCCGAGCCCGCCTGGGGTTCGGTCAGGTTCATGGTGCCGGTCCACTCGCCGGTCACCAGCTTTTCGAGGTAGGTGGCCTTGAGTTCATCGCTGCCTGCTGTCAGCAGCGCCTCGATGGCGCCATCGGTCAGCAGCGGGCACAGCGCAAAGCTCATGTTGGCGCTGTTGGTCATCTCGATGCAGGCCGCGCCGATGGTCTTGGGCAGGC
Organism: Acidovorax sp. K2F; assembly: GCF_025246485.1. Lineage (NCBI taxonomy): Bacteria > Pseudomonadati > Pseudomonadota > Betaproteobacteria > Burkholderiales > Comamonadaceae > Acidovorax > Acidovorax sp. K2F. Next base: position 15,411 of record NZ_JAOBSQ010000047.1, read on the forward strand.
CCTGGCCGCCAAAGTCGGCGGGGTGCTGCAGGCCTTGCCAGCCGCCTTCGCCATATTGGCGGAAGGCTTCCTTGAAGCCGGGGGTGGTGGTGACCACGCCGTCTTTCCAGCTCGACGGGTTCTTGTCGCCTTCCCAGTTGAGCGGCGACAGCACCCCTTCATTGAACTTGGCACACTCTTCCAGCACGGCGGCGGCCGTGTCCAGCCCGGCATCTTCAAAACCAGGGATTTGCGCGATCTGTTCAATGTTGGCCAGGTGCTCGATGGCGAACAGCATGTCCTTGACGGGGGCGGTGTAGCTCATGGGTGTCTCCGGGAAAGCGAAATTTCGTCAAAAAAAAGGCATCGCGAGCGATGCCTTTGTGTGCACAGGGGCGTTCTTACAGGGCCTTGACCAGTTCAGGCACAGCCGTGAACAGATCCGCTTCCAGCCCATAGTCAGCCACGCTGAAGATCGGTGCCTCAGGGTCCTTGTTGATCGCCACGATCACCTTGGAGTCCTTCATGCCCGCCAAGTGCTGGATAGCACCCGAGATACCGGCAGCCACATACAACTGCGGTGCCACGATCTTGCCGGTCTGGCCCACTTGCCAGTCGTTGGGCGCGTAGCCCGCGTCCACCGCCGCGCGGCTGGCACCCAGGGCG
>NZ_JAOBSQ010000048.1:0-85778 GCF_025246485.1 Acidovorax sp. K2F
TACACCCGTGTTGTCCGACTTCACGCGGACCTTCACGTTGTAGTCCACCACGCGCTTGACAGGGACCAAGACCTTCATTGCTGCGGCTCCTAGAGAGTTGGTTGAATTGACGTTTACGTAAACTAGAACATTCTATGTCGCACTGCAGCGAAAGCGCTACGGAGCCACCACACAGACTGCACAATCATAAAAAAGAACGATCGTGCTTTTTGTGAATTATAGGCGAGTGAACCAGGCCAGTGTCTAGAGTTTGCTGTCGCCTGCGCTACCGGGCGCCCGCCGGGGTATCACCCTGCAACCGGATCAACCCGCCGAAGCCGGTGCTGGCGCGGGCGCCCCGCCCGGCGACATCGCTGCAGGGACTGCGCCATCGACCTGCACATGCATGACCCGCTGGGGGTAAGGGATTTCGATCTGGTGGGCCCGCAGCGCACTCAGGATGGCCCGGTTGATGTCCGAGCGCAGTCCCAGGGATCCGTTTTCAGGGTCTGCAATCCAGAAGCCCACGGTGAACTCCAGCCCATCGGCCCCAAAGGCCGACAGCGCGGCGCTGGGGGCGGGGTCGCGCAGCACGCGCGGGCTGACCAGGGCGGCATCGGTGAGCAACTGGGCCACCTTGTCCACATCGCTCTCATAGGCCACGCTGACCACGGTGGACATCCACACGCGCGGGTCTGACAGCGACAGGTTTTCCACCCGCTGGGTGATCAAGAGTTCGTTGGGCACGATGGATTCGCGCCCCGAGGGCGAGCGTATGACGGTGTAGCGGGCATTGATTTGCGTGATGCGCCCCTCGAACGTATCGAGCTTGACGTTGTCGCCGATGCGCATGCTGCGCTCGGCCAGGATCACAAAACCGCTCACATAGTTGGCCGCGAGCTTCTGCAGGCCAAAGCCAATGCCCACGCCGACCGCACCGCCCAGTACCGACAGCGCAGTCAGGTCGATGCCCACCGACGACAAGGCCACCAGCAACCCCACAAACACCAGCAGCGCCCGCACCGCGTTGCTCACCGCCTTGCGCAGCGATAGCTCGGCACCTGTGGCCGAGCGCAGCAGCCGCGACTCGATGGCCGCCGAGATCCACAGGGCAATCAGCAGCACTGCCGCTGCGGTGACCGCCCCTTCGATGATGGTGCGCACCGACAGCGTCGCCCCGCCCACTTTCCAGTGGATCTGGTCCAGCTCGTCCAGCACCAGCGACAGCAGTCCGGTGACCCACAGCACCATGCCCAGCCACGCCATCCAGGAGATGGAGCGCTCGATGGGCCGCACCCAGGCAGCGTCCGGATAGGCCACCTGCAGCACCTTCACGCCAATGCGAATGACCACCAGCGCCACCAGCACCGGGATCGCAATCTTGAAAGCCGCCAGCGCCACCCAATGGTGCAGCAGGGTGCGCGCGATGTAGGCCAGACTCAGCAGCACCAGCGGGAACAGCGCGCCATCCACGATCCGCACACCAAACAGGATGGAGCGCGGGTCGCCCCGGCGCAGGCCGCGCTGGAGCAGCGCCACCAGCCCCCAGGCCAGGCCCACGCAGACTGCCAAAACAGCCAGCTCCACCAGCACCGTGGGGCTGAGAAAGGCCTGCACCCACAGGCCCACATCGTCGAGCATCGGCTTGTCCATCGTGCTGTGCCTCAACGCTTCCAGGCGGGCTGGCGTTTTTCGGCAAACGCACGGGCGCCCTCCTGGGCGGCCGGGTCCATCATGTTGGTGGCCATGGTCTGGCCTGCCAGCTGGTAGGCGGCATCAATGCCCAGCTCGCGCTGCTGGTACACCAGCGCCTTGCCCATGGCCACGGCCACACGGGGCTTTTGCAGGATGGATTGCACCAGTTGCTCGACCTCGGCATCCAGCGCATCGGCGGGCACCACCCGGTTCACCAGCCCTTGCGCGAGTGCCGTGGGCGCATCCATGAAGTCGCCGGTGAGCAACATTTCCATCGCCCGCTTGGCGGGCACATTGCGCACCAACGGCACGCTCGGCGTTGCGCAGAACAGGCCGTAGTGGATGCCACTGGTGGCAAAACTCGCGCTGTCGGCCGCCGCGGCCAGGTCACACTGCGCCACCAGCTGGCAGCCTGCGGCCGTCGCCATGCCCTGAACCCTGGCGATCACGGGTACTGGCAGCTTGTGGATGGTCAGCATCATGCGGCTGCATTGCGCAAACAGCTTTTGGTAGTACGCCAGGTTCGGGTTCGCCGCCATGTCCTTGAGGTTGTGCCCGGCACAGAAGGCCTTGCCTGCTGCGGCCAGCACGACCACGCGCACAGCCTCGTCGCGGCCCGCTTCGTCCAGCGCCTGTTGCAGGGCTGTCAGCATTTCAGAGCCCAACGCATTGAAGCGTGCAGGGTCGTTCAAGGTGAGGGTGATCACACCGCGCGTATCACGGGTGATCAGCAGCAGCTCGTCAGAATTTGGAATCGTCATGTTGTTTCTCCTGTGCACAGCAATGCGAGGGGCGTTTGAAACAGGCGCGCATGAGGCCAGTGCTACCGTGGAGCTGGCTCCGCCAGGCCACGGGTGGCGTCCCCCTCAGGGGGGAGACGCCGCAGGCGGCTCAGGGGGAGTCAAAGATCAGCCAGGACCCGCAGATGCGCCTCGACGCTGCGCGCCAGCGGCCCCATCACGTAGCCACCCTCCAGGCACGACACGATGCGGCCCTTGGAGTAGCGCCGGGCCACGTCCTTCACGCGCTGGGTGATCCAGGTGTAGTCCTGCTCGGTCAGGCCCAGCTGGCCCATGTCGTCCTCGCGGTGGCCGTCAAAGCCCGCGCTCACAAAAATCATCTCGGGCTTGAAGGCCTCCAGCCGGGGCATCCACATCATCTCGATGATCTCGCGGATGTCCATGCCGCGTGTGTACGCGGGCACCGGCACGTTGACCATGTTGGGGGCGGGATCGTGGTCGCCGCTGTAGGGATAGAACGGATGCTGGAAGATGCTGACCATCAGCGCCCGCGGGTCATTGGCCAGGATGTCCTCGGTGCCGTTGCCGTGGTGCACATCAAAGTCCACCACCGCCACGCGCTGCAGGTTGTAGCGCTGCAGCGCATATTTCACCGCAACCGCCACGTTGTTGAAAAAGCAAAAGCCCATCGCTTTGTCGCGGCAGGCATGGTGCCCCGGGGGGCGCACGGAGCAGAAGGCATTTTCGACCTCGCCCGCCATCACCGCGTCGGTGGCGGCCAGCGCAGCACCCGCGGCGCGCAGCGAGGCCTTCCAGGTGTGGGCGTTGATGGAGGTGTCGGTGTCAATCTGCGCATAGCTGGGGCCGCCGGCCATCAGCTCTTCGTTGAGCCGGTCAGACATCCCGCGCAAGGCCGCGATGTGCATGCGGCCATGGGCCAGTTCGATGTCGGCCAGCGAGGCTTCCGGGGCTTCGTAGCGCTCCAGCGCATCCCCTACGCCGGTGACCAGTAAACGGTCTTCAATCGCATCCAGCCGCTCGGGGCATTCGGGGTGGCCCGGGCCCATCTCGTGCTTCCAACAATCCCGATGGGTGAAATAGCCCGTCTTGCTCACAGTCTTGTCCCCGCGTCTCGCATTTTTTGCCGTTTTTCGGATAACGTCGTGCCATGAATGCACAGCACAAGATCAAATCGCTTCTGGATCAGCTTAACACGGTGATCGTGGGCAAAAAGGCCCAGGTTCAGGACTGCGTGGCCTGCCTGCTGGCGGGGGGGCATCTGCTCATTGAAGACGTGCCGGGTGTGGGCAAGACCACATTGGCGCACGCGTTGTCCCACACCTTTGGGCTGCAGTTTTCGCGCGTCCAGTTCACTGCCGACCTCATGCCCAGCGACCTGACCGGCGTGTCGGTATACGAACGTGGCAAGGAAGCCTTTGTGTTCCACCCCGGCCCGGTGTTTGCCCAGGTGCTGCTGGCCGACGAAATCAACCGCGCCAGCCCCAAGACGCAAAGCGCCCTGCTGGAAGCCATGGAAGAAAAGCAGGTGTCGGTCGAGGGCGAAACCCGCGCCCTGCCCCACCCCTTCTTCGTGATCGCCACCCAGAACCCACACGACCAGCTGGGCACCTTTGCGCTGCCCGAGTCGCAACTTGACCGCTTCTTGATGCGCATCTCCATCGGCTACCCCGACCGCGCCGCCGAGCGCCTGCTGCTGTCGGGCGCCGACCGGCGCGACATGGTGAGCAGCCTGCTGCCCCTGCTGTCCGCTGACGAACTGGCCGAGCTGCAGCGCCAGGTGCAGGCCGTGCACACCGCAGAGCCCCTGCTCAACTACGTGCAGGACCTGATCGCCGCCACCCGCTCGGGCCGCTGGTTCCTGCAGGGCCTGTCGCCCCGCGCGGGCATTGCCATGCTGCGCGCCGCCAAGGCCCAGGCGCTCATCAGCGGGCGCGACTATGTGGCGCCGGACGATGTGCAGGCCGTGCTGCCGCAAACCATTGCCCACCGCCTGGTGCCCGTGGGCGACGCCGGGCGCGGCGCGGTCGAGCAGGTCCGCGCCATGGTCGACGCCGTGCCGCTGCCCTGATCGATGGAATCCGCCGCCCACCCTTCCCTCACGACGACCACGGGCTGGCGCGGCCTGGCCGCGCGGCTCAGCCCCGTGGCGCGCCTTCGCAGGCGCTTCCAGCGCTGGTGGCAGGCACGCCTGCCGCTGTCCGACACGCTGCAGCTCACCCAGCGCAATGTCTACATCCTGCCCACCAGCTCGGGCTGGATGCTGGCGCTCACGCTCGTGGTGCTGCTGGTGGCCTCCATCAACTACCAGCTCAACCTGGGCTACCTGCTGACCTTTTTGCTGGCTGGCAGCGCGGTGGTGGGCATGCACATCTGCCACGCCAACCTGCGCGGGCTGACGCTGCACCTGAAGGCACCCGAGCCACATTTTCTGGGCACCAGCACGGCGTTTGAGATCCAGCTGTCCAGTGATCGCAAGTCGCCGCGTTATGGCATTGCCCTGGCCGTGCACGGCACCGGCAAGGCCGAACACCACTGGGCCTGGACCGACGTGCCCGCCCAGGGTCAGGCCAGCGTGCAGGTGGCCTTCCAGCCCGGGCGCCGGGGGCTGCACCGTGTGCCCACCCTGACGGCCGAAACGCGGTTTCCGCTGGGCACCTTCCGCGTGTGGACCTACTGGCGGCCCGCTGCCGAGGTGCTGGTGTACCCCGCGCCGGAGGTGCCGCCACAACCCCTGCCGCCGGGCGAGCCCCGCGCAGGGGGCACGGGCAACGCGCCGTCGCAGGGCATTGGCGAATTCGACGGCGTGCGGGCCTACCGGCGGGGCGACCCGCTCAAACTGGTGGTCTGGAAGAAAGCGGCGAAGTCGCTGGCCACCGGCACCGATGACCTGGTGAGCCGTGACGCGCAACAGGCCCAGCGGCACGAGCTGTGGCTGGACCTGGCCCACGCCGCCTTGCCCAACCATGAGGCACGCGTGTCGCGCCTGACGGCCTGGGTGCTGCAAGCCGACCGCCTGGGCCTGGACTATGGCCTGCGCCTGCCCGGCACCGAGATCGCGCCCGACACGGGGGCCGCCCACCGCCGCCGCTGCCTGGAGGCGTTGGCCCTGTGTTGACCTGCCACTGCCCATTCCTGCCGATTTTGGCCCCTATCGGCTCCAAGCGCATATTCTTATTGCCCGAATAGCTATCAAATAAATAGCGTCATGAAATCCATTCACCCCCGTTCCACCGCACAGCCATGACCCTGCGTCAGACGCTCAACGCACTGCCGCGCGATGCGCGCGACACGCTGTTCCTGCTCGTCGTGATTGCGTGGGTCATCGCCCCGCAGGTCAACGTGTTGCCTGTATGGGCGAGCCTGCTGGCGGCCGGACTGATGCTGTGGCGCGGCTGGCTGGCCTTCAAGGGCCGCCCGCTGCCGACGCGCTGGGTGCTGGCCGTTCCGCTGGTGATCGCGGTGGCGGGCACGCTGTACACCCACCGCACCATCCTGGGCCGTGATGCAGGGGTTACGCTGATCGTGATGCTGCTGGCGCTCAAGATGCTGGAACTGCGCGCGCGGCGCGACGCGCTGGTGGTCTTCTTCCTGGGCTTCTTCACGATGCTCAGCAACTTCTTCTTCTCGCAGTCGCTGTTCACGGCCGCTGCCATGCTGGTGGCGCTGCTGGGGCTGCTCACGGCCCTGGTCAACGCCCACATGCCTGTGGGGCGGCCACCGCTGTCGCAGGCACTGCGCACAGCAGGCACCATGGCGCTGCTGGGCGCGCCCATCATGGCGGCGCTGTTCATGCTGTTCCCGCGCATGGCGCCGCTGTGGGGCATGCCCAGCGACACCATGAGCGGGCGCAGCGGCCTGTCCGGCGTGATGAAGGTGGGCAACATTGCCGAGCTGGCGCTGGACGACACGGTGGCCATGCGCGTGCGGTTTGACACCCCTGACGGCGCCGCGCCACCGCAGAGCGACCTGTACTTCCGCGGCCCGGTGTTCGGCACCTTTGACGGTGTCGAATGGCATCCGGTGTCGCCCCGCCCCGGCGATTACTCGCAGGCACGTGCCAGCACCGTCGCCAACCTGCGCGTGCAAGGCCAGCCTGTGCGCTACGAAGTGACGCTGGAGCCCCACCAGCGCCCCTGGCTGCTGCTGCTGGACGCTGCGGTGGACAAGCCCGCCGTCGCGGGCATGGACACCTTCATGACGCAGGACCTGCAGTGGCTGACCACCCGCGCAGTGACCGATGTGGTGCGCTACAAGGCAGAGAGCTACCCACAGTTTGCCCATGGCCCCAGCGCCCCCAACGCCGCCCTGCGCACCTATACCGAGCTGCCCACCGGCTTCAATCCCCGCACGCTGGCGCTGGCCCAGCAACTGCGCAACGACCCCCAGCTCAACCCCAACCCCGCGCAAGACAACGCCGAGGCCCTCGTCAATGCCGCCCTGAACCGCCTGCGCACCGGCGGATATGTGTACACGCTGGAGCCCGGCGTGTACGGCCAGCACACGGCCGACGAGTTCTGGTTTGACCGCAAGGAAGGGTTTTGTGAACACATCTCCTCGGCCTTTGTGTTGCTGATGCGTGCGCTCGACATTCCGGCCCGCATCGTCACCGGTTACCAGGGCGGCGACCGCAACCCCGTGGACAAGCTCTGGACCGTGCGCCAGAGCGACGCCCATGCCTGGGCCGAAGTCTGGCTCTCCGGCCGGGGCTGGGTGCGGGTGGACCCCACGGGCGCCGTGTCGCCCGGCCGCACGGGGGCCTTTCAGCGGCTGCGCGCGCCCCAAGGGGCGTTTGCCACCGCCATGGGCACGGTCATCAGCCCGGGTCTCGCGCAGAACCTGCGCGCCGTGTGGGAGGCCGTCAACAACAGCTGGAACCAGTGGGTGCTCAACTACACGCAAAGCCGCCAGCTGGACCTGCTCAAGTCCCTGGGCTTTGAGTCGCCCAGCTGGCAGGACCTGACCATGGTGCTGGGCATCCTGATCATCGTGGCGGCCCTCGGGGGCATGGGCTGGAGCCTGTGGGAGCGCAGCCAGCACGACCCCTGGCTGCGCCTGCTGGCCCGCGCGCGCCAGCGCCTGGCCCGCGCCGGGCTGGTGGTGCCCGACACCTTGCCGCCCCGGGCCATGGCCGAACGCGTGCAGGCACAATTCGGCGCACCCGCTGCGGCGGTGGCCGACTGGCTGCTGCGGCTGGAACGCGTGCGCTATGCCCCCCACCCGGAGGCCGCGCTGGGCGATTTGCGGCGGGAGTTCCGCAGCCTCGCCTGGCCGAAACAGTGAATCATCCCCCTGAGCGGCTGCGCCGCTTCCCCCCAGGAGGACGATGCCCTCGCTGCGGGGCGGCCCTTGCTTGGCATCCCTGGTCTTGGAGCGCGCCCGTATCAGACGCTGCAGGGTGCCACAACATGACGAACCATTGACATGAAGAAGACAGCACCATGGACCGCAGCAGCTATATTTTTGATAGCTGCCTGTGCATTACCCGCTAGCGCAAAGCCCGAAAATCAACCCAAACCGGCGACCCAGAAAGCGCATGCCAAAGCCGGCCAGGCCCACCAGGGGCGGGCCAGTGCCAAGGCCCCGGTGCTCTACGCATCGCGCCCTGAGGCCATGGACTTTGCCGACGACCTGGCCACACGGCGGGACCTGGACCGCGAGTGGGTGCGGCAGGCCATCGGGCAGGCGCATTTCTTGCCGCAGGTGCCCCGCCTCATGCTGCCGCCCGCCAAGGGCACGGCCAAGAACTGGCGCGTGTACCGAAGCCGCTTCATCGACCCCATCCGCATCCGTGCAGGCGTGCGGTTCTGGCAGGAGAACCAGGCCACGCTGGAGCGTGCCGAGCGCGAGTTTGGCGTGCCTGCCGAGATCATTGTGGGCATCATCGGGGTAGAGACTATCTACGGCCAGCAGATGGGCACCTTCCGTGTGATGGACGCGCTGGCCACGCTGGCGTTCGACTTTCCCTCCGCCCACCCGCGCGCCAAGGAGCGCACCGAGTTCTTCCGCCGCGAGCTGGAGCAGTTCCTGAGCCTCACCAACCGCAGCAACACCGACCCGTTTGAGCCACGCGGCAGCTATGCCGGCGCCATGGGCCTGGGCCAGTTCATGCCATCGAGCTGGGTGCGCTACGCGGTGGACTTTGATAGCGACGGCCGCGTGGACCTGTTCAAGAGCCCGGCCGACGCCATTGGCTCGGTGGCCAACTACTTCCGCGGCCACGGCTGGACGCCCGGCATGCCCACGCACTTTGGGGTGCAGTTCGACAATGCGCGCCTGCAGCTGGACGACCTGCTCGCCCCCGACATCCTGCCCACCTTCAGTGCCGCCAGCATGTTGGCCAAGGGCGCTGTGCTCGATGCCCAGGGCGTGCAGCACACGGGCCCGCTGGCGCTGGTGGAACTGCAAAACGGCAACGATGCACCCAGCTACGTGGCAGGCACCGAAAACTTCTACGCCATCACGCGCTACAACTGGTCGAGCTACTACGCCATGGCCGTCATCGAGCTGGGGCGCGAGGTGGCGGCGGCGCGCTGACCGCTGCCCCACCGCTGCGAGCCACTCGCTGAACGGCGCAACCCGGGGGTTTCTGCGGGCTCGAAGCCCCCGCCCAGCACACTTGTGCAAGTCAGTCCACAATGCCCGGCTTTGACCGCTTGTACAGCGGCCCGGCCACGGCGGCGCGCCCTGGCCCTCCCAGAGAACCCTCCCAATGCCTGCATCACCTTCTCCAGCACCCGACACGGACGCCATCGTCCGTGTACGCGGCCTGAGCAAAACCTACGCCGGCGGCTTTCAGGCACTCAAGAACATCGACCTGGACATCCGGCGCGGCGAGATCTTTGCCCTGCTGGGGCCCAATGGCGCGGGCAAGACCACGCTGATCAGCGTGATTTGTGGCATGAGCAATGCCACGGCGGGGTCCGTCACGGCCGATGGGCACGACACGGTGCGCGACTACCGCGCAGCCCGCGCTGCCATTGGCCTGGTGCCCCAGGAGCTGCACACCGACTCGTTCGAGACGGTGTGGGCCACGGTGAACTTCAGCCGTGGGCTTTTCGGCAAGGCCCCCAACCCCGCGTACATCGAGAAAATCCTCAAGGACCTGTCGCTGTGGGACAAGAAGGACAACAAGATCCTCGCGCTGTCGGGCGGCATGAAACGCCGCGTGCTGATCGCCAAGGCACTGTCGCACGAGCCCAAGATTTTGTTTCTGGACGAGCCCAGCGCCGGCGTGGATGTGGAGCTGCGCCACGACATGTGGCGCCTGGTGCGGGAACTGCGTGACGCGGGCACCACCATCATCCTGACCACCCACTACCTGGAAGAAGCCGAGGACATGGCCGACCGCATCGGCGTGATCCGCAAGGGCGAGTTGATCGTGGTGGAAGACAAGGCCGTGCTGATGCGCAAGCTGGGCAAGAAAGCGCTGGCCATCACGCTGCAGCAGCCCATGGCGCAAGTGCCCGCACCGCTCGCCCGCTGGCCTCTGGCCCTGAGCCAGGACGGCACCGTCCTGACGTACACCTTCGACACGCAGCAGGAAGACACCGGCATCGCCGCCCTGCTGCGCGCCCTGACCGAGCACGGCATCGACTTCAAGGACCTGCACTCCAGCGAAAGCTCGCTCGAAGACATCTTCGTCAGCCTGGTGCACCAGGACAAGGTCCCCACCCCTTCGCCCCAGAAAGCGATCCCAGCATGACCGGTGTGAACCTGCATGGCGTGCGCGCCATCTACCGCTTCGAAATGAACCGCGCCTTCCGCACCTGGATGCAAAGCCTCATTGCGCCCGTGCTCACCACCGCGCTGTACTTCATCGTCTTCGGCTCCGCCATTGGCTCGCGCATGGGCGACATCGGCGGGGTGAGCTATGGCGCCTACATCATCCCCGGCCTGCTCATGCTGTCGCTGCTCTCCGAAAGCATCTCCAACTCGGCCTTTGGCATCTACATGCCCAAATGGTCGGGCACCATCTACGAACTGCTGAGCGCGCCGGTCAACTGGGTGGAGGTGCTGCTGGGCTACGTGGGTGCGGCAGCCAGCAAGTCGCTGCTGGTGTCGGTGCTCATCCTGTCCACCGCCCGGGTGTTTGTTCCGTACGAGGTGGCGCACCCCGTGTGGATGGTGGGCTTTTTGGTGCTCACGGCCGTCACGTTCTGCCTGTTCGGCTTCCTCATTGGCCTGTGGGCGGACAGCTTTCAAAAGCTGCAGGTCATCCCGCTGCTGGTGATCACGCCGCTCACCTTTCTGGGTGGGGCGTTTTACAGCATCAGCATGCTGCCACCGTTCTGGCAGACCGTCTCGTTGTTCAACCCGGTGGTCTATCTCATCAGCGGGCTGCGGTGGGCGTTCTATGGCCATGCCGACGTGCACATCGCGGTGAGCACCAGCATGACCTTGGTGTTCATGGCCCTGTGCCTCGCCGTGGTGCGGTGGGTGTTCAAGACGGGCCACCGCATCCGGCGCTGAGCGCGATCACCCCGGCCGCCCCGGCCGCCCGGGGCGGACCCACGCATCAGTAACGCTGCATCTGGCAGCTGTGCGGTTGCTGCGCCTTGGCCGCCGCAATCTGCCGCACCACGCGGAAGCCGTAGCCCGAGCCTTCCACGTCGAACTTCACGCCGGGGGCGCCTTTCTTGTCCATCACGCCCACCGCCAAGGCCTGCTGGAACTGGTGGTCGGCCGCGCGCATGGTGCCGCCCTGGCCGGCCAGTTGCACGTTGGCCGACTCCATCTGGCGCGCAACGGCCACCACATCGGTGCTGCCCGCGCGCTCGATGGACTGGGCGAGGGCCTCCACCATCAGCTGCATGCGCATGTGCACGTAGTCGTCCTGCGGCTTGGGAAAGCGTGTGCGGAAGGATTGGTAGAACGCCTCGCTTTGCGCGCCCGGCACGTTGGGCAGCCAGTCGGCCACGGCCACCACCTTGCCGATGCCCGCGTCGCCAATCGCGGCGGGAGCGCCCAGCGCGTTGCCATAGAAGGTGTAGAAGCTGCCCTCGTAGCCCACATCCCGCGCGGCCTTGACCAGCAGCGTGAGGTCATTGCCCCAGTTGCCGGTGACCACGGCCTGCGCGCCGCTGGTCTTGATCTTGACGGCATAAGGCGCAAAGTCCTTCACGCGGCCGATGGGGTGCAGCTCTTCGCCCACCACCGCCACATCGGGGCGCTGGGCAGCCAGCTGCTTCTTGGCCTCGCGCAGCACGGCCTGGCCAAAGCTGTAGTCCTGGCCGATGAGGTAGACGCTCTTCAAGGCCTTGTCCTCGCGCATCACCTCCATCAGCGCGGCCATGCGCATGTCGGCATGGGCATCAAAACGGAAGTGCCAGAAGCTGCACTTCTCGTTGGTGAGGATGGGGTCCACCGCCGAGTAGTTGAGGAACAGCACGCGCTTGTTCGGCTCGCGCTCGTTGTGCTTGTTGATGGCCTCGATCAGCACGGCGGCCGTGGACGACGAATTGCCCTGCAGGATGACCTGCGCACCATCGTCAATCGCGGCGCGCAGGGCAGACAGGGCTTCTTCGTTCTGGCCCTTGCTGTCGTAGCGCTCCAGCACCAGCGGGCGGGGGCCGCCGCTGCTGGCAGGCAGCTGCACGCCGCCGCGTGCGTTCACGCGCTCCATGGCCCAGTAGATATTGCGGTACACAGCCTCGCCCGTGTTGGCAAAAGGGCCCGACAGGCTTTCGATGAGCGCCAGCTTGACCGGCCTGGCCTGGGCCACGGCTGCCGAGGGCGGGGTCTGCGCTTGCGCGGCAGGCGCCAACGCCACGGCGCCTGCAAGGGCCACTGCGGCTGCCCAAACGGTGTGACGTAATGCCGCAGCGCCTGATTTCAAGCCCACAGATTGCAATTTATTCATGGCATTTTTCCCTTGAAATGCGGCGTGGCCGCACACACCTCTCTGCCATGCGGCGACCACGTCGAGAGCCGCGCAGTGTATAGGAGTTACCCATGATCTTCGCCCCCGTGATCCGCCGCGCAGCTTATGCCCAAGCCCCCCGTTCCGCCGACCTGGCGCTGCAACGTTTTCTGATGGGCGCGCTGGCACAGCCTGCCGCAGCACCCGCTGCGGGCTGCACCGTGACGCAGGACGAAAAGGCCACCACCTTGCAGCTGGACGTACCCGGCCTGGCCCGCGAACAGCTCTCGATCAGCATTGAAGGCCAGGTGGTGCAGGTGCAAAGCGTGGAAGGCGCACCGCGCAAGGTGCAGCGCGCGTGGGAGCTGCCCACCGAGATCGATGCCAGCGCCAGCACCGCCAAGCTGGAAAACGGCGTGCTGACCCTGACGCTGGTCCGCCTGGAGCCCGTGAGCAAGGCCACCACGCTGACCATTCACTGAAGCCAGCCGCTCCCAAGGCGATGGCGCATGACGGCCATCGCTATATTTTCAATAGCAATCAAGGCATGATGCACTAGCGCTTCATGCCTTTTTTGCTTGTTTTTTCTTCCAGGGCACCCGGTCAGACGCCATTCGGCAGCCAGCCCACGGCCTTGCTCACTCGTGCCGTAGCGCATCGATGGGGTCCATGCGTGCCGCGCGCCGCGCCGGGAAGTAGCCAAACACCACACCGATCCCGGCCGAAAACACAAACGACAGCAGGTTCACGCCAGGGTTGAACAGGTAGGGCACCCCCATCAGCCCCGATAGCGCCAGGGACGCGCCCGTGGCCAGCACGATGCCGATGAGCCCACCCAGCGCGGCCAGCACCACGGCCTCGATCAGGAACTGCAGCAACACCTCGCGCTCCAGCGCGCCAATGGCCAGGCGCAGGCCAATCTCGCGCGTGCGCTCGGTCACGCTCACCAGCATGATGTTCATGATGCCGATGCCGCCCACCAGCAGGCTCACGGCTGCCACGGCGCCCAGCAGCGTGGTCAGCACCTTGGTGGTGCCCGAGAGCGTGTCCGCCAGCTGCTTGGTGTCGAGCACATTGAAATTGTCTTCGTCCGAGTCCGACAGCTTGCGCAGCTCGCGCAGCAGTTGCGTGAGGCTGGCCTTCACCCGCTCGGGGTCGCTGCCGTCCTTCATCGACACCAGCAGCGTGTTCACTCGCGTGTTGCCCGTCACGCGGCGCTGCAGCGTGCGCAGCGGCACCAACACGGTGTCGTCCTGGTCGTTGCCAAACGCACCCTGCCCTTTGGACGCCAGCACGCCCACCACCTCGCACGAAAACGCCTTCACGCGCAGCTGGCCGCCCACGGCATCGGCGGTGCCAAACAGCTCGCGCCGCACGGTCTCGCCGATCAGGCACACGGCAGCGCCCGCGCGCAATTCAGCGTCGGTAAAGACGCGGCCCGTGCGCACGGTCCAGTTGCCGGTCTCCAGCCAGGCGTTGGTGCTGCCGATCACACTGGTCGTCCAGTTGCGCCCGCCCACCACCGCCGTGGCGGCGGCACGCGCCTCGGGCGCCACGGCCAGGATGCCGCCGATCTGCTGCGCGATCATGTCGGCATCGGTGTCCTTGAAGGCCGGGGCGCCGGTGCCGCCGCCGGGCCCCATGCGCTGGCCGGGACGCACCTGCAGCAGGTTGGTGCCCAGGCCCGAGATCTGGTTCTGGATGGCCAGCGTGGCGCCATTGCCCAGCGTGACCATGGTGATCACCGCGCTCACGCCGATCACGATGCCCAGGATGGTGAGGAAGGAGCGCATGAGATTGCGCCGGATGGAGCGCAGCGCCAGCAGCAGGGTGTTGAGCAACATCAGTGGCCCCCTGAATCCGCAGTGACCACGTTCGATATGTTCGATACAGCTACAGCATCAGCGTCCAGGCCCTTGGGGTGTGGGTTGGCCGCATCGCTGTCCACCACGCCATCGACAAACCGCACGATGCGCCGCGCGTACTGCGCCATGTCGGGCTCGTGCGTGACCATCAGCACGGTGATGCCGTGATCGGCGTTCAGGCGCCACAGCAGCTCCATGATCTCGACACTGCGCTGGGTGTCGAGGTTGCCGGTGGGCTCGTCGGCCAGCAGCACATCGGGCTCGGTGACGATGGCGCGCGCAATGGCCACGCGCTGCTGCTGCCCGCCCGACAGCTCGGCGGGCGTGTGGTGTTCCCAGCCCTTGAGGCCCACCGCTTCCAGCGCACGCGCGGCCGCTGCGTGGCGCGCGGTGGCCGACTCACCCCGGTATAGCAGAGGCAGCTCCACATTCTCTTGCGCCGAAGTGCGCGCCAGCAGGTTGAAGCCCTGGAACACAAAGCCAAAGTAGCGCCGCCGCAGCCGTGCCCGCTCGTCGCGCGAGAGCGACTCCACATGCACACCCTTGAACAGGTATTCGCCCGTGGTGGGCCGGTCCAGGCAGCCCAGCGTATTCATGGCGGTGGACTTGCCTGAGCCGCTGGGGCCCATGATGGCCACAAAGTCGCCCTGCGCAATGTCGAGATGAACGCCCTTGAGCGCCTGAAAGGCCAGCGCCCCTTCGCCATAGACCTTGGTCACGCCACGCAGGCGGATGATGGGGGTGTCGCCCGCCACGCTCATGGCTTGGCCCCGGCCGCGCGCTGGTCGGTGATCACGGCCATGCCGGGCGTGAGGCCCTCGCCCGTGACCTCGGTATGGCGGCCATCGCTGATGCCCACCTGCACATCGATGGGCTTGGCGGCGCCGTCCTGCAGCACCCACACCTGCCGCGTCTTGCCCGCGCCATCGCCCGCCTCGCCCCCCGCACCCGGTTTGCGTGGGCCCGAGCCAGACCGTGGCATGCGCGGCATGAGCTGCGACATGATGCCGCCACCACTGCCGCTGCCCGACGCGCCGGGCTTGGCACCACCCGCTCCGGGCTTCGCATCGGCCCCTGCGGCCTGCGCAGGCGTGAAGCGCAGCGCCGTGTTGGGCACCAGCAGCACGTCCTTGCGTTCAGTGGAAGTGATGGTGGCAGCGGCCGTCATGCCGGGGCGCAGGCTCATGTCGCTGTTGTTCACCTCCAGCCAGGTGATGTAGGTGACCACGTTGTCCGTCTTGGTGGAGCCAAACGAGACGCGCGTGACCTGGGCCGGGTAGCGGCGCGAGGGATAGGCACTGACCGTGAAGCTCGCGTCCTGCCCCACTTTGACCGAGCCCACATCGGCCTCGTCCACGCTCACATCCAGCCGCAGCCGCGTGAGGTCTTCGGCCACGGTGAACAGCGTCACCGCTTGCAGCGAAGCGGCCACGGCGTTGCCAGGCTCCACCGTGCGGGTCAGCACCACGCCGTCGATGGGCGAGCGGATGGAGGCCTTGGACAGGTTGATCTCGTCGGTGGACAGCGCGGCGCGTGCGTCCTCGACCGTGGCGCGGGCGCTGGTTTCATCGGCGCGGGCGCGGTCCAGCGTGGCGCGACCTGCGTCCAGCTCGGAGGCCGAGGGCACCTTGCCGCCGGACAGGCGGGCCACTTCTTCGAGCCGGCCAAAGTTGGCAATGGCCTCCTTGGTGGTGGCCACGGCCTGGGCCAGGCGGGCCTGCGCCGACGCCAGCGAGGCGCGCGAGCGCAGCACCTGCGATTCGAGCTTGGCGGTGTCCAGCTCCACCAGCAGCTGCCCCTTCTTGACCTTGTCGTTCACATCCACCAACACGTTGCGCACAGTGCCCGACAACTCGCTGCCAATGGTGACCGAGCGCGTGGGCTGCAGCGTGCCATTGGCCGACACGGTGAGTGTGAGATTGCCCCGGCGCAGCTCTTCGGTGACATAGGTGGGTGCAGTGCTGGCACTCTGGCGCGACTGCCAGGCATACAAGCCACCGCCCACCACCACGAGCGCGGCCACCCCCAGCCACACGGTAGTGCGCTGCCACCAGCGGCGGGGCCGGTCGGCACCCAGCAAGGCGCTCAGGTCGGCAGGGGCGGATTTGGCGGGTGCAGAAGAAGCTGAGGTGTCGGAATTTGGCATGGGACGTGAATCAGAAAATGGGGGCTGGCAGGCAATGGAGTGGGCGTGTGGAAGGGCTTGTCAGCTGTTCATTCGGCTACCGCCCAGCCGCCGCCCAGCGCCTTGTAGAGGCGCACATGGTCTGCCGCGACCGCAGCGGTAGTGGTGGCCACGCTCTCTTGCGTGGACAGCAGCGTGCGCTGGGTCTCCAGCACCGCCTGAAAGTCGATCAGCCCACTGCTATAGCGCTGCTGCGCCAGCAGCGCGGCATTGCGGGCGGCGTCTGCAGCTGCCGTGAGACGCTCCAGTTTTTCCCGGTCGCCACGCAAGGCCACCAGCGCGTTCTCCACATCCTGCAGCGCCGTGAGCACGGTGGCTTCGTAGGCCACGCGGGCCTGCTCCAGCGCGGCAGACTGCACGCGCACCTGGGCGCGGGCGGCGCCACCATCCAGCAGCGGGATAGACACGCTGCCCAGCAAGGCACTGGTTACCGCACTGCCCCCCGACAACGCGCCCAGCGTGAGGGCACGCAGGCCCAACGAGCCACCGAGGGAGAAGCTGGGGTAGCGCGCCGCATCGGCCTGCGACACGCGCGCCAGGGCGGCTGCAATGCGCTGCTCGGCCGCACGCACATCGGGGCGTTGGCGCAGCGTCTCGGCCGGGATTGCCAGCGCCAGTTCTGCGGTGGGCTGCGGCACGGGCGCGCTGGCGGCCAGCTTGGCATCCAGGGCACCTGGCACCTGGCCTGTCAGCACGGCCAGGCTGTAGCGCGACTGCGCCAGGCTGGCTTCCAGGCTGGGAATCTGCGCGGCGGTCTGCTCGGCCGCTGCACGGGCCTGCTCGGTGACGAGCGAGGTGGTGAGCCCGGCCTGCAGGCGCCACTGGGTGAGCTGCAGGGTCTCTTGCTGGCTGGCCAGGTTGCTGCGCGCAATGGCCAGGCGCTGCTGCAGCCCGCGCAGCTCGATGTAGTTGACGGCCACCTCGGCGGCCAGCGATACCTGAACGTCAGCCAGGCTGGCCTCGGCCGCGCGGGCGTCAGCCTCGCTGGCGCTCACGCCGCTACGCAGGCGGCCAAACACATCGGGCTCCCAGCTCGCATCAAAACCGGCCTGGAACGTGTTACCGGTGCTGTTGCTGGCCCGGCTGCGCTGCGCCGAAGCCGATGCACCCACGCTGGGCAGCAGGCCGGCCGACTGCACATCCACCTGCGCACGCGCCTGCTGCAGCGCGGCCTGGGCGGTGCGCACGCTGCTGTTGGCGCGCAAGGCTTGCTCGACCAGCGAGGTAAGCACCGCATCGTCAAACCGCTGCCACCACTGGGCCAGGGATGTAGCCGTAGCCCCTTGCGCTGTGCCGTTGCCCCCCGCAGACCAGGCCGGGGGAACGGCCACTGCGGGCAATGCGCGATCCGTGGGAGCCAGGCTGGCACACCCGGCGGTGGCTAGCACGCACAAAAACAAAGCCGTTTGCCTCCACGGCACAGCACGCAAAGGTTGCGCTGCGCGGGCAGTGGGTGTGCCGGTAGAGGCAAGTGGGAGAAAACGCATGGGCGATGGCTACGCAGGGGAAAACCCCATTGTGAGCAGCGATTGCGCCAACAACGTACCCACTGGGTCAAGCCCGCGTAAAGAATTGATGCAAGGCAAAGGTCACGCAACTGCATGCCGACGCATACGCATGCGTAGAGCGGGTGAGCGTGCTTTACCGCGCAGACGGCCCCACACGCAAGGGGCCGGGGTGCCGCTCAGTGCGCGAGCCGCGACTCGTCCCGGAACAGCACCACCGGCGCCAACGCGCGGGCCCGGTATTCGCTGGGGCTGCACCCCACATGCGAGCGGAACGCCCGGCTGAAATGCGCGCTGTTGCTGAAGCCCCAGGACAACGCAATGTCAGTGACCGAGCGCTGCGCATGCGCCGGGTGGCGCAGGTCGCGCAGACAGGCCTCCAGCCGCCGGCGCTGGATCATGGCGGCCAGGGTTTCCTCGTCATCGGCCACCGCGTTGTACAGGTGCCGCTTGCTGCAGTTGAGCGCCTGGGCCATGCGGTCGATGGTGAGGTCGGGGTCGCCCAGGTGCCGGTCGATGTATTGGCTGATGCGGTCACGCAGGGCTTCACGCTGCGACAGCAGGCTTTGCTGCCCGTTGCGCTCCAGCAGCGACAGCTGCACCAGGTGCGTGATCACATCGGCCACGCCATCGGCGGCGGCGTCGGACATGGTGGGCAGCTCGGCAAACGCGGCGCGCATGGTGTCCCATGCCAGCCGCGACACGCCGCTGGTGCCCGAGAACCGCTGCACCATCAGATCATCGAGCTTGAGCTTGCGCTCGGGCAGTTGTTCCTTCGGGATCATCAGCACCATCTGGCGCACGGCCTCGGGGTTGCTCACGGCATAGGCGCGCGTGGTGTCGTACACGCTCCACTCACCCGGCGACAACCATACCTGGCGACCGTTCTGCTCGAAGCACGCGCGCCCTTCGAGCTGGGCCACCACCTTGATGTAGGCCCGGTCGCTGCCCCGAATGAGGCTGGGGGTGCGCACTACGCGGTGGCGGCTCACGTCCAGCTGGCACAGGTTCACATAGCCCGCCTGGCCCGAGGTGATGTGGCCTGCAAAGGCATCGTCACCAAACGCGTCGGACTCCAGCCCGCCAATCAGGCGCCACACCGCATCGCCCCACAGGTGCAGGCGGTCGCGCGCAGGCACGGCGTCGGTGGATACCTCGGTCAGGGGATGGGCCATGGTGTCTCCAGTGCGGGTTGCGCAAGCCTGATGGTTATGCGGCTGAATTATCGGACGCCCCGTTACCCCGTGCCACCGAGGGAAATCCGGGTAAACCCGCTGCCGTCTGCACGCTGAGGCAAGCGTTTTGTGCACGCTGAGCGCAGCGCGCAGGGGCTGGTCTCCCTACGATTCCCGGCACGGCGTGCACCACGCAGGCCCCATCCGAGGAGACACACAATGACAGCACACCAACCCTCCAAGCGCCAGTGGATCAAGGGCGCCGCCGCCACGGTCGGCACCCTGGCCGTGGCACCCCAGCTGTGGGCCCAGGGCAGCAGCGCGGCATCCGTGCGCATCGGCTACGCCATCGCCCGCACCGGCCCCTGGGCGGCCGGTGCCCAGGTGAGCCAGGAGCCCAACTACCTGCTGTGGGCCGAACAGGTGAACGCAGCGGGTGGCCTGAGCGTGAAGGGCACCAAGCGCCCCATCGAACTCATTGGCTACGACGACCGCAGCGAGACCGAGACCTGCGTGCGCACCTACGAAAAGCTGATGGGCAGCGACAAGGTGGACCTGATCCTGCCGCCCTGGGGCTCGGGCGCCAACTTCGCCATCGCGCCGCTGGCCAACCGCTTCGGCTACCCGCTGCTGGCACCCACGGCGTTGTCGCGCAAGCTGATCGACATGAACCTGCCGTACTTCTTCTCGCTGCTGCAGCAGCCCGACAAGATGATGGGTGCGCTGGTGGACATGCTGGTGGCCAACAACGTCAAGACCATTGCCATCGTCTACATGGACGACCTGTTTGGCCTGGAGAACTTCGCCGCGCTGAACAACGCGCTCAAGAAGACCAGCATCCAGGTGCTGGAGCGCAAGAGCTACCCGCTGGGCGTGAAGGACCTGGCGCCCGTGCTGCGCGGCATCAAGGACCAGAACCCCGACGCCTTCATCGGCATCACCTACCCGCCCGACACCATCCTGGCCAGCCGCCAGGCGCGCGAGGTGGGCCTGAACCCCAAGTTCTTTTACGCATCGGTGGGCACGGCCTTCCAGCTGTACAAGAACGTGATGCAGGCCAACACCGAAGGCGTGATCGGCATGGGCTCGTGGAGCGTGAAAACCAGCCCCGAGGCCAAGGCGTACTTCGACGCGCACGTGAAGAAGTTCAACAAGGAGCCCGACCGCTGGGCCAGCGGCCATGCCTGGGCAAGCCTGCAGATCCTGCAGCAGGCCGTGGAGAAGGCGGGCCTGGACCGCAAGGCCCTGCGCGAGCACATCGCCAAGAACGAGTTCCAGACCATCCTGGGCGGCATCCGCTTCCAGGGCAGCGAGAACGCGTCCATCCCCGGCACCGTGAGCCAGTGGCAGGGCAGCGACTTCGAAGTCGTGTGGCCCAAGGACCGCGCCACCGCGCAGTTGAACACCGCGAAACCAGCCTGGAAATAACAAAGTGTCTCTGACTTCCTGGGCCGAACTGGTAGCCAGTGGCCTCATTACCGGCGGCATCTATGCGCTGGTGGCCATGGGCCTGAACCTGCAGTACGGGCTAATGCGCATCATGAACATCTCGCATGGCGAGTTCCTGATGCTGGGCGCCTTCCTCACCTGGTCCGCGCACACCCTATGGGGCATCTCGCCGCTGCTGCTCATGCCGCTGGCTTTCATCGCATTGTTTGTTTTGGGGGTGGTGGTGCACGCGCTGTGCTTCAAGCGCCTGGCAGCGCGCGCGCCCAATGTGGACGTGTTCGAGGCGCGCAGCCTGATGGTGGGCTTTGGCCTGATGTTCCTGGTGCAGAACACTGCCCTGCTGATCTGGGGCGGTGACCTGCGTGGCTATGAATACCTGGCCGACCCGGTGCAGATTGCGGGCATGCGTTTCACTGAAAACAAGCTGGTGCTGTTTGGCGTGGCACTGGCGCTGTCGGCCGCGCTGATCGCGCTGCTCAAGCTCACGCTGCTGGGCAAGGCCGTGCGGGCACTGATGCAGTCGCCCACGGGCGCGCAGTTGGTGGGCATCAACACCCGGCGACTGCATCCCATGATGTTCGGCATCGGCCTGGGCCTGTCGGGCGTGGCGGGAGCGCTGCTGTCGATGACGTATGAGATTTCCCCGTCGATGGGGGAGCCCTACACCGTGACGGCGCTCATCGTCATCACGCTGGGCGGCTTTGGCAGCCTGGCGGGCAGTCTGGCCGGCGGCTTGCTGCTCGGCGTGGTCGAGGCGCTGGGCATGCAC
Organism: Acidovorax sp. K2F; assembly: GCF_025246485.1. NCBI lineage: Bacteria > Pseudomonadati > Pseudomonadota > Betaproteobacteria > Burkholderiales > Comamonadaceae > Acidovorax > Acidovorax sp. K2F. The sequence goes on from NZ_JAOBSQ010000048.1 coordinate 21,243, forward strand.
TTCAGCAGCCCGTCTCTCAAGATGCTGCTGAGCTATGCAGTGTTCATCGGCGTGCTCATCTGGCGCCCCAACGGACTGTTCTCCAAAAAATGACTTCCCTTCATTCCAACAAGCCTTGGCTGGCCTTGGCAGCGGGGGTGGCGGTGGTCGCCACCCTGCCCTGGCTGGTGTCCGAGTTCGCCACCTCGGTGCTGCTCAGCTGCCTGATGTACATCGCGCTGGCCACCAGCTGGTCGCTGTTCTGCGGTGCCACCCGCTACCTCTCACTCGCCACGTCGGCCTTCTTCGGCATTGGTGCGTACACCAGCGCCACGCTGCTGGGGGTGCTTCCCTGGCCGCTGGTGATTCTGAGCGGCGCCCTGATCGCCACCCTCGTGGCCGTGGTGATGGGCGCCGCCGTGCTGCACCTGCGCGGCACCTACTTTGCCGTGCTCACCTTCGGCATGACCGAGCTGATCCGCCATGCGGTGACCTTTGTCGAAAAGCAGGTCTCGGGCACGGTGGGCCGCGTGCTCACCGTGGTGCCCAGCAACGAGACGGTGTACCTCACGGTGCTGCTGATCGCCGCTGGTGCCATTGCCACCTCCATCGCCATCCAGCGCAGCCGCTTTGGCCTGGCACTGTCGGGCATCGGTGCCGACGAGCAGCGTGCGCAGACGCTGGGCGTGGACACGCGCCTGGCCAAAATCATGGGCTTTGGCATCACTGCCGCGTTTGCCGGTGCTGTGGGCGCTGCCATGGCGGTGCGCTGGACGTACATCGAGCCGGCCGCGGTGTTCAGCCCGTTCATCGGCTTCCAGACGGTGCTGATCGCACTGATCGGCGGCGCGACCAGCATTGGCGGCCCGGTGCTCGCGGCCATCGTGTTCAGCCTGCTGGCCGAAACGTTGCGCCTGCAGCTGCCCTACGGCTACATGATGGTGCTGGGGCTGCTGCTGATCCTGTGCGTGATGTATCTGCCCAATGGCCTGGCCACGCTGTGGCAACGGCGCAAGCCCGCTGCGGAGGCGCACCATGGCTGAGGCACTGCTGACCATCGACAGCGTGACCGTGCGTTTTGGCGGCCTGACCGCCGTGGACGGCGTGAGCGCCACGCTGCACGCGGGCGAGCTGATCGGCATCATCGGCCCCAACGGCGCGGGCAAGACCACGTTCTTCAACGCCATCTCCGGCGTACAGCCACCCACGTCAGGCACGCTGCACTGCGGGGCGGATGACCTGACCGGCAAGGGCCCGCACCACTACGCGGCCCACGGCATTGCGCGCACCTTCCAGACGCCCCGCGTGTTCCCCGACATGACGGTGCGCGACAACGTGCGCTTTGGCATGCAGTTCGCAGGCCGCCACCGCCAGGGCCCGGTGGGCCTGCGCAATGAAGACGAGATCCTGGCGATGCTGGGCCTCACGGCGCTGGCGCAACGCCCTGCCGCCGATGTGACGCCATCGCAGCAGCGCCTGCTGGAGATCGGCATGGCCCTGGGCACACGCCCGCGCCTGCTGCTGCTCGACGAGGTGGCCGCGGGCCTGACCGAATCCGAGGTGGACGCCATGGCCCAGCGCATCCGCCGTCTGCGCGATGACTGGGGTCTGACGGTGGTGTGGATCGAGCATGCGGTGACCACGCTGCTCCAATACGTGGAGCGCGTGCTGGTGCTGCACCAGGGCCGCAAGATTGCCGACGGCACGCCCGCCGAAGTGGTGCGCGACCCCCATGTGATCGAGGCCTATCTGGGTGACGAAATGACAGCCACCAGCGAAGGAGCCACGGCATGAGCGGCGCACACCTCACCGTGCAGAACCTGACCACGGGCTACCACGGCTTTCAGGTGCTGCAGGACCTGACACTGGAAGCCGCGCCCGGCATCACCGTCATCGTGGGCCCCAACGGCGCGGGCAAGACCACGCTGCTCAAGGCCCTGGCGGGCCTGCTGCCGCGCCAGGGCGCGGTGACGCTCGACGGCCAGGCCGTGCCTGCGATGAACGCCACGGCCTGCGTGCAACGCGGCCTGGCGCTGGTCGCCGAGGGCCGCCAGCTCTTCCCACAGATGACGGTGACCGAGAACCTGGAGCTGGGCGGCTGGCTGGTGCCGTCGCGGGTGCGCGCCGAGCGGTTGCACCAAGCGTTTGAAGACTTTCCCCGCCTCAAGGAACGCGCCACACAGCTCGCCGGCACCATGAGCGGTGGCGAGCAGCAGATGGTGGCCGTGGCCCGCGCCATGATGAGCGGGCCGCGCCTGTTGATGCTGGACGAGCCCTCGCTGGGCCTGGCGCCGCGCATGGTCGATGAGCTGCTCGCCATCGTGCAGCGCATTGCCGCACAGGGCGTCACCGTGCTCATGGTGGAGCAAAACGTGCGCAAGGCACTGCAGATCGCGCAGCGCGGCTATGTGCTGGAGCGAGGACGCATCGTGGCGTCTGGCGAGGCATCGACCCTGCTGCAGTCCGACGTGGTGCGCCAGGCCTACCTCGGCGTGGCCTGAATACCTTCCCCCTTTTTTCATCTGTTCTTTTTCAGGAGCTTTCATCCATGACTGCCATTGCCATGTTGATCAACGGCGAGCGCGTGCAAGCCACCGGCGGCGCCACGTTTGAGCGTCGCAACCCGCTCGATGGTTCGGTCGCCACCACGGCACCCGCTGCCAGCGTGGCCGACGCCAAGGCCGCTGCCGACGCAGCCGCCAAGGCCTTCCCGGCCTGGTCGGCCCTGGGGCCCAACGCGCGCCGCGCGCTGCTGCTCAAGGCAGCACATGCGCTGGAGGCCCGCACGGCCGACTTTGCGGTGGCCATGGCGGCCGAGACCGGCGCCTCGGGCATGTGGGCGGGCTTTAACGTGCACCTGGCTGCCGGACTGCTGCAAGAAGCCGCCGCCCTGACCACGCAGATTGCAGGAGAAGTGATTCCGTCCGACGTGCCCGGCAGCCTGGCCATGGGCGTGCGCCAGGCGGCGGGCGTGGTGCTGGGCATTGCGCCCTGGAATGCACCGGTCATCCTGGGCGTGCGCGCCATCGCCACGCCGCTGGCGTGCGGCAACACGGTGATCCTGAAGGGGTCGGAGCTGTGCCCCGCCACACACGGCCTCATCATCGAGGCGCTGCAGGAGGCCGGTTTGCCCCCCGGTGTGGTGAACTTCGTGACCAATGCACCCGTCGATGCGGGCGCCGTGGTCGAGGCCATCGTGGCCCACCCGGCAGTGCGCCGCATCAACTTCACCGGCTCCACCAAGGTGGGCCGCATCATTGCGCAGACCTGCGCCAAGTACCTCAAGCCCGTGGTGCTGGAACTGGGCGGCAAGGCCCCGCTGCTGGTGCTGGATGACGCCGATATCGACGCCGCCGTGGCGGGCACCGTGTTTGGCGCGTTCGCCAACTCGGGCCAGATCTGCATGTCCACCGAACGCATCATCGTGGACAACGCCGTGGCCGACGAGTTCGTGGCGAAGCTCGGCGCGCGTGCCAAGGCCCTGCCCCTGGGCGACCCACGCAAGGGCCCAGTGGTGCTGGGATCGGTGGTGGACATGACCACCGTGCACCGCTGCAACGCCCTCATCGACGACGCACTGGCCAAGGGCGCCAAGCTGATTTGCGGCGGCAAGAGCGACAGCACGTTGATGCAGGCCACCGTGCTCGACCATGTGACGGCAGAGATGGACATCTACCGCGAAGAATCGTTCGGCCCTGTCAAGCCCGTGGTGCGCGTGAATGGCGTGGAAGAAGCCATTGCCTGCGCCAATGACAACGAGTTCGGCCTGTCATCCGCCGTGTTCAGCCGCGATGTAGCCAAGGCGTGGAATGTGGCCGCACGCATCGAGTCGGGCATTTGCCATGTGAACGGCCCCACGGTGCATGACGAAGGCCAGATGCCTTTTGGCGGCGTGAAAAGTTCGGGCTATGGCCGCTTTGGCGGCATGGCCGGTGTACGTGAATTCACCGAACTGCGCTGGATCACGGTGCAGACCACGCCACGCCACTATCCGTTCTGAGCATCAAAAAAGATAGCACCTAGCGCATGATTTACCTGCGCCAAGTGCCACTTTTCTTCAAAATCACACGGTGATGGCATCCAACGGCCAGCGCGGCTTCACGTCAAAGGCGTAGTCGGTGTTGGCCTGCTGCTGCCCTACCTGCAGCCGCATGGCCGCTGCCATGGCAATCATGGCGCCGTTGTCGGTGCACAGGTGCAGCTCAGGGTAGTGCACGCGCACCTTGGCCGCAGCGCAGGCCGCATTGAGTTGCGCACGCAGGTGCCGGTTGGCCCCTACGCCACCGGCGACCACCACACGTTTCAGGCCGGTCTGCTTGAGCGCGGCCAGCGTCTTCTTCACCAGCACTTCGACAATCGCAGCCTCGGTGCTCGCCGCCAGGTCGGCCTTGCGTGCTTCCAGCTCATCGCCCAACTTCTTGGCCTGCGTGAGCACGGCCGTCTTGAGCCCGGCAAAAGAGAAGTCGAGATTGCCGCTGTGCAGCAGCGGGCGTGGCAGCTTGAAGGCCGTGGCATCGCCCTGCTCAGCCAAGCGCGACAGCGCAGGGCCACCGGGGTAGCCCAGGCCCATGAGTTTGGCGGACTTGTCGAACGCCTCGCCAGCCGCATCGTCAATGGTCTCACCCAGGATCTCGTAGCGACCCACGCCATCCACCCGCATCAGCTGCGTGTGGCCGCCCGAGACGAGCAGGGCCACAAAGGGGAACTCTGGCGGGTCGGCGCTGAGGAAGGGCGACAGCAGGTGCCCCTCCAGGTGGTGCACGCCCAGCACCGGCTTGTTGAGCGCTGCGCCCAGCGCGCAGGCCACGCCAGCGCCTACCAGCAGCGCACCCGCCAGGCCCGGGCCGCGCGTGTAGGCCACCACGTCCACATCGGCCAGCGACTGGCCAGACTCGGTAAGCACCTGCGTGGCCAGCGGCAGCACGCGGCGGATGTGGTCACGGCTGGCCAGTTCGGGGACCACGCCGCCATAGGCCTGGTGCATCTCGATCTGGCTGTGCAGCGCATGCGACAGCAGCGTAGGCACGGCATTGCCCGTGGAACGGACCAATGCCACGCCCGTCTCGTCGCACGAAGATTCAATACCCAGGATCAGCAAGCTCATGCCCCGAGTGTAAAACCCGGGGCCGATCCGTCCCGGAGGGCTGTTTACCAGCGGTCTGACCGCATGCGCAACTCCCAGTTGCCGCTGCGCAGCTCGTACACACCCACGGCACCGTAGCGTTGCTCTCCCTTCTCATCCCAGGTCATGGTGCCAATCACCGGGGCATAGCCGTTGATGCTGTGCAGGGCCTTGGTGATTTCCTTGGGGTCGGCGGACTTGGCTTTCTGGATGGCTGCAGAGAGCACATACGTGCTGTCGTAGCTGTAGTGACCACCGTAGGCCGGAGGCTTCTTGAAGGCGGCGATGTACTTTTCAAGGAAGGGCTTGCCGGTGGTGAACTCCTTGGCTTCCAGCACTGGCGAGGTGGCGTACAGCCCCTGCACGATGCCTGCGCCCTTGGTCATGTCGGTGGTCTTGATGGTGTCGCCACCCAGCAGGCTGACCTTGGTGTGGTCTACCTTCTTGAGCGCTTCGAGCAGCGCCAGGGCCTGGAAGTCGTTGAGGGTAGAAACAATCACTTCCACGTTGGCGGCCTTGAGTTCACCGGCCAGCTCGTCGAAGGCCACGGTCTTGTCGTCGAACGACTTGCGCACCACGACTTCCTTTTTCTCGGCCTTGAGCTGTTCGGCCGCGCCATCGGCCAGGCCCTTGCCGTAGGGGGTGCCGTCGTCCAGCGCGGCGTAGCGGTTGGCGCCCAGCTGCGTGGCCGCAAAGGAGCCGATGGCGCGCGCCTGCAAGGTGTCGTTGGCCACCATACGGAACGTGGTGGGGAACCCGAGCTGCGTGAACTTGGGATTGGTGGAGATGGCGATCTGTGGAATGTCCTTGGCGGCGTAGATGGGGGCGGTCTCAATGCTCACGCCCGAGTTGAGGTGGCCCACCACGGCTACCACACCCGCATCCACCAGCTGCTGGGCGACCGCCTTGCCGGTGGTGGCGTCGGCCTTGTCATCCACGGACACGACCTCCAAGGTCACGCGCTTGCCGTCCACGGTGTAGCCGGACTTGTTGAGTTCCTCAACCGCCAGCTTCACGCCATTGAGCAGATCCTGCCCCAAGGCACCCAGCGGGCCGCTCAAAGGCTGTGCAACACCAATTTTGATGGTGTCCGGCACCTTGCCGCATCCGGTCAGGAGTGCAGCAGTCGCCACTGCGGTCAAGGCCAGGCTGGCCGAGAAGCGGCGCCGGTTCATGTGCTTGTTCATGCAAAAAACTCCATTTCAGTGTGTCTGTGTGACCAGATGTATATGCGACGCCCTGCTGGGTGAGCTACCGGGTATGCCCTCCCACGGTGTCAGTATTAGCAACTTTCAGGCCCCACAACGGGGGCCAGGGCACCCAGGCCTGGCGGGCCTGGGGCCGGTATGGGCCTTGCGTGAAAGCCCATCGCAACGGCGCTCTGGGGCCGTGCACCACCCCGGCGCACCAATTTGTGGCGTAAAAATTGCTTATGCTTACGGGTATGAATGAGGCTTTGCGCATCGTGGTGGTTGCCCCGGATCTGGCAGTCGCCGACCCTGACGACGAACACGCCGTGGAGCAGGCGGAGCGATCGCGGGCGCTGCGCATCGGGCTGCTGGAGAACAACTTCAACCTGGTGGCCACGCTGCCCGCCGACGTGTTTCTGAGCGAGCGCATTGCCCAGCTGCAGCCCGACCTGATCATCGTGGACGCCGAGAGCGAGGCCCGCGACGCGCTAGAGCATGTGGTGATGGCCACACGCGACGAACGCCGCCCCATCGTGATGTTCACCAACGATGAAGACACCTCGCACGTGAAGGACGCGGTGGCGGCCGGTGTGTCTGCCTACATCGTGGCGGGCCTGGCACCGCAGCGCATCCGCCCCATTCTGGACGTGGCCATGGCCCGCTTCCAGCACGAACAGGCTTTGCGCGCCGAGCTGGCCGACGCCAAGACCGAGCTCAAAGACCGCAAGACCATCGACCGCGCCAAGGGCCTGTTGATGCAGCGCCAGGGCCTGACCGAACAGGCCGCCTACGAAAAGCTGCGCAAGACCGCCATGGACAAGGGCCTGAAGCTCGTGGACGTGGCTCAGCGCATGCTGGACGTGATGGATCTGCTGGGGTAAAACCAGAGAACAACCCCCTGAGCGGCTGCGCCGCTTCCCCCTTCTCTCGAATGATTGCGTCATTCGGGAAGGGGGACGATGCCCTCGCTGCGGTGCGGCCCTTGCTTGGCATCCCTCGCCTGGGCCGCGCCCAATTCCAAGGCCCCTCCCAAATGGTGCGCCGCACAAAGGCAGTGCGAACACACTGATCACCACAAGAACATCCCTGCTGCAAGCCCCGCAGGCGTGTAGCGCTTATTGATCAAGCGCAGACAGCTATCTATTCCATAGCAACCAACGCTCCAACATGGCGCAGCGCACGCTGGCACGCGCTTTGCATTGCACAGTGCAAGACCAATGCAGGTCTGACCACTGACAGCACTGACCCAACGGCGGGCCGGTGCTGGCAAGGAGCCCCGGACCCGTTCCAGGCTCCACCCAGGACAAAGGCGTCCCCACCCGCTCCCGGCGTTGCTTTGATGCAGCCGGGCGCGGTGTGAGGACGCCTTTTTTGTTTTTCACGCCACCAGGGATGCCCTATGACCGATCTGTTGAAAACCAGCCTCAACCGCCGCACCGTGCTGCAGGCCGCCACCGTGGGCGCTGTGGGTGTGAGCCCCGCGCTGCGCGCACTCGTCCACGCAGCGGGCTCCGACGCCCCCGAGAAGAAGGAGGTCAAGATCGGCTTCATCCCGCTGACCGACTGCGCCAGCGTGGTCATGGCTTCGGTGCTGGGCTTTGACAAGAAATATGGCGTGACCATCGTCCCCAACAAGGAAGCCAGTTGGGCCGGCGTGCGTGACAAGCTGGTGAACGGCGAACTGGACTTTGCCCATGTGCTCTACGGCCTGGTCTATGGCGTGCACCTGGGCACCGCTGGCCCCAAGAAGGACATGGCCGTGCTCATGAACCTGAACAACAACGGTCAGGCCATCACCCTCTCCAAGGCCCTGGCCGACAAGGGTGCGGTGGATGGTCCGTCCCTGGCCAAGCTCATGGCCAGCGAGAAGCGGGAATACACATTTGCGGGCACCTTCCCCACAGGCACCCACGCGATGTGGATGCACTACTGGCTGGCAGCGGCGGGCATCAACCCGCTGTCGGGTGCCAAGCTCATCACCGTGCCCCCGCCGCAGATGGTGGCCAACATGCGCGTGGGCAACATGGACGGCTTTTGTGTGGGCGAGCCCTGGAACCACCGCGCCATCATGGATGGCATCGGCATCACGGCCAACACCACGCAGGACATCTGGAAGGACCACCCCGAGAAGGTGCTGGGCACCACGGCCGAGTTCGTCAAGAAGTACCCCAACACCACGCGCGCCGTGATGATGGCCGTGCTCGAAGCCAGCCAGTGGATCGACGCCAGCCTGTCCAACAAGATGAAGATGGCCGAGACCGTGGCCGGCAAGGCGTATGTGAACACAGGCGTGGATGCCATCAACCAGCGCATTCTGGGCCGCTACCAGAACGGTCTGGGCAAGACCTGGGACGACCCCAACCACATGAAGTTCTTCAACGACGGCGCGGTGAACTTCCCCTACCTGTCGGACGGCATGTGGTTCCTGACCCAGCACAAGCGCTGGGGCCTGCTCAAGAGCCACCCCGACTACCTGGCCGTGGCCAAGGAAGTGAACCAGGTGGACCTGTACAAGTCGGTCGCCAGCGCCATGAAGATCAGCGTGCCCAAGGATGTGCTGCGCACCAGCAAGTTCATCGACGGCGTGGTGTGGGATGGCAAGGACCCCGCCAAGTACGCCGACGGCTTCAAGATCAAGGCCTGACGGCAACCCTGCCCCAGCGCCCTCCCGGCCACCCCGCAAGCAAGCCCTGCACAGGAGAACACCATGGTCAGTGCCGTCTTTCATTCCCCGTTGGATGCAGCCCCCGTGGCCGCACAGAATGCTATGAATACTGTAGCTGCAAGCGCAACATCCACTAGCGCAAGAAGCCAAAAGGCTGCGATATCTGCCCCCAAGGCACCTGCAACGCCCTCCAGCGTGGCCACTGGCCGCGACTGGTCCGCGCTCTCGCGCAGCTTCTGGCTGGCCGTGCTGCCGCCGCTGTGTGGCCTGGGCCTGCTCATCGGCCTGTGGGCGGTGGTCTCCACCACCACGGGCGGAAGCATCCCCAGCCCCAAGGACACCTGGCTGCAGGCGCTGGAAGTGTTCAGCAACCCCTTCTACCGCAACGGCCCCAACGACCAGGGCGTGGGCTGGAACGTGCTGATGAGCCTGCAGCGCGTGGCCATCGGCTTCGGCATGGCGGCGCTGGTGGGCATTCCGGCGGGGTTTGTGATCGGACGCTTCAACTTCCTGTCGCGCATGTTCAATCCGCTCATCAGCCTGCTGCGCCCCGTGTCGCCCCTGGCATGGCTGCCGATCGGTCTGCTGGTCTTCAAGGGCGCCAACCCGGCGGCCATCTGGACCATCTTCATCTGCTCCATCTGGCCCATGATCATCAACACCGCCGTGGGTGTGCAGCGCGTACCGCAGGACTACATGAACGTGGCCCGCGTGCTCAACCTGAGCGAGTGGAAGATCGCCACCAAGATCCTGTTCCCCGCCGTGCTGCCCTACATGCTGACCGGCGTGCGCCTGGCCGTGGGCACCGCGTGGCTGGTGATCGTGGCGGCCGAGATGCTGACCGGCGGCGTGGGCATCGGCTTTTGGGTGTGGGACGAGTGGAACAACCTCAACGTCAAGAACATCATCATCGCGATCTTCGTGATCGGCATCGTCGGGCTGCTGCTGGAGTTTGCACTCATCAAGCTGGCCACCGCATTTACGTTTGAAGAGGTGAAAGCATGAACACGACAGCTCCATCCACCCACCCTTCCATGAGCACCAAGTTCATCGAGATCCACGGTGTCGAGCAGACCTTCAAGACGGCCAAGGGCCTGTTCCCGGCGCTGCGCGACATTCACCTGACGATTGCCAAGGGCGAGTTCGTGGCGCTCATCGGCCACTCGGGCTGCGGCAAGTCCACCTTGCTCAACCTGATTGCCGGCCTGACCACGCCCACCAACGGCGCGCTGCTGTGCGCCAACAAGGAGATCAAGGGCCCGGGGCCGGAGCGCGCGGTGGTGTTCCAGAACCACTCGCTGCTGCCCTGGCTCACCTGCTTTGACAACATCTACCTGGCCGTGGAGCGCGTGTTTGGCGCCAAGGAAACCAAAGCCCAGCTCAAAGCCCGCACCGACGCCGCATTGGCGCTGGTGGGCCTGACCCACGCGGGGCAAAAACGTCCGGGTGAGATCTCGGGCGGCATGAAACAGCGCGTGGGCATCGCCCGGGCCCTGAGCATGGAGCCCCAGGTACTGCTGATGGACGAGCCCTTCGGCGCGCTCGACGCCCTGACCCGCGCCAAGCTGCAGGATGAGCTGCTGGAGATCGTGGCGCGCACCCAAAGCACCGTGGTGATGGTGACCCACGACGTGGACGAAGCCGTGCTGCTGTCCGACAAGATCGTGATGATGACCAACGGCCCGGCCGCCACGATTGGCGAGGTGCTGACCGTGGACTTGCCCCGCCCCCGCAAGCGCGTGGAGCTGGCCGAGGACCCGCAGTATGTGCACTACCGCAAGGCGGTGATCGACTTTCTGTACACGCGTCAGGGGCACGTCGAAAAAGCCGCTTGAGCGGCCGGTCGGCAGCGCACCCGGCCACCCAAAACAAAAGGGCTCTGACCAGATCGGTCAGAGCTCTTTTTCGTTGTGTCCCCGTGGCAGAGGTGCCGCACGCGCGCAGCTCCAGACCAGCGCACCCGCGCAAGGGCTGCCCCGCCGCTCTGGGTGCGTCCCCCTTCCCGCATGGCGCAGACCTTCGAGCGTAGGGGGAAGGCGCGCAGCGCCTCAGGGGGTTGCTCCTAGTGACTCCCGGTGATGTAGTTCTCCAACTGTTCAATGATGAATTTCTGCTCGGAGATGATGTCCTTGACCAGGTCGCCAATGGAAATCATGCCCACCAGCTTGCCGCCATCCACCACGGGCAGGTGGCGCAGGCGGTTGTTGCTCATGAGCTGCATGCACTGCTCGCTGGTCTGATCCGGGCGCACAAACATCACGGCCGAGGTCATCACATCCTTGACCTGGGTGACGGCCGAAGTGCGCCCCATGAGGGCGATTTTTCGGGCGTAGTCCCGCTCGGTAAAGATGCCGACGATGGACGCGCCCTCGGTCACGATGAGCGCGCCAATGCCCTTGTCGGCCATGAGCTGGAGGGCGTCCAGCACGGAAGCAGCAGGGCTGATGGTATGGACGGTGGCATCGGGTTTGGACTGAAGAATCTTGGCGACTGCGGTCATGGAAACCTCCCTCGTGAAAACGGAAACGGGCACAGGGAGATTTCAGCCCATAAGGCCCGTGCGCGCAACCCACGCAAGCCCCATGTGCAGCGCTTTTTGATCATCTGTTGCACGGCGAATGCAATGGATGTTTCTGCGCCGTTGCATACCGCCTTGCGCGAAACAAACTGAAAAGAAGCGAAACCGCGGCGAGACGACGCCCCCCGCCTGCCCCGGCACGATGGAGCCCATGTTCACCGCACCGACCACGCTCACCTCAGCGGCATCTGTTGCCTGCCAGCGCCCGGCGGTTTCCATGGCAAACCGCCAGGGTTCCGAGGGCAGGCAGACACGGCAGCCAGCACGGAAGATTGTTTCCAATACTGGAACAGTTAGTTCGCGACTCAGTGGTTTTTCTCTGAACAGCACCGGCGTACAGTTCATCCCATCGATGAGCCGAACCCGCAAGGCGACTCACCGAACCCGGTGCGAAGCGAGTCGTTTCTGATCTTCACCCGGTTTTTTGAGACGCTTTTTTAACTTCAAGGATTTCCATCATGAACAACACCGCACGTTTCCTGTCTATCGCCGCTGTTGCTGCTTTCGCTTCTTTCGGTGCCCAGGCCGACGAAGCCGACGCTTCGCAGTTCGCCACCCAGTTCGAAACCAGCCGCACCCGCGCCGAAGTGATCGCCGAAGCCGCTACGGCTGTGCAAATGCGCAGCCAAGAGCCCGCAGGCTCCCGCGTGGTGACCTACAAGTCCACGGCTGACCGCGCTGCCGTGCGTGCCGAAGCTGCCGCACAAGCCATGCGCACTGGCCGCGTGGGCCCTGCTGAAGGCGGTTGATTCAATTTTTTGAATCCACAGCTTCACCCACCGCGTATTCCAGATACCTCGTCCCCATTTTTCGATTTCACAGGAGTTTCATCATGAACAAGACTGCCCGTTTCCTCTCTATCGCTGCTGTTGCTGCTTTCGCTTCTTTTGGTGCCCAGGCTGACGAAGCCGATGCTTCTCAGTTCGCCACCAAGTTCGAAACCAACCGCACCCGCGCTGAAGTGGCTGCCGAAGCCGCTACCGTGGCTCAAACACGCAGCATTGAACCCGCTGGTTCGCGTGTGGTGACCTACAAGTCCACCGCTGACCGTGCTGCTGTGCGTGCCCAGGCTGCTGAAGCTGTGCGCACTGGCCAGATCTCTTCCGGCGAAATCGGCTCCCTGTAATTGGACCGGCCTGCACTTCGGTGCAGATGAAAGATTGCAAATGCCAAAAGGCCGAGGCCCCAACAGGGGCCTCGGCCTTTTTCATGGCGCTTCGCGACACGGAGAGGTTCGAAGCCTGCCATCGACAGCTCAAAGGCTGCCAATGGCGTCCACCCCGATTTACTTGCCAGCGCGCGCCTGGGCCACGGCCCCTTGCACTTCCTTCCACAAGCCCTCGCCCACGTTGGCGGCAATGCTGGCGTTCACGGCGCTGAGCTTTTCGCGCATGCGGTTGGCTTCGGCGGCGGGCAGTTCGTTGACCTGCATGCCCTTGCCCTTGAGGTCGGCCAGCGCCTTGTCGGCCTCGGCACGCGTGTCCTGGCGCTCGAAGTCGCGGCTCTTCTTGGCGGCGTCGAGCAGCACCTTCTGCTCAGCCTTCGACAGGCCATCCCAGTACTTCTTGCTGACCAGCACGATCCAGGGGCTGTAGACGTGGTTCGTCACCGTGAGGTACTTCTGCACCTCATAGAACTTGCTCGACAGGATGGTGTTGTAGGGGTTCTCCTGGCCGTCCACCGTCTTGGTTTCGAGGGCAGTGAAGAGTTCCGAGAACGGCAGCGGCACCGCATTGGCGCCCAGGGTCTTGAAGCTGTCGAGGAACACGTTGTTCTGCATCACGCGCAGCTTGATGCCGTCCATGTCTTCCAGCTTGTTGACGGGGCGCTTGCTGTTGGTGAGGTTGCGAAAGCCGTTCTCCCAGTACACCAGGCCCACCAGGCCTTTTTCCTGCAGCTTGTCCATCACCTTCTGGCCCACGGGGCCATCCAGCACCACGTCGGCTTCCTTGGCGTTGTTGAACAGGAACGGCGTGTCCCAGATCGCCATTTCCTTGGTGATGCCCACCAGCGTGGCCGTGGATCCCACCATCATCTCCTGCGCGCCGCCGATCAGGGCCTGCTGCATCTGCACGTCAGAGCCCAGCGCAGCAGCACCGATGGCGCGAATCTTCATCTTGCCGCCCGAGGCCTTTTCCACTTCCTGGGCAAACAGTTTGGTGGCCCGGCCCTGGTTGGAGTCCTCGTTGAGGCCGTAGCCAAAACGGATGATGCGCGGCTTGAAGTCTTGGGCTGCGGCCTGGAACGAGCAGGTGATGGCAGCGACCGACAGGGCGGCCAGCAGGGTGCGACGGAAAGTTTTCATGGTTGTCTCCATTGGCAAGAAAAACGGGGAAGAGGAGCAGGCAAACGGCTAGCGCAGCCAGACGACGGGCGCAGTCACGATCTGCGGGAAGACCACCAGCAGCGCCAGGATCAGCACGTAGGTGATAAGAAACGGGTTCACGCCCTTGATGACGCTGTGCATCGAGATGCGCCCCACCCCGGCCACCACGTTGAGCACCGTGCCCACCGGCGGGGTGATGAGGCCGATGGCGCCGTTGAGCACGAACATCAGGCCGAAATACACCGGGTCAATTCCCGCCTTGACGGCGATGGGCAGCATCACGGGCGCAAAGATCAGGATGGTGGGCGTGAGGTCCAGCGCCGTGCCGATGAGCACCAGCACAATCATCATCACGGCCATCAAGAGGCGCGGGTTCTCCACCAGCGGGCCCAGCCAGCTGGTCAGCACGTTGGGCAAGTCGGCCAGCGTGATCATGTAGCTGGCCACCTGGGCGCCAGCACACAAGAACATCACGATGGAGGTCGTCTTGGCGGCGCGCACCAGCACGCCATAGATGTCGGCCAGCTTCATCTCGCGGTGCACGAACAGCGCTACCACCAGCGCGTAGAACGCGGCCACCACGGCGGCCTCAGTGGGCGTGAACACGCCGGTCTTCATGCCGCCGATGATGATGAGCGGCATCAGCATGGCCCAGAAGGCGCGCACCGTGGCGCGCAGACGATCTTTGACAGGCAAGGGCTCGCCCTGGGGCAGGTCCATGCCGCGCAGCACCCAGCGCCAGGCAAAGATGAGGCCCACGCCCATCATCAGTCCCGGCACGATGCCCGACACGAACAGCGCCGAGATCGAGGTGTTGGTCGTCACACCGTAGATCACAAAGGGCATGGACGGCGGAATGATCGGCGCGATGATGCCGCCCGAGGCAATCAGCCCGGCGGATGTGTTCATGGGGTAGCCCTGCTGGCGCATCATGGGCAGCAGGATGGTGGCCAGCGCGGCGGTGTCGGCCAGGGCCGACCCGCTCATGCTCGCCATCAGCACCGCAGCGCCAATGGCCACATAGCCCAGCCCACCCCGGATGTGCCCCACCCAGGCCTGCGCCATGTCGATGATGCGGCGGCTGATGCCGCCTGAGTTCATCAACTCACCCGCCAGGATGAAGAAGGGCACGGCCAGGAGCGGAAAGCTGTCCACCCCGGCCACCAGGTTCTGTGCGAGCAACTGCGCATCCCAGAAGTCGAGCACCCAGGCCATGCCTGCGCCCGTGAGCACCAGGGCGAGGCCCATGTTCATGCCGGTGCCCATCAGCACCAGCATGCCCAGCGAAAAAACAAGAAAAGCCTGCGCTTCGGGTCCCATGGTCACTCCACCTCAGCGCCATGACCGAGGTCCAGCGGCTTGCGTTGAATCAATTCGACGGTTGCCATCACACCAATGGCCACCGCGCACAAAAAGGCCGGCAGCGGCAGCAGCGCAGCGGGGTAGGCCATGACGACCGAGCGGCTGCCCATGCCCACCACCACCTGCTGCCAGGCACCCCAGGCCAGCATCGCGCTGGCGGTGATCACCAGCAGCCGGATCACGGCGGTCAGCAGGCCAAAGGCCACCGGGCGCTTAGCCAGCAGGCCTGCCAGGCTGGTGAAGGCCATGTGTTCGCCTGCCGGATAGGCCGCTGCGGCACCGATGAACACCATCCAGACGAACAACAGGCGCGACAGTTCTTCACTGGCTGCCACGCCGCTGCCAAAGCCGTAACGCAGCACCACGTTGATGAACACGGCCACGGCCATCACGCCCAGGCAGCTGGCCATGAGCACCTGGGAGATCCGCGCAAAGCGGCTCTGTGGCACGGCATGTTGTGCAGGGGAACTCATGCGGTCTCCTTCGTTGCCAGCCAGGCCGAGGCCTGTTGTTGCAGCGTGGGCAGGTCCAGCAATGCATCCAGGCGCAGCACGCCCGTTTCGCCCACGGGGGATTCCAGCGTGGCGAACTGGCTGTCCACCAAGGCACTGGAGAAAAAATGGGTGCCTGCACGGGCGGCCACGCGTTGGCCTGCGCTCGCGCGGTCGATCTCCAGAAAGACGAACCGCAGCCCGGGGCAGGCGTTGCGCAAGCGGTCCCGGTAGACCTTCTTGAGCGCCGAGCAGGTCAGCACCGCGCCCTGGGGCTTGGCTTGCAGCAGTTGCCCCAAGGTGGTCAGCCAGCCTTCCCGGTCTGCATCGGTCAGTGCAATGCCCTGGCGCATCTTTTCGCGGCTGGCAGGGCTGTGGTGGTCGTCCCCTTCGATCAGGGGCAGGCCCTCGGCCTGTGCCAGGGCAGAACCCAGGCTGGACTTGCCGCAGCCCGCCACGCCCATGACGACCACAAAAGCGGGTGACGCTTGAAAACTCATATTGGTAGCGCTATCCAAACAATCCATAAAAAAGGCACCCGGTCTGGATGCCGCACAAACTTTGGCAAGCTGGGCAACTTGATTCAAAATGGCTGGCGTTGCCTTGCCCAAGAGTTTGGACAGCGCTATCCTAACCAGATCGATCCCCAGCCCCATGAGGGTTAACCCTTGAACAAACCCGAGACAAAACCCGACGCCAAACGCCGTTCCAGCGGCCGCATCACGCTGAGCGACGTGGCCAAGGCCGCTGAGGTCAGCCCCATCACTGCCTCCCGCGCCCTGCGGGGAGAACGCGGCGTGGCGCAAGAACTGGTGCAGCGCGTGAAGGCCGCCGCAGAGCGACTGGGCTATGTGCCCGACCCTGCCGCCCGGGCACTCGCGTCACAGCGCAGCGTGCAGGTGCCGGTGCTGGTGCCGCTGCTGTCCAACGCGCTGTTTGTGGACGTGCTGGAGGCCGTGCACCGCACGCTGTTCCCGCAGGGCTACCAGGCGCTGATCGGCGTCACGCACTACGACCCGCAAGAGGAGGAGCAGCTGCTGCGCACCTACCTCGCGCACCGTCCGGCCGGGCTGCTGGTCACCGGCTTTGACCGCACCGAGGCCTCGCGCCACCTGATTGCCGCCAGCGGCGTGCCCTGCGTGCACCTGATGGAAATGACCACGGCGCCGGGCGTTTTCTGCGTGGGGTTTTCGCAGCAGGATGCAGGCCACAGCATGACGGACCACCTGCTGGCGCGAGGCTACCGAAAGATCGCTTTTGTGGCCGCCCAGCTGGACCCACGCACCATGCAGCGCGCCGAGGGCTACCGCCGCTGTCTGCGCGACGCAGGCCTGTACGACCCCAAGCTGGAACTGCTGAGCCCTCAGCCCTCGTCGATGCGCCTGGGTGGCGAACTGCTGGAAGAGCTGCTGCGCACACGCCCGGGTGTCAATGCCGTGTTCTTCTGCAATGACGACTTGGCCCAGGGCGGCTTGCTGGCAGCGCAGCGCCTGGGTCTTTCGGTGCCCGGCCAGGTGGCCATTGCGGGCTTCAACGACCTGGCAGGCAGCGACCAGATGCTGCCGCCGCTGACCACGGTGCGTACACCCCGCGCCGCCGTGGGCGAGGCCAGCGCACGCATGCTGCTTGCGCTGATGCGCGGCGAGGTGCCCGAGCACAACTCGGTGAATCTGGGGTTTGAGCTGACAGTGCGCGAGAGCACCTGATACCTCCTGGTGCGCTGCGCGCCCGCCCCCGGCAACACGCTGGCTCCGGCTTGGCGACATCCGTTGCAGGGGGGCACTGAGGCACCGTGCCGGCTCGGGGCAGCACCGTGCGGCGCGGCTCCGCAGGAACTCAGGCCGCCGCCAGCGCCCTGCTGCTGGATGAGGCCTTCATCTCCTTGCGCAGCGCCACCGCATCGCGCGACTGGGTGGGTGCCGACGCGTCGATGCGGAACACCTGCACCGTCTCGGTCATGGTCTGCGCCTGGCCGTTGAGCTGCATGGCCGATGCGGCGTTCTCTTCCACCAGCGCGGCGTTTTGCTGCGTGATGGTATCGAGCTGCGCCACGGCCGAGTTGACCTGCGAGATGCCGCTGAGCTGCTCGTTGGAGGCGCTGTGGATCTCGCCGATCAGGGTGTTGACCCGACGCACCAGCTCCAGCGACTCGGTCATGGTTTTCTGCGCAGCGTCGGTTTTTTCATGGCCCTCGGTCACCTTGGTGGCCGAGTCGTCGATGAGCTGACGGATCTCCTTGGCGGCCGAGAGCGTGCGGTGCGACAGGCTGCGCACCTCGGAGGCCACCACCGCAAAGCCCCGCCCCTGGTCCCCGGCGCGCGCAGCCTCCACTGCGGCGTTGAGGGCAAGGATGTTGGTCTGGAAGGCAATGGAGTCGATCAGCTGCGTGATCTCGCTGATGCGGCCGGATGCAACCTGGATCTGCTTCATGGTGCTGGCCACACCGTCCACAGCGGCACTGCTGCGCTCGGTGACCTGGGTGGCCTGGGTCGCCAACACCGTGGCCTGGCGCGCGGATTCGGCGGTTTGCTTGACGGTGCCGGTGATTTCCTCCATCGACGCGGCTGTCTGCTGCAGGTTGCTGGCCTGCGCCTCGGTGCGCGACGACAGGTCCTGGTTGCCCTGGGCAATCTCGCGGGTGGAGACCTGCATGTGCTCGCTCTCCTGCCGCGCGTCGCGCACGATGGACAGCAGGTTCACGTTGAGCTGCGCCAGCGCCTTTTGCAGCTGGCCCACCGTGTCGCTGCGCGACGCCGATATCTTCTGGGTAAGGTCGCCCGCGGCCATGCGGTTGGCCCACAGCAGCATCTGCGACAACGGCGCCACCGTGACCTGGTGCAGGTAGACCGCCATGCCCAGCGCCAACATCACCACCCCCAGCCACGCCGCCCCCGAGGCCAGCGACAGCGTGTGCCCGCCCAGCAAGGCGGCGCACCACGAGGCCACCACCAGCAGCAAGGTACACACCATCATCTTGCCCATGGGCCCCAGCGCCAGAGCCCGGGCCACACGGCCCCACAAGGTGTCTTTGACCAGTTGCCCGGCCGACAGCCGGTGCACCAGCGTGCCCGCCTGCTTTTCGGCCTGCATCTGCTTGTACAGCGACTCGGCCGCCTGGATCTGTTCGCGCGTGGCTTCAGTGCGCACCGACATATAACCCGTGGGCTGGTCGCCCTGCATGAGCGGGGTGACATTGGCCATCACCCAGTAAAACGTACCGTCCTTGCGCCGGTTCTTGACCGGGGCCGACCAGGGGATGCCTTTGGCGATGGTCTCCCACATGTCGCGGTAGGCCTCCTCGGGCATGTCGGGGTGTCGCACGATGTTGTGGGGCTGGCCCAGCAACTCTTCCTTTTCGTAGCCGCTGACCTCGATGAACATCGGGTTGCAGTACAGGATGCGGCCCTTGAGGTCCGTGGTGGACACCAGAGTCTGGCCCTTGGGAAACGCATATTCGTGCTGGCTGACCGGCAGATTGACGCGCATGGGAACCCCATTTCGTAGACGCCTTGTCGCTCCCTGACCGGGCAACACGGCAGTGGAAAAGCCGAACACATCCTATGACGAAGGCCATGGATTTGAAACAGATAAATAGCGCCTCTATCGCCAACTCACCAACTCAGTGCGCAACACCAACACTGTGCGTCGCACTCCGCTGCAATGCACCAAAGTGAGCATCCGGCAGAAAATACGCTTCATTTTTGATAGCTGGCAGTGCTTAACTCACAAGCGCTTTCTGGCATTTTCCTCACAATCCCTCCCCCATACCGACACTGGCATAGCCATTGCTTGCCATAAGGCGCGGCCAACGCTGGCCGCGTGTCAGCCCGGTGCAATGGCGGATTGGGCGAACAGGACGTTGGCGTCTTCATGGAGTGCGTTGGGGCTTGTCAGCCCGCGCGGTCCGTGTGGACGCCTTTTTGTTTTCTGGCCGGGCGAAGGGGTCACCCCCTCAGCCCTTTGCACTCACACCCATGCATTACTTCAGAGAGTTCCTCAAATCCGGCCACGCACCCACGCTGTGGGCGTCGTTTCTGTACTTCGGCTTTTCCTGCGCGGTGTGGGTCATCAACGGTGCGATGGCGCCGTTCATCCGCGAGAGCTTCCAGCTCTCACCCACCCAGATGGGCATGATGCTGTCCATCCCGATTTTTGCGGGAGCGCTGATGCGGTTTCCGCTGGGCATCCTGGCGCAGTACATCGGCCGCAAGCGCGCCACCCTGGTCGAGATGGCCGGCATCTTTTTGGCCATGGGCTATGGCTACCTGTTCGTGCACACCTTCAACGACCTGCTGGCGCTCGGCATCCTGCTGGGCGTGGCGGGGGCGAGCTTTGGCGTGGCGCTGTCGCTGGGCTCGGGCTCGTTTCCACCGCGCTACAAGGGCCTGGCCATGGGCATCGTGGGCGCAGGCAATGTGGGCACTGCCGTGGCAGCGCTGCTGGCGCCTGCCCTGGCGCAGAAGTTTGGCTGGCAGGCGGTGTATGGCTTTGCCGCCGTGAGCGTGGCCGTGCCCGCCGTGGTGATGGCGGTGTATGCGAAGGAACCGCCGGACCTCGCGCCCCACGCCACGTTTCGCGAACACATTGCCTGTCTCTTTGAAAAAGATGGCTGGGCGTTCAGCCTGATCTACGCCGTGACCTTTGGCGGCTTCATCGGTCTGACGGCCTTCCTGCCCAGCTACTTCTACGACCAGTTTGGCGTGAGCAAGGTGCAGGCAGGGCAACTGACCATGCTGGCCGCCTTTCTGGGTGCGGCACTGCGGGTGATGGGCGGCTGGCTGTCCGACCATTGGGGTGGCGTCAACACGCTCACGGGTGTGCTGGCCATCACCGCCGTGAGCATGGTGCTGTGCGGCCTGGCCGAGAACTCGCTGCCGGTGACGATGCTGCTGTTCCTGGTGTGTTTTGCGGCACTGGGCGCGGGCAACGGCGCGCTGTTCCAGCTGGTGCCGCTGCGCTGGCCGCTGTCCACGGCCGTCGCCGGCTCGATGATTGGCGAGATCGGCGCGCTGGGTGGCGGCCTCATCCCCAACGGCATGGGCTTTTCGCGCCAGTACACCGGCACCTACCTGTGGGGCTTTGTGGGCATTGCGGTGTGCGCCGGTGCCATGCTGGTGCTGTTGCGGGTCATGCAGATCCGCTGGACCCGTACGTGGGCGGAAAAGGGCGGTCGGGCACGCAGTGCCTGAGCTGGCGTAGCCAGCCAATGCGCAGCATTGCCCGCGTTTTCGCCAGAAGGGTGGCCGCTCCAGGGGCGCGTGAACGTCCGTAGTCAGTCAACGCGCCGACCACCCCACATTTCAAGCCCAATCCCCACCAAGCGCATTTCTCATATGCGTCAATAGCAAATCCATCGATCTCATCGCGGCAAAAACAGCAGCCAATACACCAGCAACAGGTTCACCAGCACACTCACCGCCAGCGCGATCTTCCACAGTGCCGTGGCATCGCGCTGCATCAGCGGCTGCGGGCCAGGGGCGGACAAGGGGCGCGAAGCCCCCCGCTCCAGGGCCAGCAGCAGTTCCTCGGCGGTTTCAAAGCGTTGTGTGCGCTGGCGGGCCACGGCCTTCAAGGCGATCTGGTCGAGCCAGATGGGGACGCTGGGGTTGTGGCGGCTGGGGGCCAGGGGGTCGCGGTGGTAGCGGCCCAGCTGGTACTGCACCACCTCGCCATAGGGCAGGCGCCCATGGCTCAGCAGCTGGTACAGCGTGACGCCCAGGGCAAACAGATCGCTGCCCGCATCGGGCAACTGGCCGGCCGGGTCTCCGTTCTTTTCATAGCCCGGCCACTGCTCGGGGTTCATGTAGCTGGGGGTACCTGCGTGCAGGCGGCGCGTGGCCTCGGGCTCGCGGCCCGACAGGGCCACGCCCAGGTCCAGCACCCGCAGCACACCGTCGTCGCCCAGGTGCAGGTTGTCGGGCTTGATGTCGCGGTGCACCACCCCTTGCCGATGCAGCCAGCCCAGCACCTGCGCCGCCTGCATCACCACCGACACGGCCTGCGGCACGCCCAGGTGCTGGCGGCCGCGCAGGCGCTGGCCCAGGGTCTGGCCGGCATGCCAGTCATAGAGCAGATAAAACGCACTGGCGCCAGGGCTTGCACCGCCCTGCTCTGGCGGCCAGGTGTTCAGGCGCGCAAGGTGCACCGCCGCATGGCCGGACTGCATGCGCCGGGCCACCCAGGCCTCATGCGCCAAAGTGGCGCGCTCCTGCGCATCGTGCCCGCGGGCGGGCACCAGTGTCTTGAGCGCGTACAGCCGCTGCGTGGCCGGGTCGCGCGCCTGGTAGATGCGGTGCACGCCGCTGTCGGCCACCAGCGCGGTCACCACCAGGCCATCCACCGGCTCGCCCACCTTGAGCAACGGTAACACTGGCAAGTGCTGCGCCCGGCGGGACTCATCCTGCAAGGTGGCTTCCAGCGCCCCCTGCACCCGCACCACCAGCGCGGTCACGTTGTCGGTGCTGCCCCGGCGCAAGGCTGCGCGCGTGATCTCCTCGCTCAGCGCCTGGGCGCTGGCGGCACTGGCGATGTTGGCATCCTGCGGCTGCAGCAGCAACTGGCGCAGTTCACGCTCGGGCAGGCTGCCGTGCACGCCATCGGACAGCAGCACCAGCAGGTCGCCGCTGTGCAGTTCGCCCTGGCTGTAATCCACCACCACATGGTCGTCCAGGCCCATGGCGCGGGTGAGCTGGTGCGCTAGGTCACGCTGCGCCATCACATGGTCGGTCGTCAGCAGTTGCAGCCGGCCGCCCCGCAGCAGATAGGCGCGCGTATCGCCCACATGGGCCAGCGTGTACGACTGGCCGCGCAGCACCACAGCGGTGAGCGTGGTCAGGCCCACGGCGGGCTGGCGGCGCCGGTTCATCGACGCAAGCCAGCCGTTGTGCGCGCTCAGGATGCGGTCCAGCGCCACGGTGGTGTCCCAGGTGTCGGGTGTGGCGAAGTAGTCGTTCACCAGCGTGTTCACCGTGGTCTGTGCGGCTTCGCGGCCCTTGCCTCCGGTGCTTACACCATCGGCAATGGCAGCGATGGCGCCGCGTTCGCGGTCGCGCCCCTGCCCCTGCACCAGGGCGGCAAAGTCTTCATTGACTTCGTTGCGCCCGGCCTGCGAGGTGTGGCCGATGTCCAGTTCAAAACTCATGCACCACCTCCATGCAGGTTCCATGCCCAAGGTGGTGCATACACGCACCGCACCGCGCAGCCGAGCCACCCGTCAACACCCGAAACTCCGCCCTCTGCAGGGCGGACAACACCGGATCACCCCACATCAGTGCACAAACTCTGGCACGGGCATTGCTTACCCGAAGCAACGGCCCAGCTGGGCCACGCAATTCAGCGGTGCAACGGCGCACCAAGGGGTTGTATGGACGAAGGCGTCCCCACATGCGGTTTCGATGGAATGTCGGAGCTGCATCGTGTGGACGCCTTTTTTGTTTTTTGCATCGCCCAGGCGATGGAACCGACGGAGTCACGATGAAAAAGCTCAAACTGGTGATGGTGGGGAACGGCATGGCCGGTGTGCGCACGCTGGAAGAGCTGCTCAAGATTGCCCCCGATCTGTATGACATCACGGTCTTCGGGGCCGAGCCGCACCCCAACTACAACCGCATTCTGCTGTCGCCGGTGCTGGCTGGCGAGCAGACCATCGACGAGATCATCCTCAACGACTGGCAGTGGTACGCCGACAACCACATCACGCTGCACACTGGTTTCACCGTGACCGATGTGGACCGCGTGCGCCGTGTGGTGAGTGCAAGCAGCAAGGACGGCGATGTGATCACCGCCGAGTACGACCGCCTCATCATGGCCACGGGCTCCAACCCCTTCATCCTGCCCGTGCCCGGCAAGGACCTGAAAGGCGTGCTGGCCTACCGCGACATCGCCGACACACAGGCCATGATCGACGCAGCCGCCACGTACAAGCACGCGGTGGTCATCGGCGGCGGCCTGCTGGGCCTGGAAGCCGCCAATGGCCTCATGAAGCGAGGCATGACCGTGAGCGTGGTGCACGTGATGCCCTCGCTGATGGAGCGCCAGCTCGATGACGTGGCGGGCAAGATGCTGCAGAAGTCGCTGGAAGACCGTGGCATGCGCTTTTTGATGGGTGCGCAGACCCAGGAGCTGGTGGGCAATACCGAAGGCCGGGTGGCCAGCGTCAAGTTCAAGGACGGCACCGAAGTGCCTGCCGACCTGGTGGTAATGGCCGTGGGCATCCGCCCCAACACGCAGCTCGCCGAAAAGATGCGCCTGCACGTGAACCGCGGCATTGTCGTGAGCGACACGCTGCAGACCACCACCGACGCCCGCATCTATGCCGTGGGCGAATGCGCGGCACACCGGGGCATTGCCTATGGCCTGGTGGCCCCGCTGTTCGAGCAGGGCAAAGTGCTGGCCAACCACCTGGCCGAGTTCGGCATCGGCCGCTACCAGGGCTCGCTCACCTCCACCAAGCTCAAGGTCACGGGCATCGACCTGTTCAGCGCGGGCGACTTCCAGGGTGGCGACAACACCGAAGAGATCGTGATGAGCGACCCCTTTGGCGGCGTGTACAAAAAGCTGGTCATCAAGGACGACAAGCTGGTGGGCGCCTGCCTCTATGGCGATACGGTGGACGGCAGCTGGTACTTCAAGCTGCTGCGCGATGGCCGCAGCGTGACCGACATTCGCGACAAGCTGATGTTTGGCGAATCGCACCTGGGCGACACCGGCCACCAGGGCCAGAGCAAGGCCGCCGCCATGCAGGACAGCGACGAGGTCTGCGGCTGCAACGGCGTGACCAAGGGCGCCATCTGCAAGGCCATCAAGGACAAGGGCCTGTTCACGCTGGATGAAGTGCGCAAGCACACCAAGGCCAGCGCATCGTGCGGATCGTGCACGGGCCTAGTCGAGCAGATCATCATGTTCACTGCCGGTGGCGACTACAGCGCCACGCCCAAGACCAAGGCCATGTGCGGCTGCACCGACCACGGCCACCAGGCGGTGCGCGACGCGATCCGCGCCAACAAGCTGCTGAGCATTGGCGATGTGTTCAAGTTCATGGAGTGGAAGACGCCCAACGGCTGTGCATCCTGCCGCCCCGCCGTCAACTACTACCTCATCAGCACCTGGCCCAAGGACGCGAAGGACGACCCGCAAAGCCGCGCCATCAACGAGCGCAGCCACGCCAACATCCAGAAAGACGGCACCTACAGCGTCATCCCCCGCATGTGGGGCGGCGAAACCACGGCCGACGAGCTGCGCCGCATTGCCGATGCGGCCGACAAGTACAACATCCCCACCATCAAGGTCACAGGGGGCCAGCGCATCGATTTGCTGGGCGTGAAGAAGGAAGACCTGGTTAACGTGTGGAAGGACATCGGCATGCCCAGCGGCCATGCCTATGCCAAGGCACTGCGCACCGTGAAGACCTGCGTGGGCAGCGAGTGGTGCCGCATGGGCACCCAGGACAGCACCCAGATGGGCAAGGACCTGGAGCGCGCCATGTGGCGCATGTACGCACCGCACAAGGTCAAGTTCGCCGTGTCGGGCTGCCCGCGCAACTGCGCAGAAGCCGGCATCAAGGACGTGGGCATCATCGGCGTGGACAGCGGCTGGGAGATGTACGTGGCCGGCAACGGCGGCATCAAGACCGAGGTGGCGCACTTCTTCACCAAGCTGAAAACGGCCGAGGAAGTGCTGGAGTACACCGGCGCGTTCTGCGAGCTGTACCGCCAGGAAGGCTGGTACCTGGAGCGCACCGTGCACTACGTGAGCCGCGTGGGCCTGGACTATGTGAAAAAGCGCATTCTGGAAGACCACGAAGGCCGCAAGGCGCTGTGGGAGCAGCTGCAGTTTGCGCTGGACGGCGAGCCTGACCCCTGGTTCGAGTTCGACAAGGCAGCGGTGGACACGCGCCAGTTTGCCCCGCTGACCGCCGCCTGAAGCGCCCGGAGCCGCACACCATGCAACGCCGCACCTTGCTGACCGCCGCCGGCTACACGACGGCCTGGAGCACCCTGGGCATCATGTCGCTGGGCACCGCCCAGGCCCAGGTCACTGACCTGAACGACGCCATCAACAAGGCAGGTCGCCAGCGCATGCTGAGCCAGCGCCTGGGCAAGGCCTGGCTGGCGTTGGCGCACAAATCCGACACGCCGGCTGCACGCGCCGTGCTGGACCAGTCGCTGGCGCTGTTCGAGCGCCAGCTGGGCGAACTCAAGGCCTACGCGCCCTCGCCCACCATCCGCGACACCTACACCAAGCTGGAATCGGCCTGGACCGACCACAAGGCCACGCTGCTGGGCACCAGCCCGTCGCGCGACGGCGCTGCCGCCTTGCTGCAGGCCGACGCCAAGGTGCTGGCCCTGGCCCACCAGGGCACCGTGCAGTACGAAGCCGCCTCGGGCAAGCCCGTGGGCAAGCTGGTCAACGTGGCAGGCCGCCAGCGCATGCTGAGCCAGCGCATGGCCAAGTTCTGCCTGTCGGCCATGCTGGGGGTGGACACCTCCACCGCCACCACCGAGATCGCCAAGGCGCGTGACGAGTTCATCAGCGCCACCGAGCTGCTGCGCAATGCACCGCAAGCCACCGCACGCATCCGGCAAGAGCTGCTGCTGGCCGATGGCCAGTGGGTGTTTTTTGACGCCGCGTTGCAACGCCTGGGCACCAGCAACAACACCTTCCGCCAGGTGTCTGAAGTGTTTGTGAGCAGCGAAAACCTGCTCGCCAGCATGGACCGCGTGACCGGCCTGTATGCAGCGCTGGGCAGCAGCTGAAGGCCTGCCCTGCAACGGCCCCCCTGCACGCCCCCGACATCCCACCGAACAACACCAAGGACGATTCCCATGACCACCAACAACCCAACCCCTGAATGGAAGCTGATCTGCCGGGTGGACGACATCCCCGTGCTGGGCTCACGCCGCGTGGCGCGCCCCCAGGGCCTGGACGTGGCCATCTTCCGCAACGACGCCGGTGGCGTGTTCGCGCTGCTGGACCGCTGCCCGCACAAGGGCGGCCCGCTGAGCCAGGGCATCGTGTTTGGCACCCATGTGGCGTGTCCCCTGCACAACTGGACCATTGGCCTGTGCGACGGCCAGGCCTCGGCGCCCGATGAGGGCTGCACGCCGAAGTTTGCCGTGAAGGTGGAAGACGGCGCGGTGTACCTGGACGCGAGCGAGCTGGCGACGGTGGCCACGGATTTGACGCGCCCCATCGCAGGGCCTGCGCGCAGGGCGGTGGGCGTGTGAGCCGGGCAGGGTGTTGCGCCCCAGGCGCCGCATGCGTACCCGGCGAGGACACGACAACACTATCAAAACAATAGCTGACAGCGCAACATGCACTAGCGCCTGAGGCCAAAACAACCCCAACCACGCCATGCAAGAAACCAAATCCACCTGCCCCTACTGCGGCGTAGGCTGCGGCGTGATCATCGAAAGCACAGGCACCCAGATCACCGGTGTGCGCGGCGACCCCACCCACCCCGCCAACTTTGGCCGCCTGTGCACCAAGGGCTCGACCCTGCACCTCACAGCCACCAGCCCGGTCACCCTGCAAACCCGCCTGCTGCACCCCCTGCAACGCGCACAGCGCAACGAAGCCGCCCTGCCCGTGACCTGGGATGCCGCACTGACGCTGGCGGCCGACCGGTTCGCCCACACCATCGCCCAGCACGGCCCTGATGCCGTGGGCTTCTACGTCAGCGGCCAGTTGCTCACCGAGGACTACTACGTCTTCAACAAGCTCGCCAAGGGCCTGATCGGCACCAACAACATCGACACCAACTCGCGCCTGTGCATGAGCAGCGCTGTGGCCGGCTACAAGCAAACGCTGGGTGCCGACGCGCCGCCCGCCTGCTACGACGACGTGAACCACGCGCAGTGCCTGTTCATCGTGGGCAGCAATGCGGCCTGGGCCCACCCCATCCTGTTCCGCCGCATCGAAGACGCACGCGCCGCCAACCCGGGCATGAAGGTCATCGTGGCCGACCCGCGCCGCACCGACACGGCGGGCATGGCCGACCTGTTCCTGCCCATCCAGCCCGGCAGCGACGTGATGCTGTTCAACGGCATGCTGCACATCATGCTGTGGGAGGGCTGGGTCGACACCGCCTACATCGCCGCCCACACCACGGGCTTTGACGACCTCAAGGCCCTGGTGCGCGACGCCACGCCCGAGCGCGTGGCGCAGACCTGCGGCATCAGCGTGGCCGACCTGACCACCGCCGCCAAATGGTTCGCCACCTCCAAAGCGACCCTGAGCCTCTACTGCCAGGGCCTGAACCAGAGCAGCAGCGGCACCGCCAAGAACGCCACACTCATCAACCTGCACCTGGCCACCGCGCAGATCGGCAAACCCGGCGCGGGCCCCTTCAGCCTGACGGGCCAGCCCAACGCCATGGGCGGGCGCGAAGTGGGTGGGCTGGCCAATTTGCTCAGCGCCCACCGCGACCTGGCCAACCCGCAGCACCGCGCCGAAGTCGCCGCGCTGTGGGGCGTGGCGGATGTGCCATCCAAGCCCGGTAAGACGGCGGTGGAGATGTTCCAGGCCGCTGCCGACGGCGAGATCAAGGCCCTGTGGATTGCCTGCACCAACCCCGCGCAAAGCATGCCCGACCAGGCCACCGTGCGCCGCGCCCTGCAGCGCGCCGAGTTTGTGGTGGTGCAAGAAGCCTTTGCCACTGCCGCCACCTGCGCCTTTGCCGACCTGCTGCTGCCCGCCACCACCTGGGGTGAAAAGACCGGCACGGTGACCAACAGCGAGCGCCGCATCTCGCGCGTGCGCACTGCCGTGCCCACACCCGGCCTGGCGCGCCACGACTGGGCCATTGCGGTGCAGTTTGCGCACCAGCTGGAGGCACGCCTGCGGCCTGGTGCACCCACGCTGTTCCCCTACGCCACAGACGCTGCCGATATGGGCGCAGAAGCCGTGTGGAAGGAGCACCGCGAGAGCACACGCGGGCGTGACCTGGACATCACGGGGCTGTCCTGGGAGATGCTTGAAGCCCAAGGCCCGCAGCAGTGGCCACTGGAGGATGGCACCACCACCGGCAAGGCCCGCCTGTATGAAGATGGCGTCTTCCCCACCGCCGACGGCCGCGCGCGTTTTGCTGCGCATGCATGGCAACCCACCGCCGAGCCCCGCGAATCGCGCTACCCCTTCAGCCTGACCACGGGCCGGCTGCGCGACCAGTGGCACGGCATGACCCGCACCGGCACGCTGGGCCGCCTGTTTGGCCATGTGGCCGAACCCAGCCTGCAGATGCACCCACAGGACATGGTGCGGCGCAAGCTGGCCAGCGGCGACCTGGTGCATGTGACCAGCAAGCGCGGCTCCATCGTGGTGCCCGTGCAGGCCGACACCACGCTGGGCCTGTCGCAGGTGTTCATGGCGATGCACTGGGGCAGCGAATTTTTGAGCGGCGTGTCCTCCACCGGCGAGCGGCTGGCGGGTGTGAATGCGCTCACCACCTCAGCGTTCTGCCCCACCTCCAAACAGCCTGAGCTGAAACACGCGGCCGTCAAGGTGCTCAAGGCCGAACTGCCGTGGACGCTGCTGGCCATGGCCTGGCTGCCTGCCGAAGGTGCACTGGCAGCGCGCGAAGCCTTGTCTGCGCTGATGGCGCAGTTTCCCTATTTTCAGTACACGAGTTGCGTCCCCTTCAGCAACAACACCCCGCTGGATGAGCCCGGCCGCGAGCGCACTGGCGTGCTGCTGCGCGCCGCCGCCCACGAGGCACCGCCCGATGCGTTGATCGCACAGATCGAAGCCCTGCTGGGCATGGCAGGCGCCGACACGCTGCGTTATGCCGACAAAAAACGCGGCCAGCGCCGCGCCGCACGGCTGGCCCGCCAGGGCGACAACACCACGCTCGAAGGCATCGTGCTCGCTGGCGACACCAGCGCCGAAGGCTGGCTCAAGACCCTGCTGCAGGAAGAGCTTCCTGCACAGACCTACGGCCGCCTGCTGCTGGTGCCCGGCGCCAAGGCCCCCGTGGCCGTGCAGTCGCGCGGCAAACCGGTGTGCACCTGCTTCAACGTGACAGACGCCGCCATCACCGCCCAACTGGCGCACTGCCATGGCACCGACGACGACCGCCTGGCGCAACTGCAAGGCCAACTGCGCTGCGGCACCAACTGCGGCTCGTGCGTGCCCGAACTCAAGCGCATGGTGCGCAATACGGGACCGCTGGCATCCAAACCGCTCGCGCAGGCCGTCATATAACCAAAAGTTCTCTTGCTTGCAGGAAAATAGCCCTCGAACCAACAAACCCCACCAGGACTTGTGCAACAGGGCTCCAGCTAGGCGCTTTCGGCGCAGACAGTACGCCTGTACGGCAAGCCGAAACAACGACGCTGGCGCCCTGTTTCACAAGTCCCGCCAACAAAAGCCATGGGCATTAGCCAGTACATCAAGGAAATCGGCCGCGGCGCGCGCGGCGCCAAGCCGCTGACGCGCGAGCAGGCGACGGACCTGTTCGGCCAAGTGCTGGACGGTGCCGTGACCGACCTGGAGATTGGCGCCTTCTGCCTGGCCATGCGTATCAAGGGCGAGACGTCCGAGGAGATGTGCGGCTTTCTGGATGCCACGCACAGCCGCCTGGCGCTGCTGCCCGCCACCGACCGCCCGCTGATCGTGCTGCCCAGCTACAACGGCGCGCGCAAGCTGCCGGTGCTGACGCCGCTGCTGGCGCTGCTGCTGGCCCGTGAAGGGTTGCCCGTGCTGCTGCACGGCATGCGCACCGAGGCGCGGCGCGTTTTGGCATCGGATGTGCTCAATGCGCTAGAAGTACCTACCCTAACAGCTCCTGAAAAGATAGCAAATGGCACGGTCCGCCATATCCACACCCAGCACCTGCACGCAGGGCTGGCACGCCTGCTGGCCGTGCGCGAGGTGGTAGGCCTGCGCAACCCAGGGCACAGTGTGGTCAAGCTGATGAGCCCGTGCGCGGGGCCGTCGGTGGTGGTCACGGCGTACACACACCCCGAATACTTCGAGATGCTGCAGAGCACCTTCCGCACCCTGGGGATGAACGCCTTGCTCTCGCGCGGGCTGGAGGGCGAGGTCGCCACGGACCCACGCCGCACACCCCGCTACGACGGCTTTGTGCACGGCGTGCATACGGTGCTGGAGGCACAACAACCGGGCACGGCCAGCGAGGTGCCCGGTCTGCCCGCCGAGATCGATGTGGCCACCACAGCCACCTACACGCGCCAGGTGCTGGCGGGCGATTTGCCCATTCCACACGCCATCGAACGGCAGGTGGAACATATCTTGCGACTGGTCGATCAAACCGTTTCGGAGACATCCCCATGAGCCGCCCCACGCCTTCCACCACATCGCCCACAGCCCCACCCCACTTTGGCACCGGCGGCAGCTGCACGTTGGTGGGCGCAGGCCCGGGCGACCCGGAGTTGCTCACCCTCAAGGCGCTCAAGGCCATCCAGGCGGCCACCGTGCTGCTGGTGGATGACCTGGTGAGCGATGCCATCGTGGAGCACGCATCGCCCACAGCGCGCATCGTCTACGTGGGCAAGCGCGGCGGCTGCAAAAGCACGCCACAGGCCTTCATCGAAAAGCTGATGCTGATGGCGGTGAACGAAGGCGAGAACGTGGTGCGCCTCAAGGGCGGCGACCCCTTCATCTTCGGCCGGGGTGGCGAAGAGGTGGAGCACCTGCGTGCCGCCGGCGTGCAGGTCACCGTCATCAACGGCATCACCGCAGGCCTGGCGGGCCTGACCTCGCTGGGCGCACCGCTCACGCACCGTGAGCATGCCCACGGCGTGGTGTTTGTCACCGGCCACGCCAAGCCCGGTGACGCTGGCACCGACTGGCGCCAACTGGCCGCCACGGCGCGCGACGCCAAGCTCACGCTGGTCATCTACATGGGCGTAAGCGGCGCCGCCACCATCGAGCAAGAACTGCTCACCGGCCTGCCCGCAGACACACCGGTCGCCGTCATCCAGCACGCCAGCCTGCCCCACCAGCGGCATGCCATCACCACCCTGGGAGCGCTGCACGCCACCATTACCCGCGAAGGGCTGGCCAGCCCCTCGGTGATTGTGGTGGGCGATGTGGTGCGCGGTGTCGCACTGGCCGTGCAGGACGCTGGCGCAGTGCCGTTGCAGGCCCGGCGCGCGGGCTGAGCACACACAACGACCCCCACAATTCCACAGGCCCGAGTGCGCGCTGCGCAGGTCGGGGATGCACCGTGCGCGAGCGCAAACCAATGTGCTTCAGGGCACGCCCACGCGCTGCGCAGCCGCGTGTTTCATCAAGCCTGGCCTCCCGCTCCACAGCACCGCATTGGGTCATGCAGCTGTACACACATTGGCCCGGGTATTGCTTGAAGACATGCATCTGAATGCAACACGCACAAGGAACACCATGGCAGCCTTCCCCCTCCCCGCACGCACTTCCAGCATGCCCACGCTGTCGTCCCCTGCACAGGCTCCATCGCGCGATGGGGGCATGTCGCTCGTCAATCTTGCAGCGCGCCAGCGCATGCTGTCGCAGCGCATGGTGCTGCAAACCGTGCTGGCCGCGCGCGGCAGCGACCTGCACCTGAAGGCCGCGCGCAGCTCGCTCACGCTGTTCACCGACAGCCAGGCCCGGCTGGTCGACACGCCCCGCCACCTCGATGCCGCCAGCGGCGAAATCATCCGCAAGGCCTACCACGGCCCCCAGGGCGTGGGCGCCACCATCGACGCGTTTGCGCAGCAGGTCGGCACAGCGCTGGACCTGGCCGAGCGCCAGAGCCCGCGCGTGGAAGACGCGCTGGCCCGCTTGGTGGAAACCACCGACGGTGTGCTCGACGCCCTCAACACAGCCACCACCGCGTTCGACCAGGTGAGCAAGGCGCAGTCCGAAACCCTGATGAAAGAGCTGGCCGGCATCGTGGCCTCGATCCAGACCGTGGCCCGCGAGGCCAAGGTGGTCAGCTTCAACGCCCAGGTGATGGCAGCGCGTGCCGGGCAGCACGGGCGCGAGTTTGCGGTGGTGGCCAATGTGCTGTCAGGCATCACCAACGAAATTGACGGCCTGTCCCTGCAGGCGGTGTCATTGGCCGGACGCAGCCGCAACGCGGCCTGAGCAGCACAGCGTGAGGGACAGAGAAAAGGCCCGGGGCGATGCGCCCAGGGCCTTCGAAGGCGTCCATTCAAGGCGCCCACTCAACGGCTTACTGCCCGGCGGTTTCTCGCACTTGCTGAAACCGCTGTGCCAGTTCCTTGCGCAGCGTCTTGCGGATCACCGCAGCGTCCCAGCGGCGGCGTTCGTCGGGGGTGGAAGGCGACAGTGGCGGCACCTGCACGGGCTTGCGCGCCTCGTCCACGGCCACCATGGTGAAGAAGCAGCTGTTGACGTGCCGTACCACCTGCGAACGGATCTCTTCGGCCACGACCTTGATGCCGACTTCCATCGACGAGCTGCCCGTGTAGTTCACGCTGGCCAGAAAGGTCACCAGCTCGCCCACATGGATGGGCTGCAAAAACATCACTTGGTCCACGCTCAGCGTCACGGTGTAGCAGCCCGAATAGCGGCTGGCGCACGAGTACGCCACCTGGTCCAGCAGCTTGAGAATGGCGCCGCCGTGCACGTTGCCCGAAAAGTTGGCCATGTCGGGCGACATGAGCACGGTCATGCTGAGTTGGTGTGAAGGGATGTTCATGCAGCGATTTTAGAAAGCTGCGTGTGCTGCGTCGCGTGCAAGTTGAGCCCCGTGCACAGCGGGTGGCGGCTTCGCTACACTCGCGCAGCACCTGCTGACCGGGTGCGAGGAGGAACCGATGATCGAACTAGAAAAACTCAACGAATTCACCGAAAGCCACGGCGCATTGCGCACCGGCAAGGGGCTGGTGTCGGGCGTGATTGCACTCACGCTGGCCATCCTGTGCCTTCTGGGCGTGTTGGCCTTTCACTTTCCCGAGTACCTCACCACGCCGCAGCTGCGCAAGAGCTACGACGTGGCGGTGATACGCAACATCATGCTGGTGGCCATGGCAATTGCGGGCGGCATCTCGTTGGTCAACATCCTGTTCAACCGCGCCCGCTGGCTGGCCACCTTCGCGTTTGCCATCGTGGCGATTGCCGCGCTGCTGGGCGGACACAAGGTGGAGGTGGACCCCAACTTCCCCGACAACACACCCTACATCGGCCTCGACTGGTTCATCCTGGACCTGCTGGGCAGCTCGCTGATCTTCATCTTCATCGAGAAGCTGTTTGCGCTGCGCAAGGACCAGCCCATCTTCCGCGCCGAGTGGCAGACGGACTTTCACCACTTCATCGTCAACCACATGGTGGTGGGTTTTGTGCTGCTGGCCACCAACCTCATCGTGCACAAGTTCTTTGGCTGGGCGGCGAGCGACGGCATCCGCGGCTGGGTGCAGGGGCTGAACTTCTGGGTGGCACTGTTCCTCATCATCCTGGTGGCCGACCTGGTGCAGTACTGGACCCACCGCGCCTACCACGAGGTGCCCCTGCTGTGGCGCCTGCACGCCGTGCACCACAGCGTCAAAAGCATGGACTGGATGGCGGGCTCGCGCCAGCACATCCTGGAGCTGCTGATCACCCGCACGCTGGTGCTGGCCCCCATCTATGTGCTGGGCTTCAGCAAGGAAGTGATCGACGCATACATCGTGGTGGTGGGCTTCCAGGCCGTGTTCAACCACGCCAATGTGAGCGTGCGACTTGGGCCGCTGCGCTACGTGCTGGTCACGCCCAACTTCCACCACTGGCACCACAGCCAGGACCAGGAGGCGCTGGACAAGAACTACGCCGCGCACTTCGCGTTTCTGGACTACCTGTTTGGCACCGCCGTCAAAAGCACCAAGCTCTGGCCCGAGCACTATGGCGTGCTGGGCGACTACGTGCCCAACGGCTTTGTGAAGCAGTTCAAGTTTCCGTTCACCTGGAAGGGGTGAAGAGTTCTCTTTGACAGGGCCGCTGTCTCAGGGCATCGCCGCCAGCTCTCGCTCCAGCACCCGCAGTTGCTCGCGCAGGGCCTCGGTCCGTTCTTCACACGCGGCTTTGGCATCGGCGGCCTTTTCCGCGCCCTCCTGCACAAACTGGTTGCCCGACGGCAGGTTGCCGCGCCGCAGCGGCCCTGCCGTGGCCACGGCATTGGGCTGGGCTGTGCATTCACGCTGGTTGCGCTCGATTGCGGCGCGCGCCTGGGGAATGCCCTGGGTCTGCAGGTAGTTCTTGCGCTGCCAGGTGGGGCCAAACGCGCCCTCGGCCAAAGGCGCTACGGGTGGCTGCACCGGGGTGGCGCCACGGGTGGTGGGGCGCACGTCGATCTTCTCGCCCTCGCCCGCACAAGGCGCGTCCTGGAACGACACCTTGCCATTGGCGTCCGTGCACTTGTTGATGGCCCAGGCGGGGGCCAGGCAGCCCAGCGCCAGGGCACAGAGGGCGTAGCGGATCAGAGTCATGGTGTTGTCCTCGGCAGGTCCATGCCACATGCTACCGCGCCGCATGGGGCGGGGCGAATCGCACCGTCTTGCGCGGGTGCCGACAGAGCCGCGTGTGGATAGACACATGTCCCTAAGATGACGCGCCCCCGGTAGAAACCCGGTGCGTGCCGGGCACAGCGCCCTCCTACCATCGCCGCTCTTCGGGGCCTCGCAGCCCTTTGAATCGGTTTTTTGCTGGAGATGCTGTGTGATGAAGACCCCGAATGCAAATGCATGGCCCGCCGACCAGGGGCTGCCCCTGGCGCGCCGCCGCAGCCTGGTCCTTGCGCTGGCCGGTAGCGCGGCCCTGGCTGGCCTGCCCGCCCGCGCACAGCCCGCCAGCGGCGGCAAGGGAGACATCCTCATCGGCCGCTCAACCGCACTGTCAGGCGGCATGGCACCGTTTTTGTCGCCCATCCACGAGGGGCAGGAGGCCGCCGTGGAAGACGCCAACTCCAAGGGCGGCATCGGTGGCCGCAAGATCCGGCTGGTGTCGCTGGACGATGGTTTTGACGCCCGCCGTGCGCTGGACAACGCCAAGCAGCTGAGCGAAAAAGACGGCGTGCTGGCACTGTTTGGCGTGGCCGGCACCTCGCAGGTCATGACGCTGCTGCCCTACCTGGCGCAGGCCAAGCTGCCGCTGATCTCCGTGTACACCGGCAGCCCCGCCGTCCGCGCGCAGCAGCACCCCTACCTGTTCACCACCCGCGCCAGCTATGCCGACGAACTGGTGAAGATCGTGCGCAACCTGGTGGCCGTGCAGACCTCGCGCATTGCTGTGGCCTACGAAAACAATGACTTCGGCAAACTGCTGCTGCCCCTGGTGGAAAAGACGATTGCCGCCGAGGGTGCTGCGCTGGCCGGCTCGCACGCACTGGCCTCTTCGGGTGAAGACGCGAACGATGCAGCCAAAGCCCTGGCCGCGCAAAAGCCGCAGGCCGTGCTGCTGGTGGCGGCCGGCCCGTCCGTGGTGGCCTATGTGCGGGCCAACCGCGCGCACCTGGGCGTGCCCATCTACACCTTGTCGCTGGGCGCAGGCAGCGCCGTGCTCAAGGCGCTGGGCGACGACGCGCGTGGCCTGGCGGTGGCGCGAACGGGCCCCTCGCCCACCAAGCCCACCATTGCGCTCACGCGCGACTTTCAGGCCTCCATGAAGCGCTACGACAAGCCCGTGGATTACGACCGCTATACCGGCTACATGGACGCGCGCGTGCTCATCGAAGGCCTGCGCGCTGCGGGGCCTGGCGTCACGCGCGCCAGCCTGGTCACGGCCATGGAGGGCCTGGGCAATCTGGACCTGGGCGGCTTCGGCTACCAGTTCAGCCCGCAGAACCACCATGGGTCCAACTATGTGGACATTGCGGTGGTGGGCACGGGCGGGGTGTACCGGCAGTGAGAGCCACGATTCGCTAGCGGCTTCGGCGCGAGCGGGCCTGCAGGGCAAGGCACACCGCGTGGCCGTGCCACAGCAACCTCCACAGCGCCACGCAAAGGCATCACCCCGACTACCGGGTGCAGCGGGCTGCGTCTCACCCGGAGCGTTGTGCCGCCAGAACAACAAAAACCCGCACCTTGGGACCATATCCGCCAAGTTTTTGCGAATAGTTCGCATTTGTATTTAAAATTTTACAAATCCCAGCCAGCCGTGCATCCCGTCGGAGGAGCGTTGCCAGCCAGCCTGCCAACGCATTTCCCCCAGGAGCCCTCTCATGCACGCACCTCGCAGACACCTTGTCTGTGCCCTCCATCCTCTGACGGTGGCCGCCTTCCTCGCAGCCAACATGATGGGCACCGCCGGTGCCCAGACCCCCGCCGGGTCACCCGCAGATGCCACCGAGACTTCCCCTGCAGGCGCCACCAACACCGACCAGGTCGTGGAGCCCAAGGCGCTGGACAGCGTCACCGTGTCGGGCGCGCGCGAGAGCGCATCCACCCGCCTCCAGCTCACCCCGCGTGAAACGCCGCAGTCCGTCAGCACGGTGACCCGCGCGCAGATCGAGCGCCAGTCGCTCACCAGCATCGACGCCGTGCTGCGCAACGTGAACGGCATTGCCGTGAGCTTCTACGACACACAGCGCCCGCTGTACTACGCGCGCGGCTTCCAGATCACCGACTTCCAGACCGACGGCCTGCCCAGCTACAGCAGCAGCACCAACCAGGAGTTCGACACCGCGCTGTACGAGCGCATCGACATCGTGCGCGGCGCCAACGGCATCCAGACCGGTGTGGGCGTGCCTTCGGCCACCATCAATATGATCCGCAAGCGCCCACAGCGCGAGTTCGCCGCGTCTGTGGCGCTCACCGCCGGGTCGTGGAACCTGTACCGGGGCGAGCTGGACATCAACGCACCGCTCAACAGCGACGGCAGCGTGCGCAGCCGCCTGGTCGTGGCCCCGCAGAAGAAAGACAGCTTCCGCGACCGCTACTCCGAGGACAAGACCGCCCTGCTCGCCGCGGTGGAGGCCGACATCGGCACCGCCACCGTGGTGTCGCTGGGCTACCAGCGCCAGTCCAACGACCCCAAGGCGCCGATCTGGGGCACCATCCCGCGCTTTGCCACCACGGGCGCGCCCATCGACCTGCCGATCTCCACCAGCTTCTCGCCGCCCTGGACGCGCTGGGAGCGCACCTCGGGCACGCTCTATGCCACGCTGGACCACCAGATCAACGACGACTGGAGCTTGAAGGCCGCGCTGAACCACACCGAGGGCGACACATTCCGCCTGAGCACCTACGGCTATGGCGCCACCACCAGCCAGGCCCCATTCATCAACCCGGTCACCGGCGCGGGCACCACGCTGTATGCCGCCGTGAGCGGCAGCAGCGAAAAGCAGGACACGGTAGACGCCTACCTGTCAGGCAAGTTCGAGCTGGGTGGCCGCAAGCACGACCTGGTGGTGGGCATGAGCTCCACCCGCACCGCCACGCGCACCGATGGCTACACGTCCGTGGCGGGGTGGAGCTATGTGATCCCCAACATCTACACCTGGGACGGCAACGCGCCCGCACCCACCTATTCCAAGACCGGCGCCTGGCGCACACAGATCACGCAGCAGACGGGCCTGTTCGCCTCGGCACGCTGGCGCTTGGCCGACCCGCTGTCGGTGCTCACCGGCCTGCGCCTGACCGACTGGCACCGCCACTCCGACACCTATGGCACCACCGGCAGCTATGCAGGCCGCTCGGCGATCCAGGACGAGAACCGCAAGGTCACGCCCTTCATCGGCGCGGTGTACGACATCACGCCCACCCTGTCGACCTACGCCAGCTACGCGCGCATCTTCAACCCGCAGAATTACAAGGACCGCAACAACAATCCGCTGTCGCCCGTCATCGGCAGCAATGCCGAGGCCGGCCTCAAGGCCGAGCTGTTCGAGCGCCGCATCCAGGCGCACTTTGCGGTGTTCCAGACCAAGCAGGACAACTTCGGCGTGCGCGACAGCGCCATCACCACACCGCTGCCCGACGGCAGCCTGCCCTACGTGGCCGTGAATGGCACGAAGTCCACCGGCTTCGAGCTGGAGTTTGCGGGCATGGCCACCCGGCAGTGGCGTGTGAGCGCGGGCCTCACCCGCGCCAAGGTCACGCGTGCCCCCACCGACCTGATCTACGCCAACATGCCCGACTACCTGCTGCAACTGGGCACGGACTACCAGCTGTCGGGCGCGCTGGCGCCGCTGTCGGTGGGCGGCAACCTGACCTGGCAAAGCGCCATCGAGGGCTTCAACATCCCGCACCCCAGCGGCACGGTGACGGTGAAGCAGTCGCCCAAGGCCATCCTCAACCTGCGTGCATCCTGGCAGTTCAACCCCAAGGTGAGCGCGACGGTGGCGGTGAACAACGTGACCAACCAGAAGTACTGGGCCAACCTGGACTACGGCAACTATGCCGATCCCCGCAATCTGAGCGTGACGCTGCGAGCGGCGTTCTGACCGGCCTACCCGCAACACAAGAGGGAGCGAGGGGGCGACCGGGGCTTGCGCCGCAGCGGCATCACGCCGTGCGGAGCAGGCCCCGGGGCAGCCGGGGGACAATCACACCTTTGTCCTTTTTGATGCCTTCCCGTGTCCCTCCCATTTTTTGACGCCATCATCATCGGCGCCGGCGCTGCCGGCCTGTTCTGCGCGGGCCAGGCGGGCCAGCGGGGCCTGAAGGTCTTGCTCATCGACCATGCCGACAAGGTGGCCGAAAAGATCCGCATCTCGGGCGGCGGGCGCTGCAACTTCACCAACCGCGACCTGGACCCGGCCGCACCGCACAAACACTTTGTGGGGCAGAACCCGCAGTTCTGCCGCTCGGCGCTGTCGCGCTACACGCCCGCCGACTTCATCGCGCTGGTGCAAAAGCACGGCATCCCGTTTCATGAAAAGCACAAGGGCCAGCTGTTTGCCGACCGCTCGGCCGAGGACATCATTGCCATGCTGCTGGCCGAGTGCGAGGCGGGTGGTGTGACCCACTGGCAGCCCTGTAGCGTCAAAAAAATAGACTTTTGGGCATCAAGCGCTAGTGAATCATGCCCGGGCAGCTATCAAATTGATACCGATCGTGGGCCGGTGTCGGCGGGTGCGCTGGTCATTGCCACCGGTGGCTTGTCCATCCCCAAGATCGGCGCCACCGACTTTGGCTACCGGCTCGCGCAGCAGTTCAGCATCCCGCTCATCGAGCGCAAGCCGGGCCTGGTGCCGCTGACCTTTGACGGCGCGGGCTGGGCGCCGTATGCGCAGCTGGCGGGGCTGGCGCTGCCGGTGCAGATCAGCACAGGGGCCAAGAAAACCCGCATGGCGTTTGACGAAGACCTGCTGTTCACCCACCGGGGCCTGTCGGGCCCGGCGGTGCTGCAGATCTCCAGCTACTGGCAGGAGGGCACGCCCCTGGCCATCAACCTGGCGCCCACGGTGGACCTGCCCGCTGCGCTGGCGCAGGGCAAGGCCCGCTCGCGCAAGCTGGTTGCCAACGAGCTGGCCACGCTGGTGCCGAGCCGCCTGGCCGACGCGTGGGCCAGCCGCGAGGCCGACTGGCAGCGCCCCATCAACGAGGCCAGCGACAAGGCCCTGGCGCGCCTGGCGGAGCAGCTGGCGCGCTGGGAGCTGACGCCCACGGGCACCGAGGGCTACAAGAAAGCCGAAGTAACGCTGGGCGGCGTGGACACGCGCGCGCTGTCGCAGCAGACCATGGAGTGCAAGACGCAGCCCGGCCTGTACTTCATTGGCGAGGTGGTGGACGTGACAGGCTGGCTGGGCGGCTACAACTTTCAGTGGGCCTGGGCCAGCGCATATGCCTGCGCGCAGGCGCTGGCAGCAACACCCCCCTGAGGCCCTACGGGCCTTCCCCCTGCTCTCGCTACGCTACGCTGCGCGGGCAGAGGGACGACGCCCTCGCTGCGGGGCGGCCCTTGCCCGGCGTCCCGCGCGCGCGCAGCGCCCGTTTGACCGCTACGCTGCCGCTGCCTCTCGCGTCAACAGTCCGCAATGCTGTCGGGCCCAGGCCTCCAGCTCCGGCACCGGCAGCGGGCGGCTGAAGTGGTAGCCCTGCAGCTCCTCGCAATCCAGCGCACTCAGCACCTGGGCCGTGGCCAGGTCTTCCACGCCCTCGGCCACGATGCGCAGCCCCAGCGTGTGGCCCAGCGCGATGATGGCGCGGGTGATGGCCATGTCGGCGGGGTTGGCCAGCATGTCGCGCACAAAGGACTTGTCCACCTTGAGGCGGTCGATGTCAAAGCGCTTCAGATAGGCCAGGCTGGAATACCCGGTGCCGAAATCGTCGATGGACAGCTGCACGCCCAGCGCCTTGAGCGCCGCCAGTTGCTGCTCGGCCGCATGGGCGTTGTCCATGAGCTGGGACTCGGTGATCTCCAGCTCCAGCCGGTGCGCCGGCATACCGGTGCGCAGCAGCAGTGCCTCGATGTCGGTGACCAGCGCGGGGTCGGACATCTGCGCGGCCGAGAGGTTGACCGAGATCGACACCCGGGCCAGCGGGTGTGGCATCAAGGCATCGCCAGGGCCCGCCTCCAGCGCCAGCTGTTGCCAGCGCACCCACTGCTCGCAGGCTTGCTGCAACACCCAGCTGCCAATGGCGCGGATCATGCCGGTCTCTTCGGCGATGGGGATGAACTCGCTGGGAGGGATGGAGCCCAGCACCGGGCTGGTCCAGCGCAGCAGCGCCTCCACGCCCAGCAGCTGGGTGCCCTGGGCGCTCAGGCGGGGCTGGTAGTGCAGGCTCAGTTCGTTGCGCTCCAGCGCGCGGCGCAGTTGCTGCTCCATGGTCTGGCGGGCCACCGCACGCTGGTCGGTCTCCATGGAATAGAACAGCGCCATGTCGCGGCCGGTGGTTTTGGCCTCGTACATGGCGGCGTCGGCGCGGCGCATGAGTTCGTCAATGTCGCTGCCATCCTCGGGGTACACGGCGATGCCCACGCTGCAGGACACATTGAGTTCATGCCCCTCCACCGGGTGGCTTTGGCGGATGAGCGGGATCAGCCGCCGCTCCACCAGCTGCTGCACATCCTCGCGCCCGGCCACGTCGCGCATCACCACCACAAACTCGTCGCCGCCCAGGCGGCTCACGGTGTCGCGGCTGCGCACGGCCTGCGTGAGGCGCGCGGCCACCGAGCGCAGCAGGCCATCGCCAATGTGGTGGCCCAGCGTGTCGTTGATGGCCTTGAAGCGGTCCAGGTCGATGAACAGCACCGCCACCTTCTCACCCGTGATGGGCGCCTGCGCCAGCGCCATCTGCAGGCGCTGCACGCACAGTGATCGATTGGGCAGCTCGGTGAGCACATCGTGGTGCGCCAGGAACTGGATGCGCTCCTCGTTGAGCTTGCGGTCGGTGATGTCGATGGCAATGCCGATGTGGTTGGCCACCGCACCGCCCTTGCCCTCGCGTACGGCCGACACCATGAGCCAGGCTGGGTAGGTCTCGCCCGAGCGGCGGCGAAACCGCACCTCGCCCTGCCACGACTCCTTGTCGAGCATGGTGCGCTGGATCTGCACCGACAGCGGCTCGGCGCCCGCCTCTTCCAGCAGAAAGCCCAGGTCTTCGCCAATGACCTCGTAGAAGTCGTAGTGCGTGCTGCGGCAGAACGCCTTGTTCACGCTGATGATCTGCTGCTCGGCGTTCATGATGATGATGCCCTCGGACGAGGCCTCGAACACCTTGGCCCACAGCTCCAGGCGCTGCTCCATCACCTTGAGCACGTTGATGGGCGTGAAGGCCGTGAGCACCGAGTCGCGCCCCTGAAACTGCAGGCGCCGCGCCGACAGCACGGCCCACGAGGGCTCGGGGCTGCCCTTCCAGCGCACTTCAAATTCATCGACCGAGCCCTGGTCTGCCAGGCGCTGAAAGAAGCGCGCGCGCACGCCGGGCTCCAGCCCCACGGCCCAGGGGTCGGTCTTGCGGCCACCCAGCCAGTGGGCCGCGGGTGCGTTGGAGTGCAGCACCTCGTGCTCGGGAATCGACGTGACCACCATGGGGATGGGGAAGGCCTCCACCAGCTCGCGCTGGGCCTCGGCCGCACGGGCGCTGGCGGCCAGCTCCTGCTGCAGCACGCGGTCGCGGTCGAGTTGGGACAGCATCTCATTGAACGCGGTAACCAGGCGGCCGATCTCGTCGCGGCTGGCCCAGTGCGCGCGCAGCGTGTGGTCGCCGCTCTTGCGCACCTCGTCGGCCACGCGGGCCAGTTGCTGCAGCGGTTTGGCGATCTGGCGCGCGACCAGGGTGACGAGCGAAAGGATGCAGCCCAGCAGCACCAGCGCCGTGCCCAGGTGCAACCACATGCGGGCAAACAGGCTGTCGGCGCGCTGGTTCAGCAAACGCTCCAGGTCCACAATGCCCACCGACCAGGCATCGCGCAGCGCGCCCAGCACCTGTGCCTCCTGCACACCCACTTGTGCCACCGTCAGGCGTGACTCGCCCGACGCAATGCCCTGCAGCAAGGCCTGAAAGCCCTCCTGCGCCGCCTTGAGCGCCTCGCGCTGGCGCACCAGCGCGGCCCGCATCTCGGGCGAGCCTGCAATGAAGGCCTGGTTGTAGTCCGACTCGATGCCCAGCATCACCGCATCCAGCCGCCCCACCAGCGTCAGCAGCTCGGACGACCACTGCGGCCCGCGCCGCGACGGCGCCGCGTTCAGGAAGCTGACGGTGTCATGCACCGCCTGCAGCAGCTCGGGAAACCGCAGCACCACCAGCGACATCACGTAGTAGCTGTCCAGGTCCGGGTCCAGGATCAGGTTGGACTGGTTGCCCACCGTGGTGAGCAGCTCACGCCCCTCGCGCAGCAGCTGGCTGCGCAGCCGGGTGAGCGTCTGCGGATCAGCAGCTGGAGCGCCCCCTTGGGGCTGGCCCGTCAGCTGCTGCAGCGCCACGCCAAACCGCTGCCCCACATCGGCCGTGTGCAGTTGTTCGTCGTGGGCTGCCCGTACGGCGTCCAGGCGGGTCAGCACGTCGGCCACCAGCGGAGGCTGCTGCGAAGCATCCAGGAACTGCCCCATCAGCCCATCGCGCACCACGGCCGCGTAGGTCGTGCCCACCACCTCCTTGCGCGTGAAATCAATCGCCAGGTACTTTTCGTGGATCAGGATGCTGGAGACGTAGATCACCGCCGTCAGGTCCAGCAGATAGATGAGCATGAGCTTGCGGCCCACACTGAGCCGGCCCAGCCAACCCGATACGCGGTGCA
This sequence comes from Acidovorax sp. K2F, assembly GCF_025246485.1. Taxonomy (NCBI): domain Bacteria; kingdom Pseudomonadati; phylum Pseudomonadota; class Betaproteobacteria; order Burkholderiales; family Comamonadaceae; genus Acidovorax; species Acidovorax sp. K2F. Next base: position 65,057 of record NZ_JAOBSQ010000048.1, read on the forward strand.
TGAATGCCATGGTGTCTGCGGCGGGGCCGCCCGGGCGGATGGCCAGGGCTCTCCACCGGTGAATAGGAGTGTTACAACGTGAAGCAACTTCCGCGCCATTGCGGTGCGGCCCGGCTGTCAGCAGCCCACTGGACGCCCTGTTCGGGGACAGACCGGCAATCCTTGCGCTCTGGGCGTGGATAAAGGCTATAATCTCCGGCTTTGCTGGCAATGCCCCGTCGGCCAAATACTAGTTACAGACGGGGAAACCGCTTTGTACGGACTTGAGGCCCGATCTCCCCAAGCCCCTCTGCAGGCACCATTTGGAAAACATTAGCTAATGACTACGATCCGCGTAAAAGAAAACGAACCCTTTGACGTTGCACTGCGCCGCTTCAAGCGCACCATTGAAAAGCTCGGCCTGCTGACCGACCTGCGCGCCCGTGAGTTCTACGAAAAGCCCACCGCCGAGCGCAAGCGCAAGAAGGCTGCTGCCGTGAAGCGCCACTACAAGCGCGTTCGCAGCATGCAACTGCCCAAGAAGCTGTACTAAGCACCGCTTTGGCCCCGTCCTGATACGGAGTGCCGACAAACCCGCGCTAGGGACGCCAAGCGCGGGTTTTTGTTTTTGGGGTTTGCCAAAAGGCTTTCTGGCGTCGTTGCAACGCCTTGCCGTAGCAGCACTACTGTCTGCGGCGTTGACGCCTAGCCAGAAAGCCTTTTGGCAAACCCCTGTTCTTGTCTAAAACCAACCAAGGAAGCCGCCATGAGCCTCAAGGACCAGATCACCGAAGACATGAAAACCGCCATGCGCGCCAAGGACAGCGAGCGCCTGGGCACCATCCGCCTGCTGCAGGCCGCGATGAAGCAAAAGGAAGTGGACGAGCGCATCGTGCTGGACGACGCGGCCGTGGTCGCCATCGTGGACAAGCTCATCAAGCAGCGCAAGGACTCGATCACCGCCTTTGAGGGCGCAGGCCGCCAGGACCTGGCCGACAAGGAAAAGGCCGAGATGGCTGTGCTGCAGGCCTACCTGCCCGAGCGCATGTCGGCAGAAGAAACGCTGGCTGCCGTGAAGGCCATCGTGGCCGAAATCGGCGCATCGGGCCCTGGCGACATGGGCAAGGTCATGGGCGTGGTCAAGACCCGCCTCGCGGGCAAGGCCGATATGGGCCAGGTGTCGGCTGCCGTGAAAGCGGCACTGGCGGGCTGATCGCCCCTGCGGTCGTGCCCACGGTACGACCGGTATCTTTTTGATAGCTGCCAGCGCATGTGAGACGTGCGCTGGCAGCTATTTTTGCTTCAAACCGAGGCGTTTGCGCCCACACCGGTCTTTGCGCTACGCGACGCCCACCCGTCGCGAAAGAGCGCCTGCAAAAACTCCACGCACACCCGCACTTTGGCCGAGCGCTCCAGCCGCGTGGGGTAGACGGCCCACACATTGGCTTCTTGCTGCCAATGCGGCAGCACCTGCACCAGGCGCCCGGTCTGCAGGTGCGCGCCCACATCCCACAACGAGCGCAGCACCACGCCACGCCCGTCCACCGCCCACTGCACGGCCATCTCGCCGTTGTTGGCCGACAGCGGGCCACGCACCTTCACCGACTCTTCCTGCGCACCGCTGCGCAGGCGCCACACGCCAAATGGATGGTCACGCTCCTTGATCACCAGGCAGTCGTGCGCGGCCAGATCCGCCACCGTGCGCGGCGAGCCCTTGCGCTGCAGGTAGGCAGGCGCTGCACACAACACGCGGTGGTTGTCGGCCAGTCGGCGGGCGATCAGGTGCGGCGCAATCTCGTCGCCCACGCGCACGTCCAGGTCAAACCCTTCGCCCGCCACATCCACCAGCCGGTCGAACACTTCCAGACGCACCTGCAGCCCCGGGTGCTGCTCCACCAACCGCGACAGCGCAGGCGCCACGATCTGGCGGCCAAAACCAAAGCTGCTGCTCACCCGCAGCAGGCCGCGTGGCTCGCTGCGCGTCACCGCTACCTCCTGCATCAGCTGCTCCATATCGTCCAGGATGCGCTGCGCCCAGTGGAAGACGCGCTCGCCCTCCTCCGTCACCGCCACGCGGCGGGTGGTGCGGTGCAGCAGCTTGACCTGCAGGTCCTGCTCCAGCAGGCGGATGCGTTTGCTGACGTAGGCGGGCGAAGTGCCCAGCTCGGTGGCGGCGCCGCCAAAGCTGGCCTTGCGCACCACGGCCGTGAACACGCGCAGGTCTTCCGCTGCAGGATTTTTATGCACGATATGTGAAGGATAAGGCCACAGTTGGCGGATTGTAGTTATCGGAAGCGTTGGGAACAATGCAGGCCATGCCGCTGGCTGCGCCCTGCAGCCGCACCCTCGAAGCCATTGCAAGGACCGCTTGATGACCTCCTCCACTGCCCCCAAAACCTACCGCATCGCCCTCATCGCCGGAGACGGCATTGGCAAGGAAGTGCTGCCAGAAGGCCTGCGCGTGGTGCAAACCGCCGCAGCGCGTTTTGGCATTGCACTGGAAACCACTGCCATCGACTGGGCCAGCTGCGACTACTACGCCGCCCACGGAAAAATGATGCCCGACGACTGGAAGGCGCAGCTGGCGGGCATGGACGCGATCTTCTTCGGTGCCGTGGGCTGGCCCGCCACCGTGCCGGACCACGTGTCGCTATGGGGTTCGCTGCTCAAGTTCCGCCGCGAGTTCGACCAGTACATCAACTTGCGCCCCGTGCGCCTGTTCGAAGGCGTACCCTGCCCCTTGGCGGGCCGCAAGCCCGGCGACATCGACTACTGCGTGGTGCGCGAGAACACCGAGGGGGAGTACACGTCATTGGGCGGCATCATGTACGAGGGCACCGACCGCGAGATCGTGATCCAGGAATCCGTCTACTCCCGCCACGGCGCCCACCGCCTGCTGAAGTTCGCCTTCGACCTGGCGCAGAGCCGCCCCAAAAAGCACGTCACCCTGGCCACCAAAAGCAACGGCATCGCCATCAGCATGCCCTGGTGGGACCAGCGTGCCGACGACGTGGCTCAGGCCTACCCCGAGGTCACGCTGGACAAGCAGCACATCGACATCCTCACCGCGCGCTTTGTGCTGCAGCCCGGCCGCTTTGATGTGGTGGCTGCCACCAACCTATTTGGCGACATCTTGAGCGACCTGGGCCCGGCCACCACCGGCACCATCGGCCTGGCGCCCTCGGCCAACCTGAACCCCGAGCGTACGTTCCCCAGCCTGTTCGAGCCCGTGCACGGCTCCGCGCCCGACATCTACGGGCAAAACATCGCCAACCCGATTGCGATGATCTGGTCGGGGGCGCTGATGCTGGACTTCCTCACCCACGGCCAGGGCGCGGGCAGGTTGGCACACGATGCCATCGTGGCGGCCATCGAAGAGATGATCAAGAGCGGGCCGCGCACGCCGGACCTGGGAGGACGCGCCAGTACAACGCAAGTGGGACAAGCCATCGCGGAGCACGTTGCTGCCGCCTGATCGGTGCACGGCGTCCCGAACGCATCACTGTTTGCAACGAGCGCCCGTCACCAGCCTTGAACTGCCCCAGCACGGCTGCAGCACCGGTACTGCCGAATCGATAACTGCCCCACTCCACCCTCTGAGCAAGGCCCTATATGAAGCCCGTCACCACCATCTTCTGCACCGCCGCCATGGCCTGGCTGGCCAGCAATACCTATGCATGCAGCTGCAAGCTCGCCTCGGCGGAAGCAAATGCTCCACAGGCCACTGTCGTGTTCAAAGGCGTTGTGACAGAAGAGATCGTCGACCCTGCGAACAAAAACGAGTACCGAGCCCTTTTCAGGCCCACGACCATCTACAAAGGCGATCAGGCCACGGCCATCACGGTGCACACTCGGGGCGACCAGGGAAGTTGCGGCGTGCGGTTCGCCAAGGGGTCCGAGCACATGGTGTTCGCCTTCCAATCAGGCCAACGGCTGCGCACCAGCCTGTGCAGCACCTGGCCCATCTCCAAGAGCTATGCCGGCCATACCGCCGAAGTCGAGAGCCATTTCAACCAGCGCAAGTAAGCGCCCTCAGGCCCCACACACGCCGAACGCCCCGTTATGTCCATGACTCTGCGGGGGGCACGGCGGCGAAGGCGACTGCCGGCTGACCAGCAACCCGCCTTCACTCCTGAAATGATAGCTACCAGCGCAAGAATTACCTGCGCTACACGCCAATTTCACTCAAATATGGATCTCACCCTCCGCCTGGGGGCACCCTGAACTGCTCGGTGACGCGCCGCTCGGCGCGCGCCGCAGCAACAGCCCACCGATCCGTGGCGCTGCGCGCGCCCGCCACGGCCCAACGCAGCGCATGCAGAAACACGACTATGGCAACGGTTCGCACCGGTCGCTGGCGGCCCACAAGGTTTGAAGCAGAGACGGCTCTGGGGGCAGTGGTGTGGGGATGCGGGTGTTTCATGGCCCCGCAATGCTCTCGCCGGGCTTACCATCTGTAAAGTTGAATTCAATGACGATTCACTTCATAAAAGCTGATGCGTAACCTCAATCTCGATCAGTTGCAAACCCTGATCGCCATCGCCGACCTGGGCACCTTTGCGGCTGCCGCGCAGGCGTTACACCTCGCGCCGCCCACGGTGAGCATGCACATCAAGGAACTGGAATCGCGCCTGGGCGCCGAGCTGGTGGTGCGCGGGCGGCGGCAGGCCGACCTCACCCCTGCTGGCGAGGTGCTGGTGCGCGAAGGCCGCCAGCTGTTGCTGGCCAGCGATGACCTGGTGGAACGCGTGCGGCGCCACGCATCGGGCCGCGAAGGCATGGTGCGGGTGGGAGTGTCGGCGGGTGTCAGCACCCGGCTGCTGCCACGCATGCTGGAGGCGCTGGCGGCACACAGCCCCGGGGTTGAAATCCGCCTGGAGGCCGTGGGCTCGGCCGAGTCGATGCAGCGGCTCAAGGCCGGTACGCTGGACATTGCCATCGTCGCCAGCCCCCAGCCGCCGCTGGCAGAGGTGCGCCAGACCCCCTGGCGCAACGACCCCATGGTGGCCCTGCTGCCCGCCGCGTGGGACGCGCCAGACCACGTCGGCCCCGACTGGCTGGCCAGCCGACGCTGGGCATCGTTTGCGCCCGCCACGCAGATGCACGGATTGATTGCCAACTGGTTTGGTCAGGCGGGGCACCATCCGCGCCCGTTTCTGGCGCTGAGCTACCCTGGCGCCCTCAAAAGCCTGGCCGTGGCCAGCCAATGCGCCGCACTGCTGCCGATGGAGGAGGTGGAGGACCTGCAGGGCACGCCCGATGTCCAAATCCGCCCGCTGCAACCGCCGCTCATGCGCCCCATGGCCGTGGCGCACCGCCACCAGCCACCGCCCTCGCCCGCAGTGGAGGGCGTGCTGGAGTTGCTGGCGGACTTTGCAGATTTCGCAGAGTGATGGCGGGACACACCGCGCGCCGTCACGCGTGCGGCAAGCCCTGGGCGCCCGGGGCAGGCCGAACAGAAGACCGGACAGCAAGCCGCTGCAGGTAGGGTTGCACGAACAGGTACAACCCCATCAACAGCAGCAGTGCCAGCGGCGGCAGGGGCGCGTACGTGACCCAGTCCGGCGGGTTGCCTGCACCCTGGGCGCGAGCCACAAAATTGGCGATGACGGCCAACGTGAACGCCATCGACACCCAGCGATGAAACCGCCGGATGCCCCCACCCGCGCTCATTGCGCATCTCCAGCGGCGAGCTGGATCATCTTCCAGCCGTTGCCTGCCGGGTCGCGAAAGCCTGCGTCCACGTTGCCGTACCGGTCCACGGGCTCCTGAGTGAACTCCACGCCCAGATTCCGCAGCCGGGCATAGTCGGCGCGGCAGTCCGCCACATGGAGCACCAGCGCAGGCATGGCTCCTTTGGCCACCATCGCGCGCAAAATTTGCGCTGTGGCTTCATCATGGATCGGTGGGCCGGGCCTGAACAGGCCGAGCTGGAAGCCCCGCTGGTCGGGGTGCTGCACCGTCAGCCAGCGGTACGGCCCGTTGCGCACGTCCGTGTGCACACGAAACCCGAGCTTGCCCACGTAAAACGTCAGGGCTTCGTCCTGGTCGTCCACATACACGCCCACCACACCAATGCCTTGGTTCTTCGTCATCAGATCTCCTTGGTTGTTGATGACGGGTTTGTACCTTCCGCCAGGCGGCGGCGCTTCTCCGAAACTGCGGTGGTGAGGTCAGGGCGTTGTGCGGCTTTCAATACGCAGGCCGGCACCTTGTCCAGTGGCTCCAAGCGGGCCTGGGCCTGAAGGCGCACCGCACTGGGGCTCTGCCCCGTGATGTCGCGAAAGGTGCGTCCGAAGGTGCCCAGGCTCTCCCAGCCGGTGGCAAACGCAATCTCGGTGATGGGCAAGTCCGTGTCGCGCAGCAGCGTGGCGGCCTGTTCGATGCGGCGGGTCAGCAGGTAGCGATGGGGCGGGATGCCAAACGCCTGCCGGAAGGACCGTGCGAAATGCGCGTCGGAGACGCCACTGACCTCGGCCAGCCGCTGCACCGGCCAGGCCTCATGCGACGCAGCGTCCATGCGGTCCTTGGCGCGCAGCAGACGGCGCAACAGGGCCGGGTCTTGCGGCGCAATGGGGTCAGCGGTATGGCCGTTGGCTGGGGGCTTCGGGGGCACGACAGGCATGGTGGGCACAGCATATCGCCTGTCCGTCGGCATTCCTGCACCACCTGTACGGCGGCAGGCCAGACCCGCGAGAACCCGCAGGCAAAGACAAGCACTGTGAACAAAGTCACCGTCTTCGCGATGGGCCTCTCCCGCCGTTAGTGCTGCAGAGACGATGGCATGGAATCATCGCGGCATCGCCCGTCGATGACTACCCGGCCATCGGCAGACCTTTCCTCAATCCTCTCGCGAATCATCATGAAGCGTCTTCTCATCCTGGGAGCCACGGGCTCCCTCGGCCGCCACGTACTGCAGCAAGCTGTTGCGGCGGGCCACCAGGTGTCAGTGCTAGTGCGCAACCCCGCCCGGCTGCCCGAGGACCTGCGATCACGCATCACGGTGCACCAGGTGGACCTGGGGTCCGTGGCAATCAGCGCCTTGGCAGACATCATCCGGGGCCACGAGGCGTTGATCAACTGTGCGGGACTCGTCACCGAAGGTCGCGTCTTTGTCGACCTCGTGGACCGCATTGTTTCCAGCGTGGAGTCCCTGGCCCCCGCAGAGCGGCCAATCTGCTGGTTTCTAGGGGGCGCTGCGGTGCTCGACATCGGCCAGACAGGCCGCCGGGGTGTTGAACTGCCCAAGGTGCGCGACACCTATTGGCCGCACAAGAAGAACTTTGAGCGCCTGAACACCTCGTCCCTCGATTGGCGCCTGCTGTGCCCGGGACCGATGGTCGACCAACCCGCGCTGGGGATCGCCCGGCTGCGCATCGCCGCGGACCAGCTGCCGGTCTCCGTGCCAGCCTTTGCGGGCAGGCTACCCAGCCCATTGATGCTGCTGCTGTTCGCATCGAAGGTGCCGCAGATGATCGTTCCCTATGCCGACGCAGCTTCTCTGATGCTGGCCCATCTTGAGCCCCGGGATGCGATGTCCCGGCACCGCGTCGGGCTTGCGCTGCCCGTGGGCATGCGTGGGAAGAAAGACACCTGGGCGGCCAAGCCCCGCAGTGCCACCTGACGAAACCCTCCATGAAAAAAGGCCCTCGCAGTCACGAGGGCCTGGGGCGGGAGAGTTGCAGAAAACCCGCATCACAACAGCCACTGGCGGTATCCGCCTGCTGCGGACGCGAACATCAGCTGCCCGCCACCTTCATGCGGTTGACCAGGATCGAACCCACCGTCTTGGCACCATAGTTGTAGGCATCGGCACCCACGGCCTCGATGCCCTTGAGCATGTCCTTGAGGTTGCCTGCAATGGTGATCTCGTGCACGGGGTAGGCGATCTTGCCGTTCTCGACCCAGAAGCCGCTCGCGCCGCGCGAATAGTCGCCGGTGACGTAGTTCACGCCCTGGCCCATCAGCTCCACCACAAACAGGCCCGTGCCCAGCTTTTGCAGCATGGCGTCCAGGTTGTCGCTGGCTTGAGTGAGGCGCGATGTCATCACCAGGTTGTGCGAGCCTCCGGCGTTGCCCGTGGTCTTCATGCCCAGCTTGCGGGCCGAGTAGCTCGACAGGAAGTAGCCCTGCACGCGACCACCCTGCACCACCTTGCGCGGTGCCACGCGCACGCCTTCTTCGTCAAACGGCGAGCTGCCCTTGCCACCCAGGATGAACGGGTCTTCCAGGATGTCGATGTGCTTGGGAAAGACCATCTTGCCCAGCGAGTCGAGCAAGAAGCTGCTCTTGCGGTACAGCGAGCCGCCACTGATGGCCTGCACAAAACCGCCCAGCAGGCCAGCGGCCAGGGTCGACTCAAACAGCACGGGGCATTGCGTGGTAGGGATCTTGCGGCTGCCCAGGCGGCTCAGCGCACGCTGCGCGGCGTAGCGGCCCACGGCCTCGGGCGAGGCCAGATCGGCTGCGTTGCGCATCGAGCTGTACCAGGCGTCGCGCTGCATTTCGGCGTTCTTGCCGGGCAACGAGGCGATGGGAGCCACCGAGAAACTGTGGCGCGAGCTGGCATAGCCACCGCGAAAGCCGCGTGTGTGAGCGCTGAAGAAATGGCTTTGCTGGGCCGACACGCCAGCACCTTCGCTGTTGGTGATGCGGCGATGCGTCTTGAAAGCAGCGGCCTCGCAGGCCTTGGCCATCTCTGCAGCTTCTTCGCTGGTGATGGCCCAGGGGTGGAAGAGTTGCAGGTCGCGGTGCGTCTCCTGGGGCGCGATATCGTCGGCGTCGGGCAGGCCAGCCACGGGGTCTTCGGCCGTGAAACGGGCGATGTCATAGGCCGCTTGCACGGTCTGCTCGATGGCCTTGGTAGAAAAGTCCGACGTGCTGGCGTTGCCTCGGCGGTGGCCGATGTAGACCGTCACGCCCAGCGACTTGTCACGGTTGCGCTCCACGTTCTCCAGCTCACCCTTGCGCACGCTGACCGACAGGCCACAGCCCTCGGACGCCTCTGCGCCCGCGTCGGTCGCACCGAGTTTTTTGGCATGGGCCAGGGCGCGGTCCACCAGGTCTTCAAAAAACGGGCGGCTGTAGCTGAAGCCGCTGTCAGGGGTGCGGGAGGTGGCAGCTGAGGGCACAGCAGCCAGCGCGCCAGGGGTGCGCGGGGCGCGGTTGGAGGGTTTGTTCATAGCGGCAGCTATGATACTTGCCACTGCGGCGCACCCTGCGCCCGCCTCTCTTTGCCCCCACCCCATGTCACGCAAACCCAAAAAAGGCTACTTTGTGCGAGGCCAGTTTGTTGCCGAAGGCAGCGAACTGGACATTCAGCTCAAGGCCGAACTCAAAGGCACGCCCGATGCCAGCCGCACCGATCTCAAGCGCGAGAGCGACGAACTGCAGGACCTGGGCAAGGAGCTTTTGAACCTGCGCGCCGACCTGTTCGACGCCGTGGGCCTGCCCGACAAACTGGTGGAGGCGCTGGCCGAGGCCAAGCGCATCACCAACTTTGAAGGCAAGCGCCGCCAGATGCAGTATGTGGGCAAGCTCATGCGCAAGCTCGAACCAGAGCTGGTACAGGCCGCCCGCCAGGCGCTGGAAGAACAGCACAAAGGCTCTGCCACCGAAAAGCTGCAACTGCATCTGGCCGAGCAATGGCGCGACCGCCTGATTGCCGACGACGATGCACTGGCCCCCTGGATGGCCGAGCATCCCGACACCGACACCCAGCAACTGCGCGCGCTGATCCGCCAGGCCCGCAAGGATGCGCAGCCTGCGGGCAAGGAGGCCAACGTCCAGGTCTCGCAAGGCCTGGCGCCCCGCAAGGGCCGTGCATACCGCGAGCTGTTCCAACTGGTGCGCGAGCACCTGGGCGGCACGGGCACGGCAGATGCCAGCGACACCGACGAGGACAACGACGATGAGTGAAGCCGTCCACGACGCCGTCAAGATCGGCATCGTCTCGATCAGCGACCGCGCCAGCACCGGTGTCTATGAAGACAAGGGCCTGCCCGCGCTGCAAGACTGGCTGACGCGTGCGCTGCACAACCCCATCACCTTCGAGTCGCGCCTGATCCCCGACGAGCAGGCCGGCATCAGCGCCACGCTGATCGAACTGGTCAACGCGGGCTGCAGCCTAGTGTTGACGACTGGCGGCACCGGCCCTGCGCTGCGCGACGTAACGCCCGAGGCCACGCTGGCCGTGGCGCACAAGGAGATGCCGGGCTTTGGCGAGCAGATGCGCCAGATCAGCCTGAAGTTCGTGCCCACCGCCATCCTCTCGCGCCAGGTCGCTGTGATCCGAGACCAGAGCCTGATCATTAATCTGCCTGGTCAGCCGAAGGCGATTGCCGAGACGCTGGAGGGGCTGAAAGACGCCAACGGCCAGCAGATCGTGCCGGGCATCTTCGCCGCCGTGCCTTACTGTGTGGACCTGATCGGTGGGCCGTACCTGGAAACGCGGGATGAGGTCTGCAAGGCGTTCAGGCCCAAGAACGCTGTCCGGGCCAAGACCGCCTGAACCGCCTGCGGGCCAGCGCTGGCCCACGGGCGGAAGCTCCCCATCGCCCATCACACAGACGATGAAGTACCTTGCCTTCGCCCTCCCCCATCTGCTGGTAGTCGCCCTGCCCTTGTGGATGTATGTGCGCATACGCGCCATGAAACAGCGCCAGGATGCGCTGGTAAAAGACCTCAAGGGTCGGCACTACTGGCGCATCAACCTGGCCCGCCCCGCATTTTTTGGACGCTGGATGCGGCTTATGGCTTTCGAAGCCAAGGGCGTGCTGATCGACGATGGAGAAGCATTCCGCATCCGGGGGCATTGGGCCAAGACGGGCAAGGCTTTCGAGTCGTTGGTGCCCAAATCGGGGCTGAAGGTCGAGTGGCTGGGCAACCAATCCATCAAGACGGGCAACATCCACTGGGCTCGGCTGGACACCCCCAAAGGCCAGGTGCTGTTCACCGCCGATACCGGCTGGAGCGCCGGGCCGTCGCGCGAGGCCTTGTGCGACATCTTCCGCTCGGCGTTTCCCGACTATCCGCTGGACGAAGAGAACACACACGATTTCGCACTGGAGAAGAACCCTCGCAGCCTGGGCGGGACGGTGCTGTTCCTGGGCCTGATGCTGTTTGCGCTGCTGGACAGCTTTGTGCTCTCCGGCTACGAGCTGACGGATGCGCAGCTCTTCAGCATCCTGCGCTCGCCCCTGACCTGGCTGGTGGCGTCGGTGGGCATCGCAGCGTTGGTGGCACTGTGCTACCGCTTCTTCGCTGCAGGGCGCATCCCCTCGCGCGAATCGATGGCGCTGGCCCTGATGCTGGGCGCCGTATCGGCCGGGGCTGCCCTGCCCGTGCTCAAGCGGGTAGACCAAATGCTGGCAGGCTCGGTGTCAGAAGACCACGCATACCGCCTGTCGGGCACCTATCGGCTGGAGCCCATCGACACCGCGCAGGGCCTGCCGCCACTGAAGTTTCCGCGCATGCGGGACTATTGGGAGCAATGGCCCGATGGCAGCGAACACCGCATTCCGCTGATGCACGGACCGCTGGGGCTGTGGCAACTGGACCACGCAAAGTTTGATCCGCCCATCGTGGCTTTCTACGAAAAGAAGAGCAGCAAGCCTGGCAAGCACTGAGCCCGCAGTGCCCCCACGCAACGGCAGGAAGCCTACTTGCCCACCAGCTCGTTGAGCTTGCCCGCCTCGAACTGCTCCTTGATCGCCGCGTCACAGGGCACGCAGTCCTTGGCCTGCAGGTTGGCGGCAGAGAGCTTTTCGATCGCCTGCCACAAGAGCGCGATCTGGTGCTCTTGTGACGAGGCGTTGTCGATCAGCCCACGCATGGCCTGCGAGAGCGGATCGTCCTCCTGCGTGATGCCATAGGCCGTGAATTTGCGCGATGGCTGGGGTTCGGTCACGTCGGCGCTCTGGCCTTCCTTGGACGGGATGATGCGTGCCGGGATGCCCACGGCCGTGGCGCCAGCGGGCACGGGTTTGATGACCACGGCATTGCTGCCGATCTTGGCGCCGTCGCCCACTTCAAAGCCGCCCAGCACCTTGGCGCCTGCACTCACCACCACATCTTTGCCCAGCGTGGGGTGGCGCTTGGTGCCCTTGTAGAGCGAGGTACCGCCCAGGGTCACGCCCTGATAGATGGTGCAGCCATCGCCGATCTCGGCGGTTTCGCCCACCACCACGCCCATGGCGTGGTCGAAGAACACACGCTCCCCGATCTTGGCGCCGGGATGGATCTCGATGCCGGTGAACCAGCGCGCAAAGTGCGAGATGAAGCGCCCCAGCCACTTCAGGCCGTGGTGCCAGCACCAGTGCGCGGGGCGGTGCAGCCAGATCGCGTGCAGGCCCGGATAACAGGTGATCACCTCCCACGTGCTGCGCGCGGCAGGATCGCGGTCGAGGATGCACTGGATATCGGAGCGCAAGCGGGCGAGCATTGGTTGTTATGGTTATTTGTAAATGGGCTGCACAGTCTATCGTTTCGCCTGCGCCGTCTCGATCATGGCTTTGGCGACACCTCTCAAGATGTGGATTTCCTCGGGACTGAGCTGCGCGCGGTTGAAAAGCTGGTTAAGGCGGGGCATGAGCTTCTTGGGCGCGGCCGGGTCCAGGAAACCGATGGATGTGAGCGCCTGCTCCCAATGGCCCAGCATGCCCGCCACCTGGGCAGCGTCGGCCAGCGCACGCGGTGGGGTGGCGTCCTGCACCGCGAAGCCGCCCAACGCTTGGCGCCACTCGTAGGCGATCACCTGGATGGCCGCACCCAGGTTGAGTGAGCCGAAGCCGGGGTTGGTGGGAATCGACAGCGCCACGTGGCAGCGGTACACATCCTCGTTGGTCATGCCAAACCGCTCGGAGCCAAAGAGAAAGGCCACACCGGCCTGCGAGGCAGCACTCGGGTCTGCAGCGGTGTCGCCGGCTGCGTTTTGAGGGGTTTTGGCCTCTTGCGCTAGTGTTTCATGCCTGAGTAGCTCACTTTTTAATAGCGCTTCAAAGTGCGCACGCGGCGCTGCTGTAGGGGGGCCAAAATCGCGTGGCGTCATGGCCGTGGCGCACAGGTGGCTGATACCGTCGAGCGCCTCGTCCAGCGTGGCGACGATGCGTGCGTTGTTCAGCACATCGAGGGCGCCGCTGGCGCGCTGGATGGTTTCCTCGCGCCTGAGCACGTTAGCCCAGCGGGGAGCGACCAGCACCAGGTCGTCAAACCCCATGGTTTTCATGGCACGGGCGGCGGCGCCCACATTGCCGGCGTGGCTGGTGTTGATCAGGACAAAACGGGTCTTCATGGACAGGCGGGGCAAGAGGGGGAAAGCGGCCGGTTAGGCAAAAAAGGGCACTGCGGGTAAAATACCGCCCTCTATTGTCGCCGCCCGCATCGCCGGGACGGGTCGGACCTCCCCGCTCATCCTGTACGCAGACGCCCGCGCCACATTGGCCGCGCGCTGCCAACCACCACAATTTATGTCGTCCAATCTGCACCCCATGCTCAACGTGGCCATCAAGGCCGCACGCGCCGCCGGCGCCATCATCAACCGCGCGGCCCTGGACGTGGAATCGGTGCGGATCTCGCAAAAGCAGATCAACGACTTTGTGACTGAGGTGGATCACGCCTCCGAAAAGATCATCATCGAGACGCTGCTGACGGCCTACCCCGGCCACGGCATCCTGGCTGAAGAGTCGGGCAAGGAATACGGCGCCAAGGATTCAGAATTTGTCTGGATCATCGACCCGCTGGACGGCACCACCAACTTCATCCACGGCTTCCCCGTGTATTGCGTGAGCATCGCGCTGGCCGTCAAGGGCAAGGTCGAGCAGGCTGTCGTGTACGACCCCACCCGCAACGACCTGTTCACCGCCACCAAGGGCCGCGGCGCCTACCTGAACGAGCGCCGCATCCGCGTCTCCAAGCGCACCCAGCTCAAGGACTGCCTGATCTCCACCGGCTTCCCCTTCCGCCCGGGCGACAACTTCAAGAGCTACCTGAACATGATGGCCGATGTGATGCAGCGCACCGCCGGCCTGCGCCGCCCCGGCGCCGCTGCTCTGGACCTCGCCTACGTGGCTGCGGGCTTCACCGACGGCTTCTTTGAAACGGGCCTGTCGATCTGGGACGTGGCAGCGGGCTCGCTGCTGGTGACCGAGGCCGGCGGCCTGGTGGGCAACTTCACGGGCGAGGCTGAATTTCTGGAGCAGCGGGAATGCCTGGCAGGCAACCCCCGCATCTACGGCCAGCTGGTGCCCATCCTGGGCAAGTACAGCAAGTTTGCGAGTGCTGGCGACAAGGCTGCTGTGCGCCAGGCGGCGACTCCCGACACGCCCGAAGCCAACAACATTCCAGAGACAGAAGGCGCTGCGGACGCAGCCGAATCGGCGGCGCCCCAGGCCGACTCAGCCAAGGGTGAAGACGCGCCGTTCTGAACATCTCAACTACCGCGCCTCACCGTCAAGCCAGCACGCGATGACCGCTGAAAATATCTGGTAGCAGGACCGCGCAGTAGGCGCGCTCGTTACCAGCGCAGCCGTGCAAGGGCCGTCCCGCCGCACTGGCTGCGTCCCCCTTCCCGAATTGCGCAGCAATTCGAGAGAAGGGGGAAGGCGCGAAGCGACTCAGGGGGATGCCTCCCTACACCGGGTCGGGATATTTCTGCGCGATGCTGCGGAAGTCTTCTGCAATGTCCACAAACGCGTCCACCATGTCGGGGTCAAAGTGCGTGCCCTTGCCCCGCACGATGGTGTTACAGGCCTGGTCGTGCGAAAACGCGGGCTTGTACACGCGTTTGCTGATGAGCGCGTCATACACGTCGGCCACCGCCATCAGGCGCGCCGACACCGGGATGGCGTCGCCCGCCAGGCCCTGCGGGTAGCCAGAGCCGTCCCACTTCTCCTGGTGGCTGTAGGCGATTTCCTTGGACACGCTCAAAAAGGCAACGCGCATGCCCAGGCGCCGCTCGGCCTCGTCAATGGCATTGCGGCCCAGCGTGGTGTGGGTCTTCATCACCTCGAACTCCTCCACCGTGAGCTTGCCGGGCTTGAGCAGAATGCTGTCGGGGATGCCGATCTTGCCGATGTCGTGCAACGGGGCCGACTTGTACAGCAGCTCGATCATGCGGTCGTTCAGCACATGCTCAAAACGCGGGTGGTGGCGCAGGCGTTCGGCCAGGGTCTTCACATACAACTGGGTGCGGCGGATGTGGTTGCCCGTCTCGTTGTCGCGCGTTTCGGCCAGGGAGGTCATGGCCATGATGGTCACGTCCTGGATGGCCTGCACCTCCAGCGTGCGCATGGCGACCTCCCGTTCCAGGTATGCGCTTTTGTCGCGCAGAAAATCGGCGGTGGCCTTGAGCGCCAGGTGCGTGTTAACGCGCGCGAGCAGGATCGGCGGACTGATGGGTTTGGTGATGTAGTCCACAGCACCAAGGGCCAGCCCCATGCGCTCGTCGTCGGTGTCGGAACGCGCCGTCAGGAAGATCACCGGGATGTCGCGGGTGGCAGGCGCCTCCTTGAGGCGACGACAGACCTCGTAGCCATCCACCTCGGGCATCATGATGTCCAGCAGGATCAGATCGGGCGGCGTGGCCGACTGGGCAATTTTGAGGGCCTTCTCCCCATGGTTGGCCACCTTCACCACATAGTGCTCCCGCAGCAGACTGCCCATGAGCGTGAGGTTCTCGGGCGTGTCGTCCACCACGAGCACGGTGGCAATCGGCTTGTCAACCAAGGTCGCCGGGCTGGAGGCAAAAGGCGCGTTGTCCATGCAAATGTCCTGCGTGAATGCCGTTCAGGGGGTTTCGAGGGCCGGGGATTCAGAGCCCGGCACCGCAGCCAGGGCTTCCAGCGCCTGCTCGAAATCGAAATTCAGGGTGTGCTTTTCAACGACCTGGAAGGCGCTGCCCAGCGCCGCCTTGAGCACCACACCATTGTGTTGGAAAAATTCAGTGGCTGCAGGATCGTCCTGCTCCAGCAGGCGGCGCAAGTGCTGCCCTGCCTCGGCGGGCGTCATGCCGGCCCCCGGCGCCCTCGCATTGGGCGCCAAACCTGACTCAGGTGTCGTGCCCGCCTGCACGGCCTGCAGCACCCAGTCCTGCAGCCCGTGCAGCAGGGGCTGCAGCGCAGCCCGCAGCTCGGCCAGCAGCGGCACGATGGCCTCGTTGCCATGGCGAAAGCGCAGCGCGTGCTCCAGCGCCTGTGCACGGTCTGACACGGCCTGTGCGCCAATGTTGGCTGCCACCGACCGCAGCGTGTGGGCCAGGCGCTCGGCCAGTGCGACATCGTGCACCGCCAGCGCACGCTGCAGCTCCGGCAACACCGGAGCCTGCCCTTGCACAAAGCGGCGCAGCATCTCGGCGTACAACCCTGTCTTGCCCAGCGCGCGCTGCAGGCCCAGTTGGGTGTCCAGCCCCGGCAGATCAGGGACATCCACCGGCAGCCACCCTGCGGCCGCAGCACTGGTGGCCGCTACCGGCGCCGCCACTGGAGCCGCACTGCTGCGAGCGGGCACAACCGCCGCACCGAGACCCTGGCGTGGGCGGATCCAACGTGCCAGCGCGGCCCACAGGGCCGCAGGTTCGATGGGCTTGGCAACATGGTCGTTCATGCCCGCCGCAAAGCAGCGCTGGCGGTCCGCCTCCATGGCGTTGGCCGTCATGGCGATGATGGGCAACTGCGCGTAGCGCGGGTCGCCGCGCAGCAGTCGTGTGGCGGTCTCGCCATCCATGATGGGCATCTGCATGTCCATCAGCACGGCGTCGTAGTGCTTGCGCTCGATGTGGTCGATGGCGATCTGCCCGTTCTCGGCCACGTCGACGGCGAAACCCGCGTCCAGCAGCAGCTCCATGGCCACCATCTGATTGAGTTCGTTGTCCTCGACCAGCAGCACGCAGGCGCCCCGGATGTCCAGCGGCAGCTCGTCAGCAGCGGGGGCGGGAGTGGCCGCACGGCGCCCCTCCGTGCCCGATGCCTCCAGCGGCTGCATCAGGGTGTCGAACAGCAGCGAGGCATTCACGGGCTTGATGAGCACGGTTTCGATGCCTTGCGCACGCGCGGCCCGCATCACGTCTTCGCGCCCGTAGGCCGTGACCATCAGCATCTGCGGCACCTTGGGCATGCCCAGGCTGCGAATGTGGCCCGCCAGCTCCACGCCGTCCATGCCTGGCATGTGCCAGTCCAGCAGCAACAGGCCAAACGGCTGGTGCTGTGCCATGGACTCGCGCAGCCGGTCCAGCGCCTCCAGGCCCGAATGCGCCTGCTCCACCACAAAGCCCATCGCCTGCAGCATGTCGGACAGCACCGTGGCTGCGGTATGGTTGTCGTCCACCACCAGCACCCGGGTGCCCCGCAGGTCGGGCGGAGGTAGCAGCACACGCGCCGCTGCCCCACGTTCCAGCGGCACCGACACCCAGAAGGTGGAGCCCTTGCCGAAACGGCTCTCCACGCCCACCTCGCCGCCCATCAGCTCGGCCAGGCTCTTGCAGATCGCCAGGCCCAGGCCCGTGCCACCATAACGGCGCGTGGTCGAGGTGTCGGCTTGCTGGAAGCTCTGGAACAGGCGCCCCATCTGCTCGTCCGTGAGCCCGATGCCGGTGTCGCGCACCTCGAAACGCAGCCGGACCTGGTTGCCCATCTCCTCCAGCAAGCGCACGGCAATGCTGATCTCTCCGGATTCGGTGAACTTGATGGCGTTGTTGGCGTAGTTGATGAGTATCTGGCCCAGGCGCAGCGCATCGCCCACGAGGTTAGGGGGCACATCGCTGGCCACGTCGCAGACCAGCTCCAGGCCCTTGGCACCGGCCTTGTAGCCCACCACATCGGACACGCTCTCCAGCATGCGGTCGAGCAGAAACGGCTGACGCTCCACCACCAGCTTGCCCGCCTCGATCTTGGAGAAGTCCAGGATGTCATTGATGACCCCCAGCAGGTGCTGGCCCGCCTGCTGGATCTTGCTCACGTAATCGTGCTGGCGTGGACTCAGGCCCGACTTGAGTGCCAGGTGCGACATGCCGATGATCGCGTTCATGGGCGTGCGGATCTCGTGGCTCATGTTGGCCAGGAAGTTGGACTTGAGCGCGGTGGACTCCTCGGCCAACTCCTTGGCACGGCGCAGCTCCTGTTCAGCACGCTGGCGGTCGGTGATGTCCACGAACGTACCAATGGTGCCGCCGGGTGTGCCATCGGGGCGCGCAAAGCCATGCAGCCAGAACAGCGTATGGTGCAGCTCGCCGTCGGCATAAGGCAAATCGACCTCGCGGTGCACCTTGCGCTCGCCCTCCATGGCCTGTATCGCGTCCTGCTCGAAGCGCGTGCGGGTCTCCTGCGGCAGATAGTCCAGATCCATCACCGTCTTGCCGATGAGCGCCTCGCGCGAAACGCCAAAGGCGTGCTCATAAGCGCGGTTCACGCCGATGTAGCGCCCGTCCGCGCCCTTGTAGAAAAGGGGCACTGGGATGGCGTCGATCAACGCCTGCTGGAAATCGAGCTGCCCGGCCACCTGCTCCTCCAGGAGCTTCTGGTCGTGGATGTCCACATTGACGCCCACCACCCGCACCGGCTGGCCCTGGGCGTTGCGGAAAATGCGCGCGGCCTCCAGAAACCAGCGCACCTCGCCATCGGGGCGCACGATGCGCCAGGAGTCGCGCAGGTAGTCCTCGGTGCCTGCAAGGCAACTGTCGAAATAAGCGCTTGCCTGGTCGCGGTCTTCCGGGTGCAGGCAGTTGAGCCAGAAGTCGCGCCCATCAGGCTGGGTTCCGGGGGGCAGGCCCATCATCTGGGCCAGCTTGTCCGACCAGAGGATCTCGCCGGTGACCAGGTTCAGGTCAAAAACCCCGATCTTGCCCGCTTCCTGCGCCAGCTCCAGGCGTTCCTGGGCCTGCTGGATCACGCGCTCGGCACGCCGCTGCTCGCTGACATCTTCAATGACCCAGATCGAGGCGGTGCCAAAGTCGTCCATCTTGACGCTGCGGCCCGCCAGGCGTGCCTCGAACTGGCTGCCATCCAGCCTGCACAGGGTAGCGGTCTCGCGCAAGGCCTGGCCCGAGGCCAGTGCCGGCGTGACGCGGGCAGTGAACAGGTCGGCATGGCCCGTCCCGCCAAACAGCACCGACACCCCCAGACCCAGCAGCTGTGATGCGGTGCCGCCCATGAGATCCACAAACGCCGGGTTGAACTGGCGGAACTGCCCGTCGCACACCATCACGATGGGCGGTGCGTTGTCGAAGATGGCGGTTTGCTGTTCCAGCAGCTCGTTGAGCAGGCGTTCTCGACGCTCCAGCTCCTTTTGCGCCTGGATGCGTTCGGACACGTCCTCGTGAAGGCCCACGATGCCGATGCGCTTGCCCCGCCCATCAAACACGGGCGATAGCGTGGCCTCGTCGTGGTAGATGCTCCCGTCCTTGCGCCGGTTGACGAACTGGCCCTGCCAGGACTTGCCCGACAGCAGCGCGGACCACATCAGCTGGTAGGTCTGCGCGGGCGTTTGTCCGCTGGCCACCAGCGATGGCTTTTTGCCACGCACCTCGTCCAGCGAATAGCCCGTGTTGCGCTCGTACTGGGGGTTGACCCAGTCGATACGGCCGTCGCCATCGGTGATGACCACGGACACCGGGCTGCTCTCCAGCGCCGTACCCAGCACCCTGAATCGCTCCAGTGCACTGGCCACCCGGGCACGGCTGCGCAGCAAGTCCAGCAGCAGCAGGCCCAGAAGGCACAGCAGCACAAAGGCCACCGCCCCAATGCGCGCGCGCTGCGTCGACGACATCAAGGCGCTGATATCGTCCAGCGCCACCAGCTGCCACTCGCCCCCCGGGTCGTGCCAGTCAATGGCCCGGCGTTCGACAGCGTAGGTCACGCCGTTGATCTGGACATCTCCGGTATCGGCCGCAAAGGGCAACGCCGAAGCCACGCCATTGTCGAAATGCCGGCCGAACTGGCGTGTGGCGCGGATGGCATCGATACGCGCCTGCGTGAGCGGCGGCGCTACCGCGAACTGCCATTCGGGGCGCGTGGCGGCAAACGCCACGCCCTGCGGCGACAGCAGCACCATGGGCAAGCCCGCGCGCTTGAGCAGCAGGTCCACCGGCTCAAAACCCACCTTGAACATCACCACGCCGATGATGCTGCTCGATGGCGTGTCGCTTTCATAGAGTGGCGCTGCGTAGTACAGCCCACGCTCCTGGGTATTGCTGCCAATGGCGGCATACACACTGTTGGCGCCCTGGATGGCCTGCTGGAAGTACGGGCGGAATGCAAGGTTCAGGCCCGTGGATCGTTCGCCAGGGGTCTCGTGCGCTACCACGGTGCCATCGGCAGACATTACGTACACGCCTTGCACCAGAAAGCGCCCGCGCGCCACGGCCAGGCGGGACAGTGCCTCGGGGTGGTCAGGGGGCAAACGGCCCAGCGCCATGTCCTTGAGCAAAGGCTCGCTCAGGCCCATCAGCGATACCGCACCGAGCATGGAGCCGCCAGTGGTCTGGGCTTGCAGGGCATCTGCCGTCTGGTGCAACACGCGTGAACGCTCGGTCGCCCGCTCGCCCGCTCGCCAGTGCTGTGCACCCTGCACCACCAGCACTGCGCCGATCAATGCCAGGGCCACCACCACCAGCAGGCCACGGACGCCGGGGGCGTTACGGTCCACAAGCTTGTCAAACCACATGCCTACGCCCTTGCCACGCAGGCCAGCCACACCGCAGACGTACCGTCAACCAGCGGGATACAGCAATGCATCGATAGCCTCCGCCGGCCCC